>NZ_JAGQTN010000129.1 GCF_020438995.1 Gordonia sp. (in: high G+C Gram-positive bacteria)
CACAAGGTGGCCACCGATCTGGTGGTGCGCTCCATCGGCTACCGCTCCACCCCGATACCCGGGCTCGCCTTCGATGACGAACGTGGTGTGATCAGCAACGACGACGGCCGGTTACTCGACGAGTCCGGTCGGGTCATCCCGGGCGGATACGTGGTCGGCTGGGCCAAACGCGGTCCCAACGGCGGTATCGGCGCCAACAAGATGTGCGCGATCGCGACCGTGGAGGACTTCATCGCCGACGCCGCCTCTGGCAAGCTGATCCGCACTCGCAAGGCCCCCAAGGCGTTCGGTTCGCTGGTCCGCAAACGCGTCCGGAATGTCATCGGCTACCGCGGTATACGAGCCATCGACCGTCTCGAACGTCGTCGCGGCGCCGCGCAGGGGCGTCCGCGCGTCAAGTTCACCCAGCTCGCCGACATGGTCGGCGCCGCCGGTCGTTGCCGTCGCTGATGGCTCTGTTCGAGGTGATGCCGTCAGGTGTCGAAAGGTCACCGGACCCTTCGTGACCCTCGCTCCTTCGTCGCTTCGGCCTCAGGGATCAAGGTGTGTGGTCGCGCTGGGGGCGCATCCTTGTCGCTTCGGCTTCAGGGGTCAAGGTGTGTGGTCGCGATTGTTGTGGGGGATGCGTCTTGACTCCGGAGGGCGATGCGAGGGGCTCAGGTGTCCGAGTCGTGCTCGGCGAAAGCCGAGATGGGGGACACATCTTGATCCCTGAGGGCGATGCGAGGGACGAGCGAGCGTCTCGAAGGGTCCGGTGACGTGACATCCTCACGTCACCACCTCGAACCATGCGGCCCGGTGAGGGACTGACAACGTGGCCGTAACACGGCGGCAAGTCGTAATTGACCGGGTGCGCGGATAGTGGCGGAATGTCCAGTACACCGCACTTCCTGCAGGGCGTCTTCGACTTCACCGGAAAAGGCCTGGCCGCACCGGTATCCCTCGACGCCGGGCTGCGGTACGTGGTACCTGCCGGATTGACCGCGCAGCCACTGTACTTCCGGGGCGGCAATTCGTCCGCGGAATTGATCGTGTTGACGCTGCTGCGGGATGGAAAACCGATGCGGCTGTTCCCGATCGGCGCCCAGGCGTCGGTGAACGTGCCGTTGCGGGTGGTCGAGGACATCGACGCCGACGTCACCCTCGAACTCGTCCTCGCCGCGCCCGACGGGGCATCGGGCCAGGTGGTCATCGACTTCGGCATGGTGGTGTTCTGATGAAACTCGTGGTGGTGGGCAACGGTATGGCCGGTGCCCGGACGGTCGAGGAGATCCTGTCGCGCGGCGGTGACCGCTTCGACATCACGATGATCGGCGACGAACCGTACGGCAATTACAACCGCATCATGCTCTCGCACGTCCTCGCGGGCGAGGCCGACGTCGACGACGACGATCTGATGCTCAACCCGATGGCCTGGTACCGCGAGAACGGCATCACTCTGCATGTGGGCGACAGCGCCGAATCGATCGACAGGTTCGCCAAGACGGTCACCTGCGCCAGCGGCCGTGTCATCGATTTCGACACCCTGATCATCGCGACAGGTTCCAACACCTTCTTCCCCAACATGGACGGTCTACGCGAGGCCGACGGCCGTTTGGCGCGTGGGGTTTTCGGGTTTCGCACCATCGCCGACACCAACGGCATGCTGCAGATGGCGCAGGCCCGCGACGACGTACGCGCCGTGGTGATCGGCGGTGGTCTACTGGGTCTGGAGGCCGCGTACGGACTCACCACACAGGGTGTGAACGTCGATGTGGTGCATTCACCGGGACATCTGATGAATCAGCAGCTCGACGAGCACGGCGGAAAGGTGTTGCGCAACAAGATCGAAGCGCTGGGGGTAGGTGTCCACACCGGTAAACGCACGACCGCCGTCCTGAGGGGGGACGACGGCCGCGTCGCCGGTGTGGGTTTCGCCGACGGCACCGCGATCGACGCCGACATGATCGTGGTGGCCGCCGGCATCCGGCCCAACATCGAGCTGGCCCGGCGCGCAGGCCTGGTCACCGAACGCGGCATCGTCGTCGACGACCAGATGCGTTGCGAGGACGAGGGTTCCATCTTTGCCGTCGGTGAGTGCGCTCAGCATCGCAGTGAGGTGTACGGCCTGGTCGCCCCCCTGTGGGAGCAGGCGGTGGTGCTCGCCGACGTGGTCACCGGAGCCAATCCCGATGCGGCGTACCATGGTTCCCGTACCACCACCAAGCTCAAGGTGGCCGGCGTGGACGTGGCGGCGATGGGTGTGAAGGGTCCCGAACATCCCGACGACGAGTTCGTGCAGTTCTACGAACCGAAGAAGGGCATCTACAAGAGTGTCGTGGTGCGTGACAACAAGCTGATCGGCGCGATGCTGCTCGGTGACGTGTCCAAGGTCGGCTTTCTCAGTCAGGCGTTCGATGACAAGGTGCCGCTGCCCGACGAGCGTATCTCGATGCTGTTCGACATCGGAACACCCAGCGCTGCAACGGGTGCCGCGGAACTGTCCGACGACGCGGTGGTGTGCAACTGCAACGGCGTCAGCAAGGGCGACATCGTGGCGTGCGTCGCGTCGGGATGCACCAGCGTGGCGCAGGTATGCGCGAAGACCCGCGCAGGGAAGGGATGCGGGTCGTGCAAGGGCATGGTCGGCGACATCGTCACCCTCGCAGCGGGTTCGGACCTGACCGTCGACGCCTCCGCCGACTGGTACGTGCCGTCCATCCCGATGACCAAACCCGAACTGATCGAAGCGATCCGGACGCGGGACCTGCGGTCGGTGAGCGAGGTGATCGCCGAACTCGCTCCCGACGGGGAGGACGCGGCGGCCAAGATGCCGCTGGCGTCGTTGCTCCGGGTGATCTGGGGTGCGGACTGGAAACGCGAGGAAGGCGCCCTGTTCATCAACGATCGCGTGCACGCCAACATTCAGCGTGACGGCACGTTCTCGGTGGTGCCGCAGATGCGGGGTGGGGTCACCTCGCCGGCGCAGTTGCGCAAGATCGCCGACGTCGCCGAGAAGTACGACATTCCGATGATCAAGGCGACCGGCGGGCAGCGACTCGATCTGCTCGGGGTGCGCAAGGAGGATCTGCCCAAGGTATGGGCGGATCTGGACATGCCATCGGGCTACGCCTACGGAAAGAGCTTCCGCACAGTGAAAACCTGTGTAGGAACGGACTATTGCCGGTTCGGGCTAGGCGATTCGACCGCGCTCGGCATCGCTCTGGAAAACCGTTATCAGGGGCTGGAATCACCGGCGAAACTGAAGCTGGCCGTGACCGGCTGTCCCCGCAACTGCGCCGAATCATTGTGCAAGGACTTCGGTGTGGTCGCCATCGGCGAGGGCCGATGGGAAATTTACGTGGGCGGTGCTGCGGGCGCGCATATCCGCAAGGGTGACGTACTGGCGACCGTCGACTCGCCCGACGAGGTGATCCGCTTGTGCGGCTTGTTCATTCAGTACTACCGCGAGCAGGCCAAATGGCTCGAACGCACCTACGCGTGGGTGCCGCGGGTCGGTATCGAGGAACTGCGTGCCATTCTCGTCGACGACCGGGATGGGATTGTGGCCGGTTTGCAGCAGCGTATCGACGAGGCCGTCGCCGGGTACGTCGACCCGTGGCTCGACCGCGCTGAACCCAAGTCGCCCGCCCAGTTCACGCCCGCGCTGCCGTTGCTGCCGCTGCCGGTGGTTCCGGCGCGCGGTGCGGCACCGTCCCCGACGGTGGTGGCCTCATGAGCATCGAAACAACAACCTCGGTTGTCCTCGGCCCCATGTCCGACGTTCAACTCGGTGAGGGCCGGGCGTACGCGGTCGGCGACCGGCAGATCGCCGTCTTCCGGCTCTCCGACGGCACCCTGCGCGCAACCGACGCCGCCTGCCCGCACAACGGCGGCCCCCTCGCCGACGGCCAGTCCGACCTCGGTGTCGTCGTGTGCCCGCTGCATCAGTACGCGTTCCGCTTCTCCGACGGCGGCTGCACCACCTCCGGCATCGGCTCGGTCCGCACCTATCAGATCGCCGACCAGGGCGGACAGATCGTCGTCGTCATCGACCCTGGCTGAGCCCGAGGTGCTGACGTCAGGTGCCGAAAGGTCACCGGACCCTTCGTGACCCTCGCTCCTTCGTCGCTTCGGTCTCAGGGATCAAGGTGTGTGGTCGCGGTCCGCGATGGCGGTTGGGTGGCCCTTCTTGCGGTGATGGTGGCTGGGGGACAATTCTTGATCCCTGAGGCCGAAGCGACAATGTCGCAAGGGTCACGAAGGGTCAGGTGAGACGAGGCTCCCAAGTTGGCACCAAGTGGGTTCCAAGGCCGGGAGCGCACGCTATCGACATGCACCACGAACTACTGTCATCCCCCGCATTCCAGATCGCACGCCGCCTGATCGTCATCACGGCAACCTGCACCGTGATACTCTTGGCCGCCTACCACCCCGACCTCCTCCCATAGCACAGAAAGTTGCGGACTCGGTCAGTAGACGTCGCGGACGTAGCGCTTCTCGGCGGCGAGGGCCTTGACGTAGGCTTCGGCGCTCTTAGGGGAGAGCTTGCCGTGTTGGGCGACAATGCCTTTGAGGGTGCGGTCGACGTCCTTGGCCATGCGGGAGGCGTCGCCGCAGACGTACACGTGGGCGCCGTCGTGGAGCCAGCGATACAACTCGGCGCCGTGCTCCTGCATCCGGTCCTGGACATAGATCTTGCGGTCCTGGTCACGGGAGAACGCGACATCGAGGCGGGTGAGCAGGCCGTCGGAGAGCATCGAGGTGAGCTCGTCGCGATAGTAGAAGTCGGTGGCCGAATACTGCTCGCCGAAGAACAACCAGTTGCGGCCCTCATGCCCGAGCGCCTGGCGTTCGTGCAGGAATCCACGGAACGGGGCGACGCCGGTGCCGGGGCCGATCATGATCATCGGGGTGTCGGGGTCGGTCGGTGGCCCGAAATTGGCGGCGTGGGTGACGAAGACACCGATGTCCTGGGTGTCGTCGGCGTGGTCGGCGAGGAACGTGGAGCATACGCCACCACGTGGTCTGCCGAGATGGTTGTAACGCACCGTCGACACCGTCAACTGCACCTCGTCGGCCTTCTCCCTGGGGCTCGACGAGATCGAATACTGGCGCGGTGTCAGCGATTTGAGCACGTCGACCCATTCTTCGGGCGATGCTTCGACGGGATACTCGGCGAGGACGTCGACGGGCTGGCGTCCCCACGCCCAGTCGGTCAGCTTCTGTTTGTTTCCCGGTGCGGCGAGCGCGTGCAGGTCGCCGGACCCGTTGCGGTCGGCGGCGAACCGGACGAAATCGCTTGATATCTTGGCGAACTCGAGACGCTCGCGCAGGGCACGACGGAATGTCATGTCGTCGCCCCACACGTTGACCGGCTCGTCGCCGGTCAGACCGGTGACGTCGAGCCATTCATCGATAAGCGTGTGGTCGTTGAGCGGCCATACTCCGAGGGCGTCGCCTGTGGTGTAGGGGAGGATGTCCGATGGGAGGTGAAAGGCGAAGTTGCGCACGTCCTTTGCCGATCCGTCCCCGTTGAGTCGGTGGTTTCGGGTGAGCGTGGTGACGAACGGGTTCTTCCGGGAGAATGTACCGGTGCGGATCGACGGCGCGGCTGACGAGTCGGCCGGTTCGCTGACCACGACGACCCGATCGCCCGGTGCCGGGGGAGTAGGCGGGTGGTGGTGGCTCATCGCCTTGATGACGTTGTCGAGCCAGCCGCCGGCGGTGTCCTCGTAGTCGGGTTCGCAGCTGGCGCGGTCGGCGATCCGTGACCCGCCGAGCGCACCGATCCTCTCGTCGAGTTTGCGGGCATGGCCGCAGAAGTCATCGTAGTTGGAATCGCCGAAACCGAGCACGGAGTATTTGATCCCCGACATATCGGGGGCGCCGTCGCCCGACAGCGTGTCCCAGAACGAACTCCCGTTGTCGGGTGGGTCGCCGTCACCGGTGGTAGCGGTCAGGAACAGCACCGTCCCGCTCAGATCCTTGACGTCGAATTCGTCCATCGGCCGCGAAATCACTTCTCGTCCCGATTCTTTGAGCTTGGCGATGCACTCGTCGGCGAATTCCTCGGTGTTGCCGGTCTGCGAGGCCCAGGCGACGGTGATCGTTTCGGTCGCCGTGCCGGACGACGTCTCGGCGTCGATGATCACCTCACCCGGAGTCGACGGCGCGATCGCCGACGACCCGGCGGGCAGGGCGGCGGTACCGGCGATGTGACTGCGTGCGAACATTCCCGACAACAATCCGGCGACCCAGTTGCGGATCTCCGGGCGCAGCGGCGCGTCCGGGGGGATGGTCGGTACGCCGGTGGGATTGGCCTGGAGCCCGGCGACGAGCCCGGCCAGGTAGATGCGTTCGGCGTCGTCGGGTTGTGGGGCGGTGACGCTGGTGACGCCGAGCGATTCGGCGAGCAGAGTGAGCATCTCCGGACTCCATTTCTCTTCCGCACCGGCGGCTGCGGGCATTTCTGCCGTATCCGCGGCAGGTGTCGATGTGTCGGCGGGCAGGGCCACCTTGGTCAGGGTCACCGCGCACACCTTGAACTCGGGCTGCTGGGAGGCCGAGTCGATGGCGTCGGAGGTGACCGCGTTGATGGCGAGGTGTTCGCCGAATGCGTCGTTCCAGTGGAACGGGACGAAGCAGTTGCCGGGCCGTACCCGGTCGGACACTGATGCCGGCAGGACCGCCCGGCCACGACGGGAGGCCACCTCCACCGGATCACCTTCGGCGATAGCGTATTTCGCGGCATCATCGGGATGGATCTCGACGAACGGTCCCGGGTTGAGTTTGTTGAGCTTCTTGACCCGCCCGGTTTTGGTCATCGTGTGCCACTGGTGGGCGAGGCGGCCGGTGTTCAGCAGGATCGGATAGTCGTCGTCCGGCATTTCGAACGGGTCCATGTGCGGCCGGGCGAAGAACTGCGCACGACGGTTCGGGGTGGCGAATGCGAGCTTCGGGACACTGCCGTCGGGTGCGGTGTACAGGGTTTGGCTCACCCCGTCGTTGAGGTAGCGGATCGGGTTGCGGGCGCCATCGGCGGTGGGGTCGGGCCGCTCCGGCGACGGCGGCGGGCACGGCCATTGCATGGGGGTTGTCCGAAGCCTGTCGTAGGTGACTCCGCGCAGGTCGTAGCCGGTTTTCGGATTGTGGAAGAGCTTGATCTCCTCGAAGATCTCCTCGGCATCGGCATAGGTGAACGCGTCGGCGTAACCCATCTCGCAGGCGATGCGGGCGATGATCAGCCAGTCGGGGATGGCCTGCCCGGGTGCGGTCAGCGCCGGTTCGAACAGAGTGAGATTGCGTTCGGAATTGATGAAGATCCCGGTCGACTCACTCCACAGTGACGCGGGTAGCACGACATCGGCGTACGCGCTGGTCTCCATGTCGACGAACGTCTCCTGCACGATCACCAGTTCGGCACGTTCGAGACCTTCGATGACGGTTTTCCGATTGGCCACGGACGCAACGGGATTGGTGCAGATTATCCAGCATGCCTTGATGTCTCCGGCCGCCATTTTGGAATACATGTCGATGGTGCCGCCGCCCAGACGGGTGTGCAGGGTGCCTTCTGGTACGCCCCAGATGTTTTCGCAGAACGCGCGGTCGTCGTCGGACAGTACGGCCCGCTGACCGGGCAATCCCGGTCCCATGTAACCCATTTCGCGACCACCCATCGCATTGGGCTGGCCGGTGAGGGAGAACGGTCCGCTGCCCAGCCGGCACAGGGCACCGGTGGCCATGTGCAGATTGAGCAGCGCGTTGGTGTTCCAGGTGCCGTGCGTGGACTGGTTCAGGCCCATCGTCCAGCAAGACATCCAGTTCTCGGCAGTGCCGATGAGTTCGGCGGCCCGGCGCAGGTCGTCGGCGTCGATCCCGCAGATCTCGGCGACCACATCCGGTGGGTACTGGGCGGCGAATTCAGGCATCTGTTCGAAGCCGTCGGTGAACTCGGCGATGAACTCGGGATCGGTATGCCCGTTCTCGATGATCAGGTGCAGCAGACCGTTGAGCAGGGCGAGGTCGGTGCCGCCCTTCACCTGGAGAAACAGGTCGGCCTTCTCGGCGGTGGTGTTGCGCCGCGGATCGACGACGATCAGCTCGGCACCGGCCTTGACGCGATCCATCATGCGCAGGAACAGGATCGGATGGCAGTCGGCCATATTGGCGCCGATCACGAAGAACACGTCGGCGTGATCGAAATCCTGATACGAGCCGGGCGGGGCGTCGGAACCGAAGGTCTGCTTGTAGCCGGTGCCGGCGCTGGCCATGCACAGTCGCGAGTTGGATTCGATCTGGTTGGTGCCGATGAATCCCTTCGTCAGCTTGTTGGACAGGTATTGCGCCTCCAGCGACATCTGACCGGACACGTACAACGCGACGGAGTCGGGTCCGTGTTCGTCGATGATGGCGCGCAGTCGGCGAGCGGTGTCGGTGATGGTGGTGTCGACGTCGGCGGGCTCGGGCTGTGCGCCGCGGGTGGGTCGCACGAGGGCGGAGGTGAGCCTGCCACCCGCGTTCAGCATGTCGGAAGTGGTCGAGCCTTTTGTGCACAACCGCCCGAAGTTTGTGGGATGGTTCTTGGTGCCCACGGACTTCGTGATGGCCGTCTCACCTGCGTCGGCGCTGACCGCGAAATCCACGCCACAGCCGACGCCACAATAGGCGCACAGCGAGGAGACGGTCGTGGTGGTCACGGACTCGAGGGTCGCGATGTCATGTTTCCCAACCACGCTGCCCCTGTTACGTCACTATCAACCAGACCTCACAGCCCCGATTCGGGTTGTGATGCGGACTCGGGGGATCATGCGCTGTCAACCGCCGGTTTTGCGTGTCTCAGCCCGTTCACAGTCGTGAATATTAAGAATGTACGTATGCGGATTCTGGTGGTCGATGACGATCGTGCGGTGCGGGAATCGTTGCGGCGCTCGCTCAGCTTCAACGGGTACACCGTCGACACCGCCGGCGACGGACTCGAAGCGCTGGAGAAGATCGTCGCCGACCGGCCCGACCTGGCCATTCTTGACGTGATGATGCCGCGCCTGGACGGTCTTGAGGTGTGCCGGCGGTTACGGTCGGCCGGCGACGACCTGCCGATTCTGGTGCTCACCGCCCGCGACACGGTGTCCGAGCGGGTGTCGGGCCTCGATGCCGGTGCCGACGACTATCTGCCCAAACCATTCGCGCTCGAAGAGCTGCTGGCCCGGTTGCGGGCGCTGTTGCGCCGGTCGGCGGCGGCCTCGGAGGAGGATTCGGAGGCGATGGAGTTCTCCGATCTCACCCTCGATCCGGTGACCCGGGACGTGACCCGTGGCGACCGGTCGATCAGCCTGACCCGCACCGAGTTCTCGTTGCTGGAAATGCTGATGGCCAACCCGCGCCGGGTGCTTTCGCGCAGCCGAATCCTGGAGGAGGTGTGGGGTTACGACTTCCCCACGTCGGGCAACGCGCTGGAGGTGTATGTGGGCTATCTGCGCCGCAAGACCGAGGCCGACGGGGAGCCGCGGCTGATCCACACCGTGCGCGGTGTGGGTTATGTGCTGCGGGAGACCCCGCCGTGATCGGGGCATAGCGGTGGCCCTGAGTGCGCAGCGTCCCAGACCGCGGGAGATGCGGGCGCCGATGCCGCTGACCAGTACGGTGTCGTTGCGTAGCAGGGTCACCATCTTGGCGGCGACGGTGGTGCTGGTGTCGGTGAGTCTGATGGCCGCCGCGGCGTATTTCACGGTGCACCGGGCGATGTACAACGACATCGACAAACAGTTGGAGTCGAGAGCCGACGGCCTGACGGCGATGTCACGGGTGGGCATGCTGGAGCAGGGGCCGGAGATGGCGCTACAGGGCACGGTGTTCTCGACGAGCATCACAGTGCTACTGGAGTCGGAAAGCGGGCTGATTCTAAGGATCGGTGACGTGCCGATGGGTCTGCCCGAGTTCGCCGTCATGAATGCGCCCGAGTCGGCAGGGGTGGTACAGAGTTTGCGGACCGTCGGCGGGCGGCGGGTGCTCGCCCGCAAGATTCCCAACGGCTACACCGTGGTTCTGGCCGACAGTCTGGTGTACACCGATCGGGTGCTCAAACGACTGGCGTGGGTGCTGCTGGTGGTGGGCGGCGGTGGTGTCGCGTTCGCCGCGCTCGCCGGTACCGCCGTGGCGCGGGCCGGTCTGCGTCCGGTGGCCCGCCTCACCCGTGCCACCGAGCGGGTGGCTAAGACACAGGACCTGACGCCGATCCCGGTGACCGGCACCGATGAGCTGGCTCGGTTGACCGAGAGTTTCAACACGATGCTGGCTGCGCTCGCAGAGTCCCGGGACAGACAGTCGCGCCTGGTGGCCGATGCCGGGCACGAACTCAAGACGCCGCTGACATCGTTGCGGACCAATCTGGAGTTGCTGATGGCGGCGAGTGCGCCGGGCGCGCCGGCGATGGACGCCTCCGACATGATCGAGTTGCGCTCGGATGTGCTCGCGCAGATCGAGGAGTTGTCGACGCTGGTCGGCGACCTGGTGGACCTGGCGCGCGAGGATGCCAAACATGTGATCGTCGAAGAGCTGGATCTCGTGGACATCATCGAACGCTCGCTGGAGCGGGCGCGCCGCCGCCGTTCGGACGTCGATTTCGTCACGACGCTGGTGCCGTGGTTCGTATTCGGTGAGGAGCATGGTCTGAGCCGGGCGATCCTGAACATCCTCGACAACGCCGCGAAGTGGAGCCCGCGTGGCCATGCGGTGCAGGTGGTCCTCGATCAGATCGATCCGACGACGGTGGAGTTGACGGTGGCGGACTCGGGCCCGGGCATTCCGGCCGAGGATCGAGAGCTGGTGTTCGAGCGTTTCTACCGATCGACGGACGCCAGGTCGATGCCCGGTTCCGGGCTGGGACTGGCCATCGTCCGGCAGGTGGTGCAGCGGCACGGCGGCACCGTCGTGGCCGAGCAGTCCGAAGCCGGCGGCGCACTGATCAGGCTGCGGTTGCCCGGCCACCCGGTGGCGATGGAACCGACGCCGCGTGTCGTTCGTCAATAAGAACAGGTGCGGTTCGGTTGTGGCGGGCGAGTTCATGGGTGCGCCCCAGGTTCGTATCAGCGCGGTGATAGCTCGGGGCACTAGACATAGAGTCAACCCGAACAGGAATAGACTTCACTGGCCCGAACCGAGGGTGGTGGACGGCAAATGCCGGTACGACAGGGTACCGGCGGTGCCCGTCTTGCAGGTGGAACGCGTGCAGGTGGAACGGATGAGGAGAACACAATGACCGGTGGCGGCTCGCAGGGCGGTTTTCCCGGATACGGCGACCCCGGATACGGCGATCAGGGTGTGCCCGGCGGGAGTGCTGGGCCCGGCGGCGGGGGCCAGAACCCCGTCGACCCGTCATCGGCCACCACGCGCTTGGACCGGGACGGTGTTCCTGGGCCGGAGTCGGCCGGATTCGGTGAGAAGCCGACCGCTGCTATACCCAATCCTTTTGCCGGACAATACGGTACAGGTTCGATTCCCGTCCAGCCCGGTGCGGACCAGTCGGGTGCGGCGCCGTCGGCGTGGGCCAATCCCGCACAGGGGCAGGATAATTCGCCGCAATATGGACCGACGCAACAGGTTTCGGGTTATCCGGGCGTCGGCGAGCAGTCGTACGGCGGTGGCTTCGCACCCGCCGGATATCCGGCCTACGGCGCCGCGGGTCAACCGGGTGCGGACCAGTACGCCGGTGCGCAGCCCGTGACGTCGCCGTTCGGCCCTTCGCCGTCGGACCCCACTGTGCCGCAGGAGGGCGGCGTGCCCGCGGACCGGCAGCACGCCACGACGCGGCCCCTGTCGCAGGACCTCTCGTTCCAGCCGGCCGCCCCGAAGAAGAAGGGTGGCCGCAAGGCGCTCGCGGCCGCCGGCGTGGTGGCGGTCGCGCTGGTCGCCGGTGGAGTCGGTGGGGTGGTGGGCGCGAACCTGAACGACGATGCGCCGTCGGCGTCGACGACCGTCAGCAGCGGCCCGCTCGGCGGCGACCCGAACAGCCAGGCCACCCAGCAGGTCGACGCCCCCAAGGGTTCGGTGCAGGACGTGGCGGCCCGGGTGTTGCCGTCAGTGGTGTCGATCGATGTGACGGTGGGCAATCAGCAGGGTGAGGGTTCGGGCGTGGTCCTGAGCGAGGACGGCGTGATCATGACCAACAACCACGTCGTGAGTCTGACCGGCACCCCGGCGGACAACGTGCAGGTCAATTTCTCCGACGGTACGTCGGCACGCGCCAAGGTGCTCGGTACCGATCCGATCTCCGATATCGCGGTCCTCAAGGCCGACAAGTCGGGTCTGCGGCCCATCTCGGTGGGTACTTCCAAGAACCTGGCCGTCGGTCAGGACGTGATCGCGATCGGTGCGCCGCTGGGTTTGGCGGGCACCGTCACCACGGGCATCATCTCGGCGCTCAACCGGCCGGTGTCCACATCCCGTGAGTCGGGCACGACGTCGGTGATCGACGCCATCCAGACCGACGCCGCGATCAACCCCGGCAACTCCGGTGGTGCGCTGGTCAACGCGCGGGGTGCGCTGATCGGTATCAACACGGCGATCGCGACGCTCGGCGGCAGTTCGAGTTCGGAGGCCGGCAGCGGCAGCATCGGGCTGGGGTTCGCGATTCCCATCGATCAGGCGTACCGGGTGGCCAAGCAATTGCAGGAGCGGGGTTCGGCGACTCATGCCGGCCTGGGCGTGTCGGTGCGGCAGACCGCGGGCGGCACAGGCCAGACGGGTGCCCTGCTTTCGGATGTGCAGTCGAACGGTCCGGCTGGTAAGGCGGGTATTCCGCGCGGTGCGGTGGTGACGAAGTTCGGTGACCGGCTGATCGCCTCGGGTGATGCCCTGGTGGCGGCGGTGCGCTCGCATGCGCCGGGCGAACAGGTTCAGGTGACCTACGAGGTGAACGGGCAGTCCAGGACGGCGACGGTGACCCTGGAGGATCTGAAGGTCGGCTGAGACGGCGTGGCCCGACCCTGAGGAGTTCGCAAGAGTCCGCCCGCAGCACTGGCCTGTGGCGGGCGAGGCTGGTCAGATGGGTTAGGGCGACGATTTGCCCGGCGTATGTGTGCTCGCGTCGGTGTGCAGGCGCGGCGGGGCGGCCGCATGGTGAGGGAGGCAACTATGAACAACCTGGGTTCCACGATCGATCCCGAGGACGTGGTGGCCGCGGACGCGGCGGCCCGCGAATTCGTGCAGCGCCATCGCGACGAGGACCCGGTGTCGGCGCCGGTCGATGAGATCGGGCGTGCCCTGGTGGTGGTTGTCGACGATCGTGCCGCACATGGCGAACGCCCGAGTCCGCTGGGGCCGCTGGTGCGGGAGTTGCTCGCCGAGGCCGGTTTCCACGTCGATGCCACGGTCACGGTGCCGGGTGACGAGATCGAGATCCGCAACGCGGTGAACACCGCCGTGATCGGTGGTGTCGACCTGGTGGTGTCGGTGGGCGGCGTGGGAGTGGGGGCACGCGACGTGACCCCGGAGGCCACCGAGCCGCTGCTCGATCGCAGGTTGCGGGGCATCGAGGAGGCCGTTCGCAGTTCGGGGCTGGCGGCCGGGGCCACTGACGGCGGGCTCTCGCGTGGTCTCGCCGGATTGTCGGGTCAGACGCTCGTTGTCAACATCGCAAGTTCGCGTGCAGCGGTCCGTGACGGCATGGCGACGGTCGCTCCGCTCGCAAAGTACGTCATCGAGTCGATCAGTGAGTTCTGAATCCGGGACCTCCGCAGCCGGTGGCGAGTCTGCGGACCTGTCTGATCAGACAGGCTCTGACCTGCCCGAATCGACCGAAATTGTATACAGAGCCGAATCGGCACCGGGTGAGCCGGACTGGCGGCGGCGGCGCAGGCTCGATGCGATCTTCGGTTCGGGCTCCGGGCGGTCCCTGGCCGCTGAATGTGATGAAGATCACAATCCGATGACCCGAGAGTGGTACGACATCAACCGTCCGCCACACCACACGTAGCGCAGGGGTCACGTAACACCGTCAGTGCTGCGTGTTTTCCTTCTGTTAACAAGTCCGCACATATACGTTCCCTACAGCGCATATGTCACTTTCCGGTGTCGGTTTGTGACATCACTGAGTGCATCTGTTGCCGCACCTGAGACAACTCCGATACCGTTCCCGTTGATGTAACCGGCCTCCGACCTCCGGGAGCCGGGAAGATCCTGCGGTCGACCCCTGAGTAGGACCCCTTCTCACAGGAGACCGTGGTGGCCACGGCAGGAGATGCAATGTTCGTGATGACGACCCGCAGAGGCGGGGGTCGACACACACTGGTCACGGACGTCGACACTGCCGGTGGCCGGGGGTGTGGGCGTAGTCCACGTCTTAAGAAGCCGAACATCCTCTGAGAGGGAACGAATGAGCAAGTTCAGCAAGCTTGGGCTGCGCCGCGCCGCTGGTGCGACAGCTCTGGCCGCCGTTGCGGCACTGGGCCTGGGAACCATGGGTACGGGTAGCGCCGCTGCCGCGCCGCTGCGCGACGGATACAAGTCCGCATCGGGTGTCGACGGCGAGAAGCTGAGTACGTGGCGTCAGCACGAGTCGCAGTTCTCGGTGAAGCGCGTCGCCTACAACGGACTCGGCCGTACCGCCCTGGTTTCCGGTGTCTACACCTCGAAGGCCAGCAAAGACGTCGGCGGCAAGATGTACGTGTACGTCATCGCCGGTTGCCAGATCGACGTCAGCGGATTCCAGGTGACGAGCAGTGGCGGGCTGGACATCGTGGGTGCCATCACCGGCGCCACCGCGAGCAACCCTCTTGCCGGATTGCCCAGTGCGATCTCCCTGACCGGCGGCGTCAGCCTGCCGATCACCCCCGGACAGGCCGGCGTCTTCAAGCTCGCCGACAAGAAGTTCGCCGGTGGTAAGACCGCGGCGATCCAGCTGTCCCGCTTCGAGATCGAGTTCCCCAACTGCGGTGGCTACGCGTCGGCTCGCACCTACGTCAAGACCATCGGTGCCAAGGGCTACGACATCAACCAGGATGACGACACGGTCACCGGTGAAGGTTCGCTGATCCAGACCACCCTGTACGGCCAGCCCTTCTTTGTGAGCTGACCTTCCAGCAGATATCCAGCAACAACTACTGAGATTTATCTGCTGTCAGGCAGATCTGAATTCCACGAAGGGGAATCATGAGCAAGACCATCACGCGCCGCGTGGTCGCCGGAGTCAGCCTCGCCGCTGTCTCTGCGTTCGGCCTCAGCGCCATCGGTGCCGGTGGCGCCGCCGCGGGCAACATCCCGGGCACCACCGTCACCAAGAAGCTCGTTGACGGGACCCCCGTTAAGGTCGAGCTGTTCGGTCAGAAGGTCTCGCGCGTCCACTCGGTCGTCGAGTCGTTCAACACCACCCGCGAGGCATGGGTGTCGGGCAAGGTCCGCGTCACCGTCGGTGGCAAGGCCGAGGGCGGCACCATCGCTGCCGGTTACATCGTCGGTTGCCAGGTCGGTGTCGGTGTCAGCGGTGGCGGCAACGCCGGCGCATCGTACGAACCGCCGAGCGTTGAGACTTCGGGCGGCGATCTCGCCGGAATCGACCTCGGCACTGGTGCGGCGATCTACGACCCGACGACTACGACGACCACCGGTCCGGGCGTGACCCCGAGCGCCGATGTGGGTGCAAGCCTGTCGCTCGGCCCGGGCCAGACCGCCTACGTTCCGATCATCCAGCTGGCTGACGACGATGACGACGCTGTCAACGACTACACCTTCACCGGTCGTAAGGGTGGCGTCGCCTACAGCCAGGAGCGCATCAACCTCGAAGGCTGCGCCGGCTTCGCCGAGGCGAAGGCCAAGATCACGGTTGTCGTCGAGACCGAGTCCGTCAAGGGTGTTGTGGGCGTCTACGGTCGTCCGTTCAGCCTGGGCTGACCCTCGGCCCTGAGGGCAAAACCTGAAAAGGGTGGGAGTTCTTCGGAACTCCCACCCTTTTCGTTTCTCAATACCTGAAATAGCTTTGCGCACTGCGGATGTGAAGTCGTGGCACCGCCACCGCGTAGTGCCGACTCGGTCGGGCGGACCGAATCCTGGGTCTGTGCAGCATGATTGATGGGCGGAAACTCTCGGTGAGTCCCGCCGATCGTTGTCGTCTGCGGCGCGAACACCGGCGCGCCCGGGTGGCGGACTGCCATCGAAAGGACACGGTCGGCCGGGTTGCCGACAGGTATCGATGTCGTAGGTGACTTCTATGCTCGCGAGTATGGTATCGATGCGGCATGAGGCGATCGTCGAGTTGATCCGGTTGTGTCCGGCGTTTGCGGGGGAGATGCTCACCGGCGTCGCGGATCTTGTTGTGCCCGAGTATGAGTCGGCGGAGATCGGGTCGGCGGATCTGAGTGAGGTGGTACCGACCGAGCGGCGGGCCGATGCGGTGGTCACCCTCAATCGGGGCGGTCGTGCGGTCCTGGGGATTGTCGTCGAGGTGCAGTTGGGTCGCGACGGCGACAAGGCGTATTCGTGGCCGAGCTATGTGATCTCGTTGCGGCAGCGACTGCGGTGCCCGGTCGAGGTACTGGTGGTGTGCGTCGATGACGGCGTGGCGCGGTGGGCGGCGCAACCGATCCAGATCGGGAGTGCGTCGGTGATCACGCCGATCGTGGTGGGGCCGCAGGTGGTGCCGGTTGTCGCTGATGTTGACCGGGCTCGGTCGAGTACGGAACTGGCGATGCTGTCAGCGATGACGCACCACGATGTACCTGGGGTTTTGGAGGCGTTGGCCGACACGATCGGCACTGATCCCGAGCATGGCTATGTGTATTCTGAATTGATCTGGGCGGTGCTTTCGGGGGCTGCCCGCGCGCGTTGGGAGCGACTTATGACTACGACGACATGGAAACATCAATCCCCATTCGCACGGAAGCACTTCGGTGACGGTGAGGCCAAAGGCAAGGCTGAGGGCAAGGCCGAGGAAGCTGGTGTTGCTGTCCTGACCGTCCTTCGGGCGCGGGGGATCGACGTGCCCGACGAGGTGCGCGAACGCGTGCGGGGTTGTGGCGATGTCGAGTTGCTCGAGGCATGGCTGAGCCGGGCGGCCACGGCGGAAGCGATCAGCGACGTCTTCGACTGAACGATCGGCGGCGGGAAGTGTGCCGGGTGGCGGAGAGGTAGCCGAGTCCGGGCCTCATCATTGAGCGAGTACGTGGCCCGCGTGCCCGCATGTAGGGTGCCATCCCTGCTCATTGAAGTTGAATGTGGGTTCAGGTAGGGTTGTGGGCATCGGCGCGGGATTCGCCGCGCCCTCCGCCGAAAGGGTTCAGCCGCCAATGCGCGCCATTCACATCAGCAAGCTCGACGGTCCGGAGGCGATCGAGGTCGTCGACGTGCCCGCACCGGCCGACGACAGCAAGGTGCTGATCGACGTCAAGGCCGCCGGTGTGGCGTTTCCCGAACTACTGCAAACCCGTGGGCTGTACCAGGTCAAGCCGCCGCTGCCGTTCATTCCGGGTGCCGAGGTGGCCGGTGTGGTGGTGTCGGCACCCGAATCGTCGGGTCTGGTGGCCGGGGACCGGGTGTGTGCGCTGCCGTTGCTGGGTGGATTCGCCGAACAGGTTGTGGCACAGACGGATCTGACGTTCAAGCTGCCCGACTCGGTGTCGTTCGAGGAAGGCGCGTCGTTCCTGTTCAACTACGGCACGTCCTACTTCGCGCTCATTGAACGCGGACATCTTGCCGAAGGTGAGACTGTGCTCATCCATGGTGCGGCCGGCGGTATCGGCACCAGTGCCATCCAGATCGCCAAGGCCTTCGGCGCCGGACGTGTGATCGGCGTGGTGTCCACCGACGAGAAGGGCGCGATCGCGCTGGCTGCCGGAGCGGACGAATATGTGCTCGCCGACGGATTCAAGGATGCCGTCGGCAAGAACGTCGACATCGTCGTCGACCCGGTGGGTGGCGACCGGTTCACCGACTCGCTGCGCACCCTTCGCGAACATGGCCGCCTGCTGGTCATCGGCTTCACCGCCGGCTCGATCCCCACCGTCGCCGTAAATCGCCTGCTGCTCAACAACATCTCCGTCACCGGCGTCGGCTGGGGCGCCTACTGCCTGCCCCGGCCCGGCCACATCGCCGGTGAATGGGCCGCGATGGAGCCGCATTTGCGTAGCGGTGCCCTCAAACCAGTTCTCGGACCGACCTTCCCGCTCGACAAGGCCGTCGACGCCCTGCAGTGCCTCGAAGCGCGCGCCGCCACCGGCAAGGTCGTCCTCACCGTGTGAAGAGTGTTGTTTGCCACCTCCGCCGATTGAGGCGCGATCCCCGCGAGCCTCGAAATCCGGTGAGATGACAATGTCGACTTGCGTGGTTTCGAGGCTCGGTCGCCGGGCGACCTCGCACCTCAACCGGCGAGGTGGTCGGCGACGGAGAGCTGGGCGGTCAATCACGGGTTCATGACCGACGCCGAGCCGCAGTTCCGCAGTACAACGCGCACGAAGCGAAGTCGCAATTGTCGTGGAGGTTACCAAGGTCTGACGCACTCGGTTGGTGCATTGTTGGTGTATGTCTCACACCAATATCGATATCGATGACGCGGCCTGCGACCTCGTTATGCACCGCTATCACCTCGCAACCAAGAGCGACGCGGTCAACTACGCGCTGAGGGCACTTGCCCAGGAAGCCCTGTCCGTGGAGGATGCGCGCGGTCCGCGCGGTTCGGGCTGGGATGGCGACCTCGATGAGATACGTGCCGGGCGGTTCGAGTGATCCTCATCGCTACTTCCGCGTGGATCGAGTTTCTTCGGAACACCGGGAGTCCGGTCTGCAACCGGGTCGACGAACTCCTTGATCGGGAGGTCGCCGTGTGCGATCCGGACCGGATGGAGCTTCTTGCCGGTGCACGCGACGAACGTCATCTCCGCGATCTTCGTGGGTTGCTCGCCCGGGCGACGCTGATCACGACGCAGTCGACCGACTTCGAGGATGCTGCCGCGATTTATCGGTCATGTCGCCGCGGCGGCGAGACCGTGCGCAAATTGATCGACTGCCTGATCGCGGCGCATGCGATTCGTTCCGGGATTCCGGTCATCCACTCCGACAGCGATTTTGACGCCATTTCGAGGAACACCCCATTGATCGTCGGGTGACGCTAGTCGGGAATGAGGTCGGGGCGGGCGTCGGCGAGTAGTTCGTCGAGATCGTCGGGGAGGGCGAAACCGGCGGTTATCGCGGCGTCGGCGTGGGAGCGGTAGGTGTCGAGATAGTTATCGCGGGTGCCGTAGCGGGCGGTCAGCGCGCCGGAGTCGATCGGCTTGGTGGAGCCGAACAGCATGCAGATGCGCGAAATAGCATCGGGCACAATGCCGGACAGAATCTGGGTGGGGGCCTGGACGCAGGGGGTCCGGACACCGCCGAGCGCATTGCCCAGATCATCGACGTCGAAGAACGGCTCGGCCGTCTCCTCGCCGAGCAGTGTGGTGCTCAGCGACAGCGGCGGCGCGACCGGTGGTGCGATACCGTCGCGTACCCAGGTGTTCAAGTGGCGCAACGCCGCCCGCAGGACGAAGCGTTGCTGGCCGCGGTTCACTGGGTCGGGGCAGCCGAGGTACTCCTCGAACGGGCCCACCTGATGCAGGTCGGCGTGTGCCGAACCGGCCACCTCCCAGGTGCGGATAAGATCCGAATCCGGTTGCCGGGCCAGGTGATAGCGGAAATTGGTGAGCAGGTCGGTTTCGGTCTGTACTGTGAACACCGGTACCGACAGTCCGTCATGGATGGGCGCCGGTGCGCCGCGGAAGGTTTCGGTGACGTCAACGCCAGCGCCGATCGGGCCCAGCGGGAGTCCGGCCAGTGCGCGGGAATGAATCAGGAAGCCGTCGAACACCTTGTGTTCGGCGGCGAACGTATTGACGTAGGTGGTCAGGGCCATCGCCGACTGCGATTCACCCACCGCCAGGAGCTTCTCGACGGTCAATCCCGCGAGCGGATCACCGGTGCGCAGGGCGTCGGCGATCTCGGCGAAGATGTTGTGACAGTAGGCATCACCGGGATGGTGCAGCGCACCATATCGTTCCGGATCCTTGGTGGCCAGGCTGTCACCTCCGATACCGACCGACCCCGAACCACCCTCGACACCGACGAACTGCGCCGACACGCCGACCCACGCGTATCCACCACGCACCAATTCCGGTGACACATACGTGTATTCGGCCGGGGTGTCGTTGCCGCTGCTCACATTCAGCCACTCCACCACCACGGTGCCGTTGAACGCGGCGCCGTCGGCGGGCCTGCGGACCAGGACCCGCGTAGTGAACTCCGCCTCCCCGACCGGGCCGTCGGGCGTCAGACCCGTCACCGAACCCGAAGCGGCGTACTCGGTTTCGGTGTATCCGGCGGCAGCGAGGTCGGGGCCGGGAACGGCGCTCAGCAACGAGCACCCGTTGCCCCCGGACAGCGGTTCGAATTTCATTGTTCTCCTGGTGATTGGGGTGGCGGTGGATACGTCATGCGTCGATGGTCGCCGGACCCTTCGTGAACCCTTGCTGCTTCGTCGCTTCGGCCTCAGGGATCAAGAGGGTGGTTGGGGTGGGGGTGGTGGGGTCATGCGTTGATGGTTGCCGGACCCTTCGTGACCCTTGCTCCTTCGTCGCTTTGGCCTCAGGGATCAAGAGGGTGGTTGCGGGAGACATCTTGATCCCTGAGGGCGTCGCGCGAGCTTGCGAGCCGACGCGTCTCGAAGGGTCCGGTGAGACGGGTGCATGACGCACCAGGGTCACTCGGCGGCCTTGGCCTGTTGTTTCTCGAAGTTCTTGATGACCTTGCCGAACATGAAGTGCATCTTGGTGCCCAGCGGCCAGCCGACGTAGTAGCAGAGGAACAGGGAGATCTCCTCCAACTGGTGCGGGGTCAGCTCGCCGTTGGACAGCGCGGCGCCAGCTTGGATTTCGGCGACGTCGTCCTGGCCGGACGCGGCGAGCGCGCCGAGCAGAAGCAGGCGACGGTCGCGGTTGGTGAGACCTTCGCGGGTCCACACCGTGCCGAACACCTGGTCGCAGGTGTGCGCGAAGTAGTCGCCCGGACCGTCGGACATCTCCCAGCCGTACACCTCCGACATCTTCGCCAGACCCTTCTTGCGGATCTCGGTCTGCTCCTGATCGCTCATGCGGATTCTCCTTCGGTATGTGGGACGCCGATCGCGGCGGCGAAATCACGCAGCGCGATCTCGCCGAGCGGCAGCTCGACGCCCAATTCTTTGCCCAGTTCCAGGGCCAGCGACAGATCCTTCTCACCGAGAGTGCGGACGGGAGCGAAGATGCCATACCAGAAATTGTCCGCCTCGATGGGGGCGGTGTTCTCGCGCAACATGATCGACCCGGCACCGCCGGTGATCGAGTCGGTGTGCCGGACCACCTTGCCCAGCTTGGTGATGTCGATGCCGGCGGCCTCGGCCAGCCGGGAGGCCTCGGCGGTGGCTGTGAAGGCAATGAAATGCAGTAGGTTGCGGGCCAGCTTCATCTTGGTGCCCGCGCCCACCTCGTCACCGGCGTGGATCAGCATTTCCGCGGTCAGCTTGTAGGGCTCCTTGAGTCGCGTGTACGCCTCGCGCGGACCGCCCACCATCACCGCCAGTCGGCCCGACTGGGCGGCGATCGCACCCCCGGAAATCGGGGCGTCGAGGACGGTCACGCCCTTTTCGGATGCCTCGGCGGCCAGGTCGATCGCGGTCTGCGGACCGATCGTCGAATGGATCGCGATGATCGTGCCCGGCGCGGCGGTCGACAACAGTCCGCCCTCACCCGAGACCACAGTGCGCACCTGGGCGTCGTTGAGGACGCAGATGCCGATGATGTCGGCGTTCGCGGCCAGATCGGCGAGCGAATCCGCTTTGGCCGCACCGGCATCGACGAGTTTGGCGACGGCGTCGTCGGACAGGTCGAAGACGGTCATGCCGCCCTCCCACTTGGCCAGGCTCGTGGCCATCGGTCCGCCGATGTTGCCCAGGCCCACATAGCCCAGGCGAATCGTGTTCTCGCTCATGCCCGGTACACCTGGCCGCCGTCGACGTTGAAGATCTGGCCCGTGATCCACGACGATTCGTCCGACAGCAGGAACTTGAGCATCCCGACGTGGTCCTCGGCCTTGCCGAAACGCTTGATCGGCAGCTTGCTGACCATGTCCTTGACGATCTCCTCCGGGGTGCTGGTGCGGGTGGCCTCGGTGTCGGTGGGGCCGGGGGCGATCGCGTTGACGCGAATCCGGTTGCCGCCCAGTTCCTGTGACAGCTGGAAGGTGAGGTTGTTGATGCCGGCCTTGGCCAGGCCGTAGAAGCCGCTGTACATCCACGCCGCCGTCGACGACTGGTTGACGATGGAGCCGCCCTCGGTCATCTTCGGGTACACCGCGCGGGTCACGTTCAGGGCGCCGTCGAGGTTGACCGACATGAACTTCTTGTAGTAATCCCACGGGACGGTGATCAGGAAGTCGAGCTTCATGCCGCCGTAGATGGCGGCGTTGTTTACCAGGCCGTGCACGGGGCCGGACTCGGCAGCGAATTCGGCCAGGGCGAGGGCGGATTCGGGGTCGGCGACGTCGGTGTGGATGTAGCGGCCACCGATGTCGGCGGCCACCTTCTCACCGGCCTCGTCGTTGAGGTCGGCGACGATTACGCTCGCGCCTTCCTCGGCCAGGCCACGGGCGTAGGCTTCGCCGATGCCACCGGCGGCGCCGGTCACGATGATGTTCTTGCCGTCAAAACGTCCGGAACTCATGGGGGGTTCTTCTTTCTGTTGGTTGTTGCTGCTGGGGTGGTTGCTTCAGGTGTCGAAAGGTCGCCGGACCCTTCGTGACCCTTGCTCCTTCGTCGCTTCGGCCTCAGGGATCAAGATGGTTGGTTGCTTCTTGGTTGCGGGAGGCGTCTTGACCCCTGAGGGCTGTCGCGCGAGCTTGCGAGCCGACAGCGTCTCGAAGGGTCCGGTGAGACGAGGGCATGACCGAGCTACGCGGGTTTGGCGACGGCCTTGACTTCGAGGTATTCCTCGAAACCGTTGACGCCCATTTCGCGGCCGATGCCGGAGGCCTTGTAGCCGCCGAAGGGGACGTCGGCGGAGTACCAGATGCCGCCGTTGATGCCCATCGTGCCGGTGCGCACACCGTCGACGACCTTGTTGATGCGGGCCTCGTCGGTGCCGTAGACCATGCCCGACAGACCGTACGGGGAGTCGTTGGCGATGCGGATCGCGTCGTCGTCACCGTCGTGGGCGATGATCACCAGGACCGGGCCGAAGATCTCCTCCTGCGCGACCCGAGCCGAGTTGTCCAGGCCGGAGATCAGCGTCGGCTGCACGTAGAAGCCCTTGTCCTTGTCGGCCGGACGCCCACCACCCACCTCGATGGTGCCGCCCTCTTCGACGGCCAGCTTGATGTACGACTCGACCCGATCCCGCTGCGTCGCCGAAATCAGTGGGCCGCAGATGGTTCCGGGATCGGTCGGATCGTTGGCGGCGAGCCCGGCCATCGCGTTGCCGGTGGCCTTGATGGCGTCGGCGAGCTTCTCACGAGGCACGAGCAGGCGGGTTGTGATGGCGCAGCCCTGACCGGCGTGCGTGACCACCGCGAACGCGGCCATCGCGCAGGCCGAGCCGAGGTCGGCGTCGTCGAGGACGATGAACGCCGACTTGCCGCCGAGTTCCAGGAACACCTTCTTGAGGGATTCGGCGGAGGCGGCCATCACCTTACGGCCGGTGGCCGTGGACCCGGTGAACGACACGATGTCTACCCGCGGATCGGACGAAAGCTGTGCGCCCACAGCATGATCGGAGGAGGTGACGATGTTGATGACGCCGGGCGGGAAATCGGTCTCCTCGGCGATCACCTTGCCTACGAGCGCCGCGCACCACGGGGTGTCGGGGGCGGGTTTGAGCACCACGGTGCAGCCGGCCGCCAATGCGGGGCCAATCTTGGCGAAGTTGATCTGGTGCGGGAAGTTCCACGGGGTGATCGCGCCGACCACACCCACTGCCTCTGAACGCAATTCGCGATGGTTCTTGATGCCCATCGGCTTGGCCTCGCCCAGATCGCGGGTCCAGGCGTAGCTTTCGGCGAGGTCGGCGAAGTATCCGAGGTCGGTGATGGGGCCCTCGAGCTGCGGGCCGTGGGTGAGGAACACCGGACATCCCACTTCGGCGACGGTGAGCTCGCGCAGTTCGTCGGCGTGGGCGAGCAGCGCGTCGCGCAGCTGACGCAGGCACCGGGCCCGCAGTGCGTGGTCACGCGACCAGTCGGTGGTGTCAAAGGCGTTGCGGGCGGCGGCGATCGCACTGTCCATGTCGGCCGGGGTGGCATCGGCGGCCTGGCCGATGACCTCCTCGGTGGCGGGGTTGACGATGTCGAAAGTGCCACCGGAGCCGGGTACGAGTTTGCCGTCGATCAGCAGATCGGAGGCGACTGCCGGGCGTAGTGTCATGTGCTGGAACTCCATCTGGACAGGTGTCTGGACTCGCGTTCAAACCTAGTGTAGTGTCGCTCACATGTCCAGCCCCGTGTCTCAGGAAAGTACGCGCCGCCGCCTCACGGCCCAGCAGGCCGAGACCGTCGCCAAGCTGACCGACGCCGCCGTCGATGTGCTCAACACCGAGGGTTTCGACGGGCTCACCGTCCGGATGGTGGCCAAGCGTGCCGGGGTTGCGCCGGCCACCGCCTACACGTACTTTTCGTCCAAGAGTCACCTTGTGGCCGAGGTATTTTGGCGCAGACTCGCCGATGGGGTCGCGGCTCCCGATCCGTTCTTGGCGCCCATCGATCGGGTGGCCGGGGTGCTCCGGGCGGTGTCGCTGGTGGTCGCGGGGGAGGGGCAGCTCGGCGGGGCGGTCACGGTCGCACTGCTGGGTACCGACCCCGATGTGGAACACCTGCGCTGGCGGATCGGCGGATTCATCCGCGTCCGTCTCGCCGAGGCCGTCGGGGCCGACCCCGAGAACCCCGGACCCGTTGTCGACGCCCTGGAAATGCTGTACGCCGGTGGTCTCGTCCACGCCGGCATGGGTCACCTGAGCTACGAACAGACCTCCGACAGACTTGTCGCCGCAGCCCGAATGATTATGGAGCACCAACAATGACCGACACCGCCACGCGTGCGGGAATGGAACACATCGTTCCCTTCGATCCGTATTCGTATGAATTCCACGAGGATCCGTACCCCACCTACGCCCGGCTGCGCGCCGAGGCACCCGTGTACTACAACGCCTCCCAGGATTTCTGGGCACTCTCGCGACATGAGGACGTGCGGAACGCATTTCGTGACACCGTCCGGCTGTCCAACAGCTGGGGTGTGTCGATGGACCCGTCGTCGTACGGACCCAATGCACACCTGGCGATGTCGTTCCTGGCGATGGACGATCCCAAGCACATGCGCATCCGCAAGCTCGTGTCCAAGGGATTCACCCCGCGCCGGGTCAACGAACTCGGCGCACGCATCCGGGAATTGACCGCCCAGCACTGGCAGGTGTGCCTGGACAAGGGCGAATTCGACTACGTCAGTGATTTCGCCGGTCTCCTGCCGATGGATGTCGTCTCCGAACTGCTCGGCGTCCCCGAATCCGACCGCGCCCACCTACGCGCACAGTCGGATGCACTCGTGCACCGTGACGAAGGCGTGCTCGACGTGCCCGAGTCTGCCGTGTACGCGTATCTCGAATTGCACCGCTACTACACCGAATTGATCGCCGATCGCCGCAAGAACCCGGGCGAGGACATGGTGTCGGCGCTGCTCACCGCCGAGATCCTCGACGACGCGACGGGGGATAAGACCTCCCTGTCCGACGACGAACTGATCGGCTTCATGATCCTGATGATCGTCGCCGGCAACGAGACCACCACCAAACTCCTGGCGAACGCGGTCTACTGGGGGGCACGTAATCCCGACCAGCTGGCCCGCGTGCTGGCCGACCCCGAGCTGGTTCCCGACTGGACCGAAGAGACTCTGCGGTACGACAATTCGAGCCAGATGGTGCTGCGCAAGGTAATGGCCGACGCCGAGTTCGGTGGAGTCACCATCCCCGAAGGCGATCGGGTGCTGCTGCTGATCGGCTCGGCCAACCGCGATGTCGATGTGTTCGGCCCCGACGTCGACAAGTACATCCTCGGCCGCGACAATGGGCAGTCTCTGATGAGTTTCGGTATCGGAACGCACTTCTGCCTCGGCTCCCACCTGGCGCGCCTCGAAGGCAATATCGGCCTGGAGCAGGTGATCGGCACCGTCAAGAACTACGAAATCGACTTCGACAAGGCCGTCCGGGTGCATTCGGTGAATGTGCGCGGATTCGCCGAACTCCCGATGAAAGTGCAGGCCCGCTGATGGCATTCATTCCTCATCCCGACCGCCGTCCCGTCCTCGTCGCCGGCGCCTCCTCGGGCATCGGTGCGGCAACCGCCGAATGGCTTGCGGCGGCCGGATATCCGGTGGCGCTCACCGCGCGCCGCGTCGACAAGCTGCAGGCACTGGCCGACAAGATCACCGCGGCCGGTGGTGAGGCCGTCGCCGTCCCGCTGGATGTGACCGACGAACAGTCCGTCCTCGACTGCGTCGCCAAAGCCGAAGCGGCACTGGGTGCTCTGGAAGTGGTGGTGTCCGGTGCGGGTGATCTGGCCGTCGGGCGGTCGTTCGAACAGCCGGTGGAGCAGTTCACCGACCAGATCAACATCCACCTCAACGGCGCCTACCGGCTGTACCGGGCGGTGATTCCCGGCATGATCGAGCGGGGTCGTGGCGATTTCGTGTTCATCGGGTCCGATGTGACGCAGCGTCCGCGCACCTTCTCCTCCGCGTACGTGGCCGCCAAATCCGGTATCGACGGCCTGGTGGCCACCGTGCAGATGGAACTCGAAGGCACCGGCGTGCGCGCCGGGCTGGTGCGGCCCGGGCAGACCCTCACCGGCATGGGCATGGACCTGGACCAGAAGACCACCGAGGACATGCTCAACGACTGGATCAAGTTCGGCATCGCCCGGCACGGCAACTTCCTCTCACCCGAACACATCGCCCAGGCCATCGCCGGGATGATCGGCATGCCCCGCGGCGCGCACATGCGCATCGTCGAGGTCGAAGCCGAAGGTGCCGTCCCCAAAGCGAAACGATCCCAATGACCACCCTCTTGACCCCTGAGCCGAAGCACCCTCTTGATCCCTGAGGCCGAAGCGACGAAGGAGCGAGGGTCTCGAAGGGTCCGGTGACGTTTCGCACCTGCCGCAACCACCTCGAATCCCGTTGGGAGCCTCGTCTCACCGGACCCTTCGAGACGCGTCGGCTCGCAAGCTCGCGCGACGCCCTCAGGGATCAAGAAGGTGGTTGCGGGACCAAGAAGGTGGTCGCGGGGTCAAGAAGGTGGTTGCGGGACCAAGAAGGTGGTTGCGGGGTCACGAAGGTGGTTGCGGGACCAAGAAGGTGGCCGTGGGGTCACGAAGGTGGCCGCGGAATACAGAAATCAGCCCATGGAAAAACTTCTCTAGTGAAAGGACTGACGAGTCATGACCGTCATCGACGAATCAGACCTGCGTGAAGATCTGAAAGAACCCAAGCGGGTGTCGGGGGGAGAGGGCGAGTACGGCCATCTCGAAGAACTCGCTACCGACCCCATCGCCCTGTTCTGGCGGATTCGCAACGAATGCGGCGACGTCGGGAAATTCCAGCTCGCCGACCGCGAGGTGGTCCTCGTCACGGGTGCGCAGGCCAACGAGGAATTCTTCCGGGCCCCCGACGAGGTGCTCGACCAGGCCGCCGCATACCCGTTCATGACACCGGTGTTCGGCGAGGGCGTGGTGTTCGACACCAGCCCCGAGGAACGGTCGAAGGCGCTGCACAACCAGGCCCTCAAGGGCGCCCACATGAAGCAGCACGCCATCACCATCCCCAACGAGGTGGAGCGGATGATCGCGAACTGGGGCGAGGAGGGCGAGATCGACCTGCTCGAATTCTTCGGTGAGCTGACGCTGTACACGTCGTCGTCGTGCCTGATCGGCCGCAAGTTCCGGGAGAAGCTGTCCAAGCGGATCTCGGAGATCTATCACGATCTCGAACGCGGCACCGACCCGTACGCCTACGTCGACTGCTACGCCGACATCGAAAGCTTCCGCCGCCGCGACGCCGCCCGCGCCGAACTCGTCGAATTCATGGCCGGGGTGCTCGAAGAGTACGAGGCAAACCCGGAGCCGGACAAGGAAAAGCGCGACCTGCTCGACGTGCTGGTGTCACTCAAGAACGCCGACGGTACGCCGATGTTCAGCGCCGACACCGTGACCGGCATGTTCATCTCCATGATGTTCGCCGGCCACCACACCACCCAGGGCACCGCCGCCTGGACGTTGCTGGAGTTGCTGCGCCACCCCGACTACATGGCGCAGGTCGTCGCAGAGCTCGACGATATCTACACCGACAAGGGAGAAGGCAAGCCCGCCTACAGTTTTGCCGCCATGCGGCAGATCCCCAAGCTGGAGGCCTCGCTCAAGGAGGCGCTGCGCCTACATCCGCCGCTGATCATTCTGATGCGGGTGGCGCAGCAGGACATCGAGGTCGAAGGGCACATCGTCCACAAGGGGCAGTCGATCGCCGTCTCGCCCGCGGTCTCCAATCAGCTCGAACCCGACTTCGTGAACGCCGGATCCTTCGATCCGGATCGCTATTTCGATCCGCGGCAGGAAGATCTGGCCAACCGGTGGACGTGGATTCCGTTCGGCGCCGGCCGGCATCGTTGCGTCGGAGCGCCGTTCGCCATTATGCAGCTCAAGGCGATCTTCTCGGTGCTATTGCAGAATTATGAGTTCGAGCTGTCGCAGCCGCCGGAGTCGTACCACAATGACCATTCGAAAATGGTTGTGCAGCTTGCCCAGCCGTGCAAGGTGCGCTATCGCCGCCGGGTCGTTCCGGCAGCCCGACAACAAGCAGCACAGTAAGAAAGGCACTCGCGATGCGTATCGAAGTGGATCTGGATCTGTGCCAAGGACACGGTATGTGTGAACTGGAGGCGCCGGAAGTCTTCGAGGCGCACAAGGATTACGTCGAGATTCTCGACAAGGAACCCGACGAGTCGCTGCGCGCCGAAGTGCGTGCGGCCGTCCAGTACTGCCCCACCCAAGCACTACGAATCGTCGAAGACTGACGACCAGACGACTGAAACAGGAGAAACACCATGGCTTTTGATCGCGCCGAACTCGAAGAGATGAAAGAACGTTGGCTGGCCGCCAACATCGAGGCCGAGAAGGCCGGTGACTGGCGCCCGCTCGCCGAGTTCTACACCGAGGACGCCACCTACGGCTGGAACTACGGTCCCAAGAAGGACTTCATGGCCGTCGGCCGCGACGAGATCCGCGACATCGCCCTCGGTCAGGAGATGGAAGGCCTGGAAGGCTGGACCTACCCGTACCAGGCGTGGGTGATCGACGATCAGACCGGCGACATGATCGGCCTGTGGAAGCAGGTGTACGAGGCCACCCGCGAGGACGGCTCCCACTACGCCCTCGACGGCATCCAGGGATCGTGGTTCAAGTACGCCGGCAACTTCGAATTCTCCTGGCAGCGTGACTTCTTCGACTACGGCAACGTCTCCTCTCTGTTCCTGGAGCTGATGGTGGACAAGAAGATGAGTGACTCCATGCTCAAGCGGGTGGAGAAGTCGGCACCCGGCAACCTGCCCGGCTGGTACGACTACGGCACCGCCCCGGTCAAGTTCTGGTAATCGCCCGATGACCAGTACAGCCCCGTACGGTGACCTGACTCAGGAGCAGTTGGCCGGCATCGTGCCCGAACTGCTGCTGACCGGTCAGCTGATCGACCGCAGCGGCATGGCGCACCTCATCGGTGCGTTCGGCCGCGACGTCATGGGGCAGGTTGCCATCGAGGAGTGGATGGCGGCCAGCCCCGTGTACACCCACCGCATGCGCACCGCCCTGGGCATCGACGGCGACGGTGTGGAGGACATGTTCAAATGCCTCCAGCTCGACATCGGCGCACCACCGCAGTTCATGGACTTCCGGTACGAGATCGAAGACGAGTATCACGGGTCGTTCGTGCTCAATCACTGTGGGGCACTGCTGGATGTGGAACCGATGGGCGACGAGTACGTCACCACCATGTGCCACACCATCGAGGACCCCACCTTCGATGCCACTGCCATCGCCACCAACCGGCGCGCCCGCATCCGGCCGATTCACCGGCCGCCGCGGGCACCGGCCGACCGGCATCCGCACTGCGCGTGGACCGTCACCATCGAACCCGATCGTGACGAACTGCCGCTGCCCGAGGACGCCGCCCGGATGTTCATGACCCGCGCCGGGACGGTGGCGCTCTCACCGATCGACGCCGATGCCGCCGACGGCTGGGTCGACTACCGTGGGCCGCTCGTGGCCGATCTGCAATTCCGGGAATGGTCGCATACCGCGCTCACCCGCGTCGCCGAAGAGGTTGCGCTGCAACATCAACTGCTCGCGCTCGGTTTCCTGTGGAGCGTGCGCAGGCAGACCGCTGACGTGGAGCAGGTGCTCGACATCTACCGCAAACAACTCAGCGGGATCGCCGGAATCGCCGCCGAACGTGTCCGCAACGCACTCGGGTTGGGCTCGGACGCAACGGATCTGGCAAAGGTGATCGAACTGCATCCGTGTTTCGGGCCAGTCCAGTACACGGGTGTGACCGCCGAGGCCGTCGAAAATGCTTCCGGGACAGACGATGTGCTGGTGACGATTCCCCATGAGTCGCCCGCTGCCCTCGACGGCGGCTGGGTATCGGTGCTCGACGCCGATCACCTGGAGCCGATGCAGGCGGCGGCCACCGCCGTCGGTGACCGGTGGGTAGTCGCCGCCGAGGACCACGAGGGGGGTCTTCGGGTTCGGATAACGCTCGGCGACAAGAGTATCCGGGAATCGGGCGAGGTCGCCATCACCCGGTTCAGCAAGGGATCGAGCTGGGAGTTCAGCAACCGCGGACCGTCCATCCCGATCACTCCCGTGGGTGCGAATCTCGGATGAGCGCAACAGGTTTGGCCGGTCAGGCAGCGATAGTCGCGGGTGCCACCCGCGGTATCGGCCTGGCCGTGGCTCATCAGCTCGCCGGCAGTGGAGTGTCGGTGGTGGTCAACGGCCGCGATCGCGAGCTGGTGGACCAGACGGTGGCCGAGATCTGTGGCGGCGGTGGATACGCCGTCGGCGTGTGCGGATCGGCCGGTGACGACGGTGTGGC
>NZ_JAGQTN010000130.1 GCF_020438995.1 Gordonia sp. (in: high G+C Gram-positive bacteria)
CGCTAGAGCTGTCCGATGATCGGGTGGCTGCCCTGCTGGCCGAGGAACGTACCACCGAGCAGCGGATCGCCTCACTCACTGCCCGCATCGAGGTTCTCTCCGGCAGCCTCGAACGCGGCGACGGCGGTGCATGGCTGCGTCAGAACGCCGCCGACGGCCTGCTGGCGCCACTTGCCGAACTGCTCACCGTCGAACCGGGATACGAGACGGCGGCGGCATCGGCTCTGGGCAGCCTCGCCGACGCGATCGTGACCGTCGATGGCACCGCGGCGGTCGGAGCGCTCACCGCGTTGCGCGCCGGGGACGGCGGACGGGCCGCGCTCATTGTCAGCGGACTGCCGGTGAACGGGACTCGACGTGTTGTCGACCTGCCTTCGGGAGTGCGCTGGGCCGCCGACGTCGTGACCTGCCCCGATTCGGTCCGCGGAGCGCTGGAAGTGCTCCTCGCAGACACCGTCGTCGTCGACGACGCCACCGCGGGCCTGGGATTGGCGCAGCGCCACCATCTCCGGGCAATCACCCGCGACGGCGACCGGATCGGGCCCGCAGCCATCGAAGGCGGTTCGGCGCGGCGGCAGTCGAGCCTGGAGGTGCAGTCGGCGATCGATACCGCCCGCGCCGAACTCGACGCGGCCCGGCGCACCGTCGAAGAGGTCACGGCCGCGTTGTCGGGTGCGCAATCCGAACAGGCCGACCGCAAGGCATCGGCCGAGGCGGCGCTGGCGGCGCTGCACGAATCCGATACCAACCTCGGTGCGGCCTACGAACAGCTCGGCCGCCTGGGCCAGGACCTGCGGACGGCACACTCGGAGACCGAACGCCTGACCCGCCAGCGCGATCGTGCCGAGGAGAGCCGCGCCGAGAACCTCGCCGCACTGCACGAACTCGAAGAACGTCTGCGCAACGTGCGCGACACCACCGAATCCGGTCCCATCGCCCTCGACGACGATCTCGAACGCCTCGCCGCCAGTGAGGCCGTCGGCGCCGCGCGCAGCGTCGAGATGGAGGCGCGGCTGGCGTTGCGGACCGCGGAGGAACGCCTCGCATCGGTGCGCGGCAAGGCCGACTCACTGCGCAGCGCCGCGATGCGAGAGCGGGAGAATCGCGAACGGCAGCGCCTGGCCGACGAGGCCCGTCGCGAGTCCGCGGTCGTCGCGCAGTCGGTGGCGAGGGTAGGTACCGAAGTCGCCCAGCGGGTGCGTGCCGCGGTGGCGCAGGCCCAACGCGGACGCGACGAACTTGACGGCATCCGCAAGTTGCGTTCGGCCGCGCTCGATGAACTCAAACGGGAGTCGGCGCAGCTCACCGACCGGCTCAACGCCCTGCGTGACAGCGTGCACCGTGACGAGCTGGCGCGCGCGCAGGCGGCGTTGCGCATCGAACAGCTCGAAGAGCAGATCGTCGAATCGTTCGCGATCACCCCCGACGACCTGATCGCCGAATACGGTCCGGATGTGCCGATGCCGCCATCTGCGCTGGAGATCGCCGAATACGAGCAGGCCAAGGAACGCGGCGACCAGGTGGTGGCGCCCGCGCCGATGCCGTTCGACAGGCGCACCCAGGAAACCCGGGCCAAGCGGGCACAGCGGGACCTCAATACCCTCGGCAAGGTCAATCCCCTTGCCCTGGAGGAGTTCGCAGCGCTGGAGGAACGTTACAACTTCCTGTCCGCGCAGCTCGAGGACGTCAAGGGTGCCCGCGCGGATCTGCTGGCCGTAGTAGAGGAGGTCGACGCGCGCATACTGCAGGTGTTCACCGAGGCCTACGCCGACGTCGAGCGCGAATTCGAGCAGGTATTCGCCTCACTGTTCCCCGGCGGCGAGGGCCGGCTGGTGCTCACCGACCCGAACGACATGCTGACCACCGGCATCGAGGTGGAGGCCCGCCCGCCCGGCAAGAAGGTCAAACGGCTGTCGCTGCTGTCCGGTGGGGAGAAGTCGCTGACCGCCGTCGCGATGCTGGTGGCCATCTTCCGGGCGCGGCCGTCCCCGTTCTATGTGATGGACGAGGTGGAGGCCGCCCTCGACGACACCAACCTGCAACGACTCATCGGGCTGTTCGAACAATTGCGGGAAAAGTCGCAGCTCATTGTGATCACCCACCAGAAGCCGACCATGCAGGTCGCCGACGCGCTGTACGGCGTCAGCATGCGCGGCGACGGAATCACCACGGTCATCTCGCAGCGTCTGCGCGGCGTCGATATCGCCGTCCCCGCCACCGAACCCGGGTAGCCTCTGCGCTGATGGAAAACGCACTCGTGCTCCTCGTGCTGTTGGTGACCATTCTCGTGGTCGCCGAAGTGCTCGCGCGGCGCGTCATCACCGACCGGCTCACCGGGCGGCTCTCGGAGGTGGCCGGCTACCCGATCGTGGTGGCGCTGAGTCCGCGCCCGATCGTGCTGCAGTACTTCGGGATGGTGCCGCACGTGCGCGCGAGCGGATTCGGCGCCGGCGGCGAATGGACCGATGTGCGCGCCGATCGCCTCACCCTGGGCAACCGGACGACGATCGGGGAACTGCGCGGAATCATCGAGGTCGACGGGATCGTGGTGACCGGCACGGCCGACGACCTGACCTACGACAAGAGCCGCCTGACCCATGTTCGGGGTATCGACGCGTCGGCGCAGATCTCCTTCGAACGGCTGATGGCGCTGGCCGCGGGGTCGGCCGGAACCGGGACCGTCACGTCGATCAGCGGAGACATCGCCAGGTCCACCTTGCGGGTGAAGGTATCGGCGCAGGTGATGATCGTCCCCGTCCCGGTGGCCATCACCCTCAAACCCCGGGTGGACCACGGCAGGATCCGGTTCACGGTGCTGCGGGCCGAGGTGTTCGGCGCGTACGTCCTGGCCGATTTCGTCCAGATGTTCGTCAACCGGCTCACTCTGAACCTAGACGCCCTCACCGAAGCGGTCACCGTCGTCGGGGTCGAAGTGTCCGACGCGGGGATCGCGGCGGCGTTCACCGCCAACGATGTGGTGGTCGGCGGCGGGGCATCGGGCTGGCGGATGGTGCGCTCGCCGGGGTGGGCCGACTCCGACACCGCGGACGGGCCAGACCCGGAGGACCGGGCTGAACCCATGGCCGGGTGAGTCGGGTCCGCTACAGGTATTGCTTCTGCAGTTCGCGCTTGACCAGTTTGCCGGTGGGAGTGCGGGGCAGATCGTCCAGGAAGTCGATCGACCGGGGCACTTTGTAGGCGGCGATCCGCTCACCGGTGAAGGCCAGCAATTCGGCGGCGAGTTCAGCAGAGGGGACGTGACCGGGCGCCAACTGGACGCACCCCTTGGCGACCTCGCCGAGATCCGGGTCGGGGACGCCGATCACCGCGACGTCGTACACCGCCGGATGGCCGATGAGGACGTTCTCCGCCTCCTGCGGATAGATGTTGACCCCGCCGGAGATGATGGTGAACGCCTTGCGGTCGGTCAGGTACAGGAATCCGTCCTCGTCGAGGTAGCCGATATCACCTGTGGTGGACCAGGTTTCGTGCTCGGGATGCTGGGCCTCGCGGGTCTTGACCGGATCGTTGTGATACTGGAACGGCACGAAGTCGCGTTCGATGAACACCAGCCCCACATCGCCTGTGGGTAGCTCGGCTCCGGCGTCGTCGCAGATGTGGATGATGCCCAGCAGTGCCTTCCCGACCGAGCCCGGACGTTCCAGGGCGTCCTGCGGCCCGATGATGGTGGCTCCTGCGGCCTCCGTCGACGCCCAGTATTCGTGGATCACCGGTCCCCACCATTCGATCATCGCGCGTTTGACCTCGACCGGGCACGGTGCGGCCGCGTGGACGGCGTACCGGATGCTGCTCACGTCGTAGCGTTCGCGGATCTCGGCGGGCAGCTTGAGCATCCGGATGAACATTGTCGGTACCCACTGGCTGTGGGTGACCCGATACTTGTCGATGGCGGCCAGCGCCGCCTCGGGCTCGAATCGGTCGAGCATGATCACGGTTCCGCCCACCGAATTGGTGACACCGCAATAGCGCAGTGGCGCAGCGTGGTACAGCGGTGCGGGGGACAGGTACACCGTGTCGGCGGTGAACTGGAACAAACCGCCGAATACCACCGTGTAGGTGTCGGGGATCTGGTCGACCTGGCCGTCCGGAAGGGGAATCTTGATGCCTTTGGGCCGACCGGTGGTTCCCGAGGAGTACAGGAAGTCGGTGCCGCGCGGCTGATCGGCGCGCGGCTTGGGTGACGCAGTCGCCAGGACATGCTCATAGTTGTCGAAGCTGTCGAGTTCGCCGCCCCACACTATGCGGTGTCCGGGACGGGTGAGTGCCTCGATCTGCCCGGCATCGGCGACGGCCGCGGCTACGGAGGCGCCGGCGAACAGTACACTCGCACCGCAATCGGTGAGGATGTAGTTGGTCTCCTCCGCCGTCAGGTGGTGGTTGATCGCCGTAATGTACAGACCGCTGCGCAGCGCCGCCCAGTACACCTCGAAGATGTGCAGATCGTTGGCCGAGACAACTGTGATGTTGTCACCCGGCCGGAGTCCCAGCGCCGCGAGGTGATTGGCGATCCGGGTGGAGTTCTCATCCAATTCGCGATAGGTCAGCGACTCACCGGTCGCGGCGGCGATCACCGCGGGCTTGTCCGGGGTGGTGGCGACGAATGCTCCGGGAAACACAGGCAACTCCTCCTTGATGCGGGGTCCGAGGGCGATCGTATGCCGGGTGGTCGCAGCCTCGTGGTGGCTTCGTTGAACGCGGTGGCTTCGTTGAACGCGGTGGCTTCACCGAACGGTGTGGTGCGCATACAGACGTGGGTGTTCGCCTCGCCCGATCGGTGTCCGGCGCACTCGTCTGATTGACTGGAGCAGACGCTACGGAAGGACGTGTGGAGTGAACTCAGGACTGGTCATCGGCATCGTGGTGGCGGTACTGCTCATCGTCGCGCTGATCGGCCTCGGGACCGTGCTGGCGCGGCGCCGCCAGATCTCGCTCACCGAGGACAAACCGGCAACCAAGCAGGTCGACGGTACCCCCGACGGCACCGGGCGCCAGGTCGACAGGTCCGGCGGCTACAAGGCCGGGTCCGGATTCAGCTTCAGTCAGGGATCGACGGCGCTCGCGGAACCACCCAAACCTCGCGAACCGGAAACCGTCGCGAAGGCCCCCGCACAGCCCGAGGCCCCCGCACAGCCCGAGGCCCCCGCACAGCCGAAGGTAGGCACCGCGCCGGAGATCGCCGCGGAGCAGGAGGTCATCGCGAAGCCGGAAGTGACCGCAGAGCCTGAGGTTGCGGCCGGGCCCGAGGTCATCACGGACGCGGAGGTCACCACCCAAGCGGAGGTCACGACAGAGGCGGTGGTGACCGACGAGTCCGACGTGACTGCCGGGTTCGTCACCACCGACGAACCGCCCGCGGCGGAGCCCACCGTCACCGAGCCCGACGCATCGGGCGCTCCAGCGGCGTCCGAAACCGCAACCGCACCCGAAGTGACGGCACCGTCGACCCCGGAACCCGAGGTCGTCACAACCGGGACCGCCATAGCGCCCGAGACCACGCAGGCCGACGAGATCATCGTCCCGGACACCGCCGAACCGGCGACTGTGGCACCGGCCATCGACGAGATCGCGCCCACCGCGGGCCGGCTCGGCAAACTGCGTGGACGCCTGTCCCGGTCGCAGGGGGCCATCGGCAAGTCGATGCTGGGTCTGCTCGGTGCCGGTGACCTCGATGAGGACAGCTGGGAGGAGATCGAGGACACGCTGATCATGGCCGACCTGGGCACCACCTGCACCACGGCTGTCGTGGAGAACCTGCGCACCGAACTGGCCAGCAACCCAGTCCGCACCGCCGACGATGCCCGCGCGCTGCTGCGCAAGGTGCTCGTCGCGCAACTGCATCCCGAATACGACCGGTCGATCCGGGCGCTGCCGCATGCCGACCGGCCGTCGGTGATGCTGGTCGTGGGAGTCAACGGAACCGGTAAGACCACCACCACCGGCAAACTGGCCCGCGTGCTGGTCGCCGACGGCCGGCGGGTGCTGCTCGGTGCCGCCGACACCTTCCGCGCCGCCGCCGCCGACCAGCTGCAGACCTGGGGTGAGCGCGTCGGGGCGCAGGTTGTGCGCGGTAAGGAGAATGCCGACCCGGCCTCGGTGGCCTTCGATGCCGTCGCCAAGGGCATCGAAGAGGGTGTCGACGTCGTCATGATCGACACCGCCGGCCGCCTGCACACCAAGACCGGTCTGATGGATGAGCTCGACAAGGTCAAGCGGGTCGTGGAGAAGAAGGCCCCCGTCGACGAGGTGATCCTGGTTCTCGACGCGACGGTCGGCCAGAACGGTCTCGTGCAGGCCAGGGTGTTCGCCGACGTCGTCAAGATCACCGGGGTGGCGCTGACCAAACTTGACGGCACCGCCAAGGGCGGCATCGTGTTCCACGTTCAGGAGGAACTGGGTGTTCCGGTGAAGCTCGTCGGCCTCGGTGAGGGAGCCGACGACCTCGCGCCGTTCGAACCGGGAGCATTCGTCGACGCACTGTTGTAGGTCCATCGATCCGGGCCCTACGCGGGGGACGAGAACTCGCACCTGCGTAGGGCCGCTGTGAGATACCGCTGAGAGCCGTCCTGACGGTTTACGCATATGAAATATATTCTGCGTCGTGGTTCACCGGCATGAAACATCAGCGCACCACCACGGAAACCACCGCCCGACAGAGTCATCACAGGCGCCGAGAGGTCGGCGTAACTCGTCAGGAGGTTTCATACAGTGGTTCTCGCGCTGCCAACAGATTCGTTTGGCACATTCGACACTGGCGACACGGCGTGGATTCTTACCTCCGCGGCCCTCGTGTTGCTGATGACCCCGGGCCTGGCCTTCTTCTACGGAGGTCTTTCCCGCGGTAAATCCGTTCTGAACATGATGATGATGTCCTTCGGCTCGATGGCCACGGTCAGCGTCGTATACGTGCTGTGGGGCTTCTCAATGGCCTTCAGCAGCAGTATCACCAACGACGACGACTTCGCAGGCATCTTCGCCAATCCGTTCTCGCTGTTCGGCTCAGACCAGCTGACCAACACGATCGAACAGGGTGGGGAAACTCTGTACGTCACCGGCGGCGGATCCATTCCGTCGATCGTGTTCATGGGCTTCCAGCTGACCTTTGCCGTCATCACCGTCGCTCTGATCTCCGGTGCGCTCGCCGAACGTGTGAAGTTCTCCACCTGGCTGGTGTTCACCGTGGTGTGGACGACCGTGGTCTACTTCCCGCTCTCCCACATGGTGTGGGGCGGTGGCATCATGTCCGGTGCCGAGCGGGGCTTCGCGTCGTGGATCTTCGGCAGTGAAGACGGCGAGGCCAAGGTCGCACCCGTCGACTTCGCCGGTGGCACCGTGGTGCATATCAATGCCGGTGTAGCTGCCCTGGTTCTGGCCGTCATCATCGGTAAGCGCGTCGGTTTCGGCCGCACCGCCTACCGCCCGCACAACATCCCGTTCGTCATGCTCGGCGCCGCGCTGCTGTGGTTCGGCTGGTTCGGCTTCAACGTCGGTTCCGAACTCGCCGCCGACATGACCGCCGGCCTGGTCTGGGTCAACACCACCGCCGCCACCGCCGCCGCGATCCTCGGCTGGCTCGCAGTCGAATTGATCCGCGACAAGCACGCCACCAGCGTGGGTGCCGCCTCGGGTATCGTCGCCGGCCTGGTCGCCATCACCCCCGCGTGCGGTGCGCTGACCCCGGTCGGCTCGCTGATCCTCGGTGCGGTCGCCGGTGCACTGGCCGCCGTCGCCATCGGACTGAAGAACAAGTTCGGCTACGACGACTCGCTCGACGTCGTCGGCGTCCACCTCGTCGCCGGCCTCTGGGGCACCATCGGCATCGGTCTGCTCGCCAAGGGTGACGGCCTGTTCTGGGGCGGTGACGGCAAACTGCTGGTCGTGCAGTTCGTGATCGCGCTGTTCGCCCTCGTCTTCACCGGTGTTCTCACCGCCGCCATCGCCTACGCCCTCAAGCCGCTGGGCTGGCGCGTCAGCGATGAGGATGAGAAGGTCGGCATCGATGAGGCAGAACACGCCGAGACCGCCTATGAATCAGCGTGAACGCGCTCACATCGACAACTACGCTGAATTCTGTGGAGAGGGATAATTCATGAAGCTGATCACTGCCATCGTCAAGCCGTTCACGCTCGAAGACGTGAAGGCCGGACTGGAACAGGCGGGCATCCTCGGGATGACCGTGAGCGAGGTCCAGGGCTACGGCCGCCAGAAGGGACACACCGAGGTCTACCGGGGTGCCGAGTACTCCGTCGACTTCGTGCCGAAGGTCCGGGTCGAGGTCGTCGTCGACGACGCGGCCGTGGACAAGGTCGTCGATGTGATCGTCGAGGCCGCCCGCACCGGCAAGATCGGTGACGGCAAGGTCTGGGTCTCCCCGGTCGACTCGGTGGTCCGGGTCCGCACCGGTGAGCGCGGGGCCGAGGCCCTGTAACCCACCACCCGGGGTCGATCAGTTACTGGTCGATCGCCCGGTCCGCACCGTGCATCGCGGCCCCGCGACTGATGACAAGTCAGGCGCGGGGCCGCGACCATCTCACGACCGGCGCACAGCGCACGGTCATTCGCCGGGTATCAGCCCCTTCCACGGATCTGCGAGGTATCGAAAACCCCATGGCAGCAACAGATCTTGCCCAGGCCAGGCGTCAGCTCCTCACCTCGGCGCGCGCCGGCAAACTCGACGCACCGGGTTTGCGTCAGGTGCTCGTCGACCTGCACGAGTTCTGGCTCAACAGCAAAGCGGCCGAACTCGGCATCTCCGCCGACAGCGGGCTGGCGATCGTCGCGGTCGGCGGACTCGGCCGCGGCGAGTTGTTGCCCTTCTCCGATCTCGACCTCATCCTCCTGCACGACGACCTGCCCACGGCGACGGTGTCCGAGGTCGCCGACGGGCTGTGGTATCCCCTCTGGGATGCCAACATCCCGCTCGATCATTCGGTGCGCACTGTGCCGCAGGCGCTGTCGGTGGCCGCCGAGGACGTCACCGCCGCGCTCGGCCTGCTCGAAGCCCGGCACATCGCCGGCGACGAGGACCTGTCGAAGCTGCTCATCGGAGGTGTGCGCCAGCAGTGGCGTGCCCAGATCCGCACCCGGTTTCCCGATGTCGTCGCCCACGCCCAGGACCGGTGGCGCCGGGCCGGCGACATCGCGCACCGCGCCGAACCCGATCTCAAGAGCGGCCGGGGTGGCCTGCGCGATGTCCAGTTGCTCGGGGCGCTGGCCATCGCGCAACTGACCGACGGCCTGTCGACCGCGCGTGCCGATTCCTCGGGATCGGCGCCGCAGACCGCGTACGTGCGGCTGCTCGACATCCGCACCGAATTGCACCGCATCGCCGGCCGTCCGCGTGAACAGGTGCGCGCCCAGGACGCCGACGAGATCGGTGCGGCACTACGGATCGGGGACCGGTTCGACCTGGCCCGATCCATCAGCGACGCCGCGCGTACCATCAGCTACTCCATCGACGTGGGCCTGCGAACAGCGGGCAATGCGTTGCCGCGGCGCGGTCTGGCCAAGCTCCGACGCACACCCGTGCGTCGCCCACTCGATGAAGGCGTTGTCGAGCACAACGGCGAGGTCGTGCTGGCGCGCAACGCGATTCCGAGCAGGGATCCGGGTCTGATTCTGCGGGTGGCGGCGTCGTCGGCACGTACGGGCCTGCCGATCAGCGCCTCGACGCTGAACAGACTCGCCGACTATGCGCCGGAGCTGCGCGAACCGTGGCCGAAGGAGGCGCTCAGTGACCTGCTCGTGCTGCTCGGGTCGGGTCATCACATGGTCGATCCGATCGAGGCGCTGGACCGGACGGGCTTGTGGGGCCGGCTGATTCCCGAATGGGGTGCGGTGCGCGACCTGCCGCCGCGCGATGCGATCCATTCCTGGACCGTCGACCGGCATCTGGTGGAGGCCGCCTCCTACGCCAGCGCGATGACAACTCGCGTGGCCCGTCCAGATCTGCTGGTGCTGGGTGCGTTGATTCACGACCTGGGCAAAGGGCGCGGCGCCGACCACAGCATCGTCGGTGCCGAACTTGCGATACAGCTCGGCAACCGGATGGGGCTGTGGCCGCAGGACGTCACGATCCTGTCGGAGATGGTGCGCCATCACCTGCTGCTGCCGTCGGTGGCCACCCGGCGTGACCTCGACGACCCGGACACGGCGCAGTTCGTCATCGACACCCTCGGTGGCAGCAGGGTGCTGCTCGAATTGCTTGCAGCCCTGGCCGAAGCGGATTCGCTGGCCACCGGCCCCGGCGTCTGGGGTGACTGGAAGTCCTCGCTCATCCTCGACCTGGTCCGGCGCTGCCTGCGACTCATCGACGGTGCCGAACCCGTTGTCGCTGAACCGTTGTCGCCGGAGCAGATCGCCCTGGCCGAGGCGGGTGGATTCGCCGTGGAGATCTCCCCGGCCGAAGGGCTGCACACCTACACCGTCACCATGGTCGCCCCCGATCGGCCGGGGCTGCTGTCGAAGATGGCCGGTGTGCTCGGCCTGCACGGCCTGCGAGCGCAGTCGGCGTCGGTACGCAGCCACGCGGGCAGCGCGGTCAACACCTTTGTGGTGGTGCCGCGGTTCGGCACCCCACCCGAGGTCGGGCTGATGCGTCAGCAACTGATCGCGGCGATCGAGGGCAAAGTCGACGTTCTCGCCCGCCTCGATGCCCGCGAGGCCGAGTCCCCGGTCCCCACGATCGGCAGCATCGCCGAGGGCGTCGGCGCGATGGCCGGGGTGTCGGCGTCGGCGGGCAGCACCGACCCCGCCGCCGACGGGGCAGGCCACGCCAAGTTCGCGGTCCCCGCGCTGTTCGCCGTCGCACCCACCAAGATCCTGTGGTCGGGTGCGCCGGCGGATCAGGGTGACGGTGCCGGTGAAGCCGGTGGCCAGGCCATCCTGGAACTGCGCGTGGACGACCGGATCGGACTGCTCAGCCGGGTCAGCGCGGTGCTGGAATCGCATGGCGTCGACGTGCGCTGGGCCAAGGTGACCACGCTCGGCAACACCGTCGTCGACACGTTCTGTGTTCGGCGTTCGGATCCGGCGCACAGTATCGACGACCCGCAGTTCCGGGCCGCGGTCGAGGCCGACATCCTGGCCGTCTGCCCGCAACCGCAGCCGCGCGTCGAACCGGACTCGGGTCATGGACACGGCACCACGGGCGGAACCTCCCGCTCAGGTGTGCCGATCAGCTGACCCGGCCGCAGACATGGAACACTAGAGAAATGTTCGATTCCCTCTCCGACCGGTTGACCGGTGCCCTGAAGGATCTGCGCGGCAAAGGCCGACTGTCCGACGCCGACATCGACCGGACCGCCCGCGAGATCCGCCTGGCGCTGCTCGAAGCCGACGTCTCGCTGCCGGTGGTCCGCGGGTTCATCGCCAAGATCAAGCAGCGCGCCAAGGGTGCAGAGGTGTCGGCCGCCCTCAACCCGGCCCAGCAGGTCGTCAAGATCGTCAACGAGGAACTCGTCGGGATCCTCGGCGGTGAGACCCGGCGCGTGCAGTTCGCCAAGAAGCCGCCGACGATCATCATGCTCGCCGGCCTGCAAGGCGCGGGTAAGACCACCCTGGCCGGCAAGCTCGGTCACTGGCTCAAGCAGCAGGGTCACACCCCGCTGTTGGTGGCCTGTGACCTGCAGCGTCCCGGCGCGGTCTCGCAGCTGCAGATCGTCGGCGAACGAGCCGGAGTGCCGGTGTTCGCGCCGCATCCGGGGACCAGCGTCGGCAGCGAGGGTGTTCTCGGCGTCAGCTCCGGCGATCCGGTGGCGGTGGCGCGGGCCGGTATCGACGAGGCGGTGTCCCAGCACTACGACGTGGTGGTCATCGACACCGCCGGCCGCCTCGGTATCGACGAGGAGCTGATGCGGCAGGCCGCCGACATCCGCGAGGCCACCAACCCGGACGAGGTCCTGTTCGTCGTCGACGCGATGATCGGTCAGGACGCGGTCTCCACGGCCGAGGCGTTCCAATCGGGCGTCGGATTCACCGGCGTCGTGCTCACCAAACTCGACGGCGACGCCCGCGGTGGTGCGGCGCTGTCGGTGCGTGAGGTCACCGGCCGGCCGATCATGTTCGCCTCCTCCGGCGAGAAACTCGAAGACTTCGACGTCTTCCACCCGGACCGGATGGCGAGCCGCATCCTGGGCATGGGCGACGTGCTCAGCCTCATCGAACAGGCCGAACAGCACTGGGACCAGCAGCAGGCCGAGGCCGCCGCCGCCAAGATCACCCAGGGCGACCTGACCCTCGAGGACTTCCTCGAACAGATGCTGATGATCCGCAAGATGGGTCCGATCGGCAACATTCTCGGGATGCTTCCCGGTGCCGGCCAGATGAAGGACGTGCTCGCGCAGGTCGACGACAAGCAGCTCGACCGGGTGCAGGCCATCATCCGCGGCATGACTCCCGCCGAGCG
>NZ_JAGQTN010000131.1 GCF_020438995.1 Gordonia sp. (in: high G+C Gram-positive bacteria)
ACTACGCGCTACATCATTCGGCCCTGTTCCGGGGTCGGTTCTCGCGCTAGGGTCACTGTGATATGTGGCACAAACGTTGCAATGGGGTTGGTTCTTACTCGGTAGTAATGTAGCGTTTAAGTTGCAGTCGGGTTCGGATATGGATGCTTTTCGCGGGGTAAGCAACCACATCCGAACCCGGCTCTTTTATGTCCCCAGTCCGACCGCCTACGTCCGCGCTGCGGGGTGTCGCGTGGCCGGTAGACATGTAAAGAATCTTTACACATCGGCGAAATATGTAAAAAAATCGGCAAAAACTTTACATGTTGGGTGTGTTGCGGCACTGTTTCCTCATGACGACCTGGGATCCGCGTAGGCCCTACAACTCACTACCGCAGCCTCCGCGGGCGGATGCGCTGGAGACTCCGCGTGTGCTGAAGGCGACGATCGATGCCCGCGCTTCCCTCGCCCGACTCGACCAGGCCGCTGCTTCGATTCCGGACCCGACGATCCTGATCAATACCATTCCGTTGATCGAGGCTCAGGCGAGCTCCGAGATCGAGAACATCGTCACTACCACTGACGCGCTGTTCAGATTCCTCGACGACGACGACTCGGCTGATCCGGCCACCAGGGAGGCGTTGCGATACAGGACGGCCCTCCGCGTCGGATATGACGCCGTGGAGGAACGCGGATTGACTGCGGCGACGGCAACAAGAATCTGCACCACCATCAAGGGGCGGGACATGCGAGTGCGTGACCTGCCTGGTACTCATCTGGCTCATCCGATCACGGGCGAGGTGACGTACACACCGCCTGATGGGAAGGAGATCATCCAGGAGAAGCTGGCGGATTGGGAGCGTTTCATCCACGCAGACAACGGATTAGACCCGTTGGTGCGCATGGCGGTCGCGCATTACCAGTTCGAAGCGATCCATCCGTACGCCGACGGTAACGGACGAACTGGTCGGATTGTCAACATCCTGATGCTGTGTCATCTCGGGTTGCTTGCATCGCCGATCCTCTACCTGTCGCGGTACATCAGCGCGACGAAAGACGACTACTACCGACACTTGCTCGCGGTCACGGGGGAGGGAGCCTGGGAAGACTGGATTGTCTACATGCTGCACGGAGTTGACCAGACATCGCGCTCGGTGCTGAGCAAGATCACCGCGATCATCGAACTGGCCGACGACTTTGCGCGCCGCGCCAGCGCGGTTACCCGTGGTGGTGGAGACAGAGAACTGTTGGCAGTGCTCTTCGAGCAGCCCTACTGTCGGATCCCCACCGTGGTTTCACGTACTGGCGTATCCCGCCCGACGGCGACGAAGCGTCTCGAGGCGCTCGTCGCCGCAGGCATGCTCGGGGATATCAAGGTCGGCCGCGACAGGCTGTTCATCAACAGCGAACTCTTACAGGTCCTGACCCGCTCTGATTGGGCGTAGCGCACCCGTAAGCGGATGGGCGTCGTCGCAACAGCGTGTATTTGGCGTAAGTGGTGAGCCATCTTGCGGGCCGGACTCTTTCGAGGTCCGGCCCGCAAGATGAGAGTTGTCAGGCCTACTGCAACGCCAGGTCGATGTAGGCATCGCCCTTGCCGAACAGGTCACTCACTTTGAGCAGACCATCGGACACGGCGTTCTTGGGCACGTCGAACACGAGAAGTCCCGTCTTGGGCAGCTTAGGCTGCATCTCTTCGAAGATCAGCGGGTCGCCGTCGCCGGTCGTTGCCGCGATGCTCCCTTCGCTGTCGGTGTCGTACTCATCGCCGGAACTGGCCACGAATTTCGCCGAAGAGGACGTGAACGTCTTGGTCTCGGACTTGCGGTTCTCGATCGTGAGACTCACGACGACGAACGTGCCGTCCGCGGTCTCGCCCAAGATGTCCGAGCCGATCGAGTCCTTGGTTTCCGCGGAGTTCACCGTGTAGCGAGTTCCGGCCAGCTCGACGGTCTTGCCAAGCGCCAGCGGATTAGATTTTGTCCCGACTTTGGGCGCGTCGTCTGACTTCTTGTTGTCTGACTTCTGGTTGTCGCTGGACGACTGCGAAGTGTCGTCGACGACCTTGGGCCCGTCATCTCCGCCAGAGCTGGTTGCAGCCACGATGATGACGATGAGCGCGATCGCGCCGAGGAGCCACCATCGCTTCTTCTTGTACCAAGGTCGTGTCGCTTTGGCGTACGCCTTCGCCGCTTTGGCTGCGGCTTTGGGGTCGACCGAAGGGTCGACGCCAGGCGGAACCTGATTCATGGTCTGTCTCCTTGCAGGAAGCGCACATAGGTTGTGGCTCCAGGTAGATGCCAATCGGAAAGTTGGCCGCAAGACTTATAGCACAAATATGTGCTATTTGCGCACTTTTTCGTTCTGGAGAAGAGCGGATGTGATCGGCAGCCTTCTATGTGATGGATGCGGCTGCGGCGAGTGCCTTGAGACTCTTGGGCTCCAACATGCGGGCTGAACGAGTCAGGCGGAATCTCACACAGGAAGCGGTCGCTGCGAAGACGGGTCTGGGAACCACACAGGTCGCCAGGATCGAGCGGGGTGAGACCGACTCCGGTATTACCAAGTACCTTCGGATCGCGGCCGCAATTGGCATCGATCCTGCTGAACTGTTCCATGGGCTGTCGGCAGCCGAGTTGTTCGAGAGTTTCTGAGGGTTCCGCCCTGAACTGGCCGACTCTGGTCCGGCGCGGGACTCGGACGTAGCGAAGTCGGGTCGATACGGCGGGCGCCGTCGGGATTTCTGATCTGGGTGGTGGGTCTGGCAGAATGGGCCGTCGGTTCGTCGGACCCGGCTACGGCCGACCGGCGGTCACACCGAAACAGATCGCAAAACCGGGCTCATCACTCCTGATGAGCTGCCGAATTGCGCAGTGACCAGCAAGGAAGACACATGGCTGTCAAAATCAAGCTCACCCGTCTCGGCAAGATCCGCAACCCGCAGTACCGCATCGTCGTCGCCGATGCCCGTACCCGTCGCGATGGTCGTGTCATCGAGACCATCGGCAAGTACCACCCCAAGGAAGAGCCCAGCCTGATCGAGGTCGACTCCGAGCGCGCTCAGTACTGGCTCGGCGTGGGCGCTCAGGCCACCGATCCGGTTCAGGCCATCCTCAAGGTCACCGGTGACTGGCAGAAGTTCAAGGGCCTGCCGGGTGCCGAGGGCACCCTGAAGACCGCCGCTCCCAAGCCGTCCAAGCTCGAATTGTTCAACGCCGCGCTCGCCGCCGCTGACAGCGCACCCGTCGCCGAGGCCGTCACGCCCAAGAAGAAGGCCGTCAAGAAGGACGCCGACGAGGCTGCTCCGGAGGCCGCCACCGAGGCCGACGCGTGAGCGCTGTCGTCGCGGACGCCGTCGAACACCTCGTTCGTGGCATCGTCGCCAACCCCGACGATGTGCGCGTCGACCTGGTGACCGGCCGTCGCGGCCGGCTCGTCGAGGTACACGTCAACCCCGAGGATCTCGGCAAGGTCATCGGCCGCAACGGCCGCACCGCCACTGCGCTGCGTACCCTCGTCGCCGGTATCGGTGGCCGCGGCATCCGTGTCGACATCGTCGACACCGACCGCTGACCATCGATCACGGCAGCTCAGCGCACATGGACCTGGTGATCGGACGCGTCGTCAAGGCTCACGGCATCCGTGGTGAGGTCGTGGTCGAGGTACGTACCGACGACCCCGACACCCGGTTCGCGAAGGGTGCGGTTCTGCGCGGCCAGGCGCCGCGCGGGGGAGGCGAGCATCGCTTCACGGTCACAGCCGCCCGGAATCATTCCGGGCGGCTGTTGCTGTCGCTGGCCGAAGTCGCGGGACGTACCGCCGCCGACGAACTGCGGGGCACACTGTTCGTCATCGACGCCGCCGATGTCGATTCCGGCGACGACCCGGACGAGTTCTACGACCACGAACTCGAAGGACTGCCCGTTGTGACGGTGGGCGGTGAATCCGTCGGTGTCGTGTCGTCGGTGCTGCACCTGCCCGCCAACGACATCCTCGCCGTGACCACACCCGAGGGTCGCGAGCTGCTGGTCCCGTTCGTGCGTGAGATCGTGCCCGAGATCAGTCGGGACGGTGGTGTGGTGATCGACCCGCCTGACGGACTGTTCGACCAGTGACCACCGCACACGAGACAGGTCAACCGGGTATGCGCCTGGACATCGTCTCGATCTTTCCCGAGTACTTCGCTCCGCTGCGGGTCGCGCTGCTCGGCAAGGCCATCGACAAGGGGCAGGTCACCGTCGATGTGCATGACCTGCGCGACTGGACCCACGACGTCCACCGCGCCGTCGATGATTCGCCCTACGGGGGCGGGCCCGGCATGGTCATGAAACCCGACGTGTGGGGCCACTGCCTGGACGAGGTCTGTCCCGACGAGGCGCTCCTGGTGGTACCCACGCCCGCCGGCGTGCCGTTCACCCAGGAGACCGCGACCCGCTGGTCCACCGAATCGCACCTGGTGTTCGCCTGCGGACGCTACGAGGGCATCGATCAGCGGGTATTCGACGACGCCGGCCGACGGATGCGGGTCGAAGAGGTGTCGATCGGCGACTTCGTGCTCATCGGCGGCGAGGTGGCCGTGCTCGCGATGATCGAGGCGACCGTCCGTCTGATGCCCGGTGTGCTGGGCAATCCCCGCTCCCACCAAGAGGATTCGTTCTCCGACGGGCTCCTGGAAGGCCCGAGCTACACCCGGCCCGAGGTGTGGCGCGACCTACCCGTACCGCCGGTGCTGCTCTCCGGTGATCACGCCAAAGTTGCCGCGTGGCGCCACGAAAAGTCGCTGGACCGCACCCGCGAACGCAGACCCGATCTCCTGGTCCGACACACCGAAGGCACGACCTGACAGGACCGCACGACCTACTTGTGGATGAACCGGTCGACCGGGTACGGGGCCGGGGCTACGATCTACCTCACGCGAGGTGGCATCGGTGCTCATGACCGGTGTGCGCAGCCTCGGACCGGCGAGTGTGTGAGGGGGACGAGGGCGTGGAACCGAATCAGAACGCCGCCGAGGCCGGTGGGGCGGCCGGGGATCCTGGGGATCGGCCGGCCGGGCATATGCCTGACGTCTGGGCCAGAATGCATGCCGAACTGGAACGGCAGCACGCCGAGCTCGACCGCATCCGGGCCGTTTTGGCCGGGTTGACCGCAGAGGCGACCAGTCCGACGGGCGATGTCGCAGTGACGGTCAACGCCAGGGGACTACTGGTCGGTTTGACGATCGCCCCCTCCGCACTCCGGGACCGCGACGCGACCACCCTGGCCGGGTTGATCACCTCTTTGGTGGCCGCTGCCGATGAGAAGTTGCGTGCCACCCGCGATCAGGTGTCGATGTCGATCGTCGACGGCCCCGAGGTCACCTCACCCGGATACGACGACATAGTGGATGTGGTGCGCGGGTGACCGTTCGGGTCCATGTCGATCTCGACGACCTCGATGAGCTCGTCCGTGTCCTGACCGGAGTCGTTGATGATCTGCCGGCGATCACCACCGACCTGGGGGCCGCGCTCGCCGAAGCGGGCATTGCGTTCGGTATCGATCCTGCCGCCGACGTGCTGCGGCCTCGGTTCGCCGACGCGGGCCGGATGGCTCTCGACGCGCTCGGCGCGGTCGAGGCAGTGATGCGCGAGCACATCATGCGTGTCGATGCCGCCGGAGAGTGGCTGCGAACGGCCGACATATGCGCAAAACCGTTGGCCGGTACTCGCGGGGAAGGGCTGTCACAGTGACATCGCGCGATGTCGTTGACGAGCTGGTACGGCACGCCCAACCGTCCGCCGACATTGCCGCGCTGAGAGCGTGCGCTCGCAGGCTTGAAACGATCGCCGCCCGGACCGAGGTCGTGGGCAGGGACTTCTCCGCGGCACACGCCCGCCCTGGGCTGTGCGACGGCGGACTGCGTGAGGGCGTTGACGACAACGTGCGGGCGATTGCCGGACCCCGAGGCAGCGCGGTCGCCGATGTCGTGACCCGGCTGGGGGCCCTGGTCGCCACGCTTGATCGTTACGCGGACGAGGTCGCCGGGACCTGTGAACACCTGTCGCTGGCCTCCGCGATCGCCGAACGTGATCTGATGCGAGCCGAAGTCGCTTCTCTCGTGGGACACCCGACGGCGATAGTGGCTGCGACCGGTGCCGCGACGTCGGTGGTCGGGGCGATCGGGGACGACGCCGTCGAGCGCGCCGCCCGGATCGATCCCGCAACCGCGCCCGTGAGGTCATCGGATGTCCCGGCCGCGCACGACGATTCATCGGCGTCGGCGCAAGCACCCGGCGCCCAGGCTCCCGGAACCGAGGCTCCTGGAACCCAAACGTCGGGTACACACGCCCCGACGATGTCCGGTGCGGGGCTCCCCGCGATGGCTGCCGCGGTGCCGATGGCGGCAGCGATGACACGCGCGTTCACCGGGCACGCCGACTCGCCGGTGGCGGTGGACGGTGAACGACTGGCCGAGCGTGCCCGGCAACTGTATTCGTCGTTGCCGCCGGACCTGGCGCAGTGGGTCCGGATGTCGGTCGGTGTGGGCTGCACACCGGCAAGAGAGATGATCGCAGTGGTCGGCACCAGCGACCCCGTTCCGTACCTGCGGACCGGGGTCACGATCGGTGCCGGCGAACATCTCGCCGGATCGGCGCGCGGGTCCGAGTTGGCGATCGCCGAACAGCTGGAAGCGCTGGGTGCCCGACCGCTCGCGGTGGCCTCGGCTCATCCCGTTCCCGCAGAGGTCATCGCCTACTTCGACGACCTCGGGGTGCCGGTGATCGCACCGGCGGCCGCGCCTACCGATCCCGATACCGGCCCGGGCGAGTTCGACGACTGACCTACCTGCGGCGATTTCGTCCCAGCCGGTGTCGTCTGGCACAATATTCAGGTTGCCTGCGCACAGGCGTGCCTGATCGGTGTACCGGTCGGTGCCTGCGTGGGTACCAACGACTCGGAGCATGAACCGGTAGAACCTCCGCCTGGGTGTATCCGCACCCGGCGGCAGGCCGCCAGGTTCCTCTGTTCGCCGTTACATTCCAGAATGGACTACCACGATGCAAACCCTCGACTTCCTCGACAAGCAGTCACTGCGTGACGACATCCCCGACTTCGCACCCGGCGACACCCTCGACGTTCACGTCAAGGTCATCGAAGGTGCCAAAGAGCGGGTCCAGGTCTTCAAGGGTGTCGTGATCCGCAGGCAGGGCGGCGGCGTCCGCGAGACGTTCACCGTCCGCAAGGTGTCGTTCGGTGTGGGCGTGGAGCGTACCTTCCCGGTGCACAGCCCCAACATCGCCAAGATCGAGGTGCTGACCCGCGGTGACGTGCGTCGGGCCAAGCTGTACTACCTGCGCGACCTGCGCGGCAAGAAGGCCAAGATCAAGGAAAAGCGCTGAGCTGAGCCGGATTCGTCCGGTTGTGGGCCCCGATCGCACGCTGTGCGACCGGGGCCTGCTGCTATACGCCGTGGCTCGCGCGGGGCCGGCGGGGTACGTCGAAAACAGGTTCGGCCGTCGACGCGTCTACTCTGGCTGGGTGGCCGATACAGAGGACCAGGGATCCGGCGCCGACGCCGGGCAGCATCACTATGAGACCGATCGCGCGGACACCTACGACGCCGGCGGGACACCCCGTGCGGGTGAGGCCGACGACGTGGACTCGTCCGACGACGGTGCGCGGCCGTGGCGACTCAAGACCGACAGTGCCGACGACGAGAAGAAGAAGTCGTCGGTATTACGCGAGATCGTCATCATCGTCGGCTGTGTGCTGCTCGTGACGTGGGTGCTGCAGACGTTCATCGGCCGGCAGTACGTGATCCCGTCGGAATCGATGGAACAGACGCTGCACGGCTGCACGGGCTGCACCAACGACAGGATCGTGATCGACAAGATCGTGTACCGCTTCGGCGATCCCAAACCCGGTGACGTGGTTGTGTTCAAGGCACCCACCGAATCGTGGGATGGCAGCTGGCAGTCGCCGAGATCGTCGAATGCGGTGATCAAGTCCCTCCAGAACGGGCTGTCGTGGTTCGGTTTCGCCCCACCGGACGAGAACAACCTGGTCAAGCGAGTCATCGCGACCGGCGGACAGACCGTCGCCTGCAAGAATGCGGACGGTAAGGGCGTGACCGTCGATGGTAAACCGCTGACCGAGCCCTACATCGACAAGAAGCTGCAGGCCGAGAGCGTCGCCGGGCTGGGGGAGTCCGACTTCACGAACGCCGACAGCACTCCGAACAGCTGCTACGGCGCGGACTTCGGGCCGATCAAGGTTCCGGCCGGCAACGTGTGGGTGATGGGCGACAACCGTCTCAACTCGGCCGATTCGCGCTACCACATCACCGACGAACTACAGGGCACGGTGCCGGTGAGCAACATCCGCGGCAAGGTGCGGTTCATCATCTATCCGCTGTCCCGGATCGGTGGTGTCGACGCGGTCAACCCGCAGAAGTAGGCACACCGAAGTGGCAGTCGGTAACAGGTGGCCGCCGCGGCGGCCGGTGCGCAGGGCAGCGAACCTGCGCACCCTCGAATTCGCGCTGCACACCAGCGGTCTCGGTCCCGTCGCCGGTGTCGATGAGGCCGGTCGCGGAGCGTGCGCGGGCCCTCTGGTGGTGGCCGCGTGCATCCTCAAACCCTCACAGGTCACCTCGCTCACCGATCTCGACGACTCGAAGAAGCTCCCGGAACCGACGCGCGAGCGCCTGTATCGCGCGGTCACCCGCAACGCGCTGGCCTGGCACGCGGTGATCGTCGATGCCGCCGAGGTCGACCGGATCGGCATCCACGTCGCCAACATCGAAGGGATGCGCCGGGCGATCGCCGGTCTGCACAGCCCACCGGGCTACGTCCTGTCCGACGGTTTCGGCGTACCGGGCCTGACCGCGCCGAGCCTGCCAGTCATCGGCGGCGACGGAACCGCGGCCTGCATCGCCGCGGCCAGCGTCATCGCCAAGGTCACCCGCGACCGCATCATGGTGGACCTCGACCGTGATCTGCCCGGCTATGATTTCGCCCTCCACAAGGGCTACAGCACCGCCCACCACATGAGCTGCATCGACCGGCTCGGGCCGTCCCGCGAGCACCGCATGTCCTACCGCAACGTGGCCGCCCGAGCAGGTGGGAGACCACCCATAACTGCCGACCCCGATCGCGATACGCTTACCGGATGAGCGCGGAGGATCTCGAAAAGTACGAAACCGAGATGGAACTCTCCCTGTACCGCGAGTACAAGGACATCGTCGGGCAGTTCACGTATGTGGTCGAGACCGAACGCCGTTTCTACCTCGCCAACTCCGTTGAACTCGCACCCCGCAACACCGACGGCGAAGTGTACTTCGAGCTGCGGATGAGCGACGCCTGGGTGTGGGACATGTACCGGCCGGCGCGCTTCGTCAAGCAGGTCCGGGTGATCACGTTCAAGGATGTCAACATCGAGGAACTGGAGAAGCCGGAGTTGCGGCTTCCCGACACGCCCTAGTCGCTCGCGTTTCCCCAGCGGAATTTGGGGACGGCCCTTGAATTATCCACAGATGTCGCGTTCGGGCTGCTACCCGGGCCGATCCGGCCGGATCCGGGCCGATGCTTATCGGCATGAGCGAACAGGATTCTTCAGGGCCGCAGGACGCCGGCACTCCGGGTCGGGACAACCGGCGGGCGACGATCGGCAGGCTGGGCGAGGACATCGCCGCCGACTATGTGACCAGCGCCGGATGGACTGTGCTGGAACGTAACTGGCGGTGCCGGTACGGCGAACTCGACATCATCGCCGTCGACGGGTCGGTGCTGGTGGTGGTGGAGGTCAAGACCCGGGCCAGTCGGATGTACACTGATCCGGCCGAGGCGGTCACTCCGGACAAACTGGCCAAGATGCGGCGTGCCACGCGGGTGTGGCTGGCGCAGCAGGAGGCGTGGTTTCCAACCATCCGGTTCGATGTCATCGCCATCCAGCTCGACCCGGTCGACCCGACAGATCTGACCCGCGCGGGGCTGCGTCATCACGTCGGGGTGTTCGTATGAGCTCCCGGGTCCGGGCGCTGGGCACGGTGCACACGGTGGGTCTCAACGCGTTCGAGGCCAAGATGCTGGAGGTGCAGGCCTCGGTGGGGACGGGGCTGCCTGCGTTCGTGGTCGGTGGCGGTGTGGACGGATCGGTGCGGGAGGCACGCGATCGTATTCGGTCGGCAATCACCAACTCCGGGTTCAAGTTTCCCGAAGGGCGGCTCACCGTCGCGTTGTCGCCGGCCGATATCCCCAAATCCGGTTCCGGCTTCGACCTGGCGATCGCGGTCGCGATCCTGGTGTCGACAGGTGAGGCGGCGCCGCATCGGTTGCCGCGCACCGTCGTTATGGGCGAGTTGGCTCTCGACGGGAGGGTGCGTCCGGTCCGGGGCATCCTGCCGGCCCTGATTCACGCGGCCAAGCAGGGTTTCGAGCGGGCCGTCGTACCGCAGGGCAACATCGACGAGGCGCTGCTGGTGACCGAACTGGAGGTGGGTGCAGCCGACTCGCTGGGGCAGGTGGTGAGTTGGCTCGCCGGTGAATGCGTGCTCGACGCGGTGCCGCGCGAACGAGAGGAGATCCCCGCGGCGGCGGGTGGTCATCGTGACGACATGGCCGACGTGGTCGGGCAGAGCGAGGCACGTCACGCCTTGGAGATCGCCGCGGCCGGCGCACATCATGTGCTCATGACCGGACCCCCGGGAATCGGGAAAACGATGCTGGCCAAACGGATTCCGGGAATCCTGCCGCAGCTGCGGCGTGAGGAATCACTCGAGGTGACCGCGATCCACTCCATTGCCGGGGTGCTCTCGCCCGGGGATCCGTTGGTGTCCGATCCGCCGTTCGTCGCCCCGCACCACAGCACCTCGTCCACCGGATTACTAGGTGGCGGAACGGGTTTCGCCCGGCCGGGGGCGGCGTCGCTGGCGCACCGCGGGGTGCTGTTTCTCGACGAATGTGCCGAGATGTCCCCGACAGTGCTCGATTCGTTGCGGCAGCCACTGGAGGAGGGGGAGGTGAGCGTGCCCAGGCGTGACGGCATTGCCCGCTATCCGGCACGATTCCAGCTCGTCCTGGCCGCCAATCCCTGCCCGTGCGCGCCGGCCCACGACGTCGACTGCGTGTGCAGCTCCGTGGTCCGGCGCCGCTACCTGGGCAAACTGTCCGGGCCGCTGATGGATCGCGTCGACATCAGGGTGCGGATGGACCCGCCCGGGTCGGCCGCGCTGATGACCTCCGGTGAGGAGACGAGTGCGCAGGTGCGTGCGCGGGTGGTGACTGCCCGCTCGGCGGCCGTGGAGCGCTGGCGCGAATACGGCTGGCTCACCAACTCCGAGGTGCCCGGTTCGATTCTGCGGCAACGGTTCCGGCTTAGCGCCGAGGCGATGCGGCCGGTGGAACTGTTCCTGCGCGACGGCCGGGTCACCGCTCGTGGAGCTGATCGCGCGCTGCGGCTGGCGTGGACGATGTGCGACCTGCGTGGCGCCGATAAGCCGACGGAAGACGATGTGGCACAGGCATTGCTGTACCGGGACAGGGGGAGTTACTGATGGCGGGGCGATCCGATGACGAGATGCTGGCGTGGACATATCTGGCCAGGGTGGCCGAACCACCCAGCGCGGCGGTGGCGGTTCTGGTCGCCGAACTCGGTGCCGTGGAGGCGGCCGGCGCCATCCGGAACAGATCGGTGCCCAAGGGACACGAGGACGCATTGACGGCGACCGAGGCCCGGGCCGGCGCCGACTGTGCGGCACAGGATCTGGAGGCGGCAGCGAAAGTCGGTGCGCGCCTGATACTTCCCGACGACGAGGAATGGCCCGGGTGGCCGCTGCTGGCGCTGGGCAGGGCCGCGACCGGACCACGGGATGGTGAGCCGCTGGCGCTGTGGGTGCGTGGACCGCACCGGCTCGACGAGGTGGCCGCCGAATCGGTGGCCGTGGTGGGGGCGCGCGCCGCGTCATCGTACGGGGAGAGCGTCACCGCACGGCTGTCGGGGGAACTGTGCGATCGCGGCTGGGCGGTGATATCAGGCGGGGCGTTCGGCATAGACGGCGCCGCGCATCGGGCGAGCCTGCTGTCCGGCGGGTGCACCACCGCGGTACTGGCCTGCGGCATCGACCGCGCCTATCCGACAGCGCATTCGCGGTTGCTGTCCGAGATCGCCGAGCGAGGTCTACTCGTGAGCGAGTATCCACCCGGCACCACCGCCGCCAAGCACCGGTTCATCACCCGGAACAGGCTGGTTGCGGCGCTGTCGGAGGGGGTCGTGGTGGTGGAGGCCGGGAAACGGTCCGGCGCCGCCAACACCGCGGCCTGGGGACGACGTCTCGGCCGGCCCGTCGGAGCCTTTCCCGGCCCGGTCACCTCGGCAACATCCGTCGGCTGCCACCGGCTGATCACCGATGACCTGGCCCAGCTGGTGTTCAACACCGACACCGTCGTGTCGATGCTCCGTCCCGACGGCGGCGGCGACCCGGGCCGGGGCGCCGACCGTGACACCGACCTACTGTCGGAGGATCAGCGCCTGGTCCATGACGCGATTCCCGGGCGGGGCGTGGCCACCGTCGACGAGATCGCCTACGCCGCGGGACTGGGCGTGCCCGTGGTGCGGTCGGCGCTCGCGGCCATGGAGATCGCGGGCGTGGTGTGTGGTGACGGTGGTGGCTGGCGACTCACCCACGCACGCGGGTAAGCGCGTTCAGCGTGCCGTCGACAGGGCGACGAACCGGTGGAGTGTGTCGGCGTTCGGGGGTCCGGACTGCTCGGCGGCATGAAGGTATCCGATTCCGGCATAGAGCAGCATCGTGGCCCGGGTGCGGGCGTCCTCCTCGGCGAAGCCGAGATCGAGCATCGCCTGGTAGATGGCCTCGTGCAGGCTCCGGTCGAGTTCGGCGATGGCCGAGCACAGTGAATTGTCGGTGTGCGACCACGACCGGACGGCCGCCTCGGCGGCCCAGCGGCGCGGTTCGCTGACGTAGTCGACGATGGCGCCGAGTCGTTCGGTTGCGGGGAGAATTCTCAGACCTCGCACATGGTCGGCCGCCGCACGCTGCTGCGCCTCACACTGTGCGGCGAGGGCGCTCTTGAGTGCGGCGATGTCGGCGAAGTGCCAGTAGAAGCTCCCCTTGGTGACACCGAGGGTGTCGGTGAGCCGGGAGATCTTGAGGGCGGCGGGTCCCTCGGTGACGAGCAGTCGCATCGATGCGGCGATCCAGTCGGAGACGCCGAGTCGTGCCCGTTTCACCAGTGTTTGTTCCGTCACAGTCCACCTCGTAGTGCCGACCCGAATGTGAGAGTGCGGAGCGTCGGACATGCCCCGAATATTCAATATAACAAAGCTATCATTGCTTGTTGTTGTCTTTCGTGAGCCGACCTCAGATTAGGTGACCCTAAGCCGGGCGTAGGCTGGTCTGCGAACAAGGAGACTCATGGCAAAACGACTCAACACTCTCGTCGTCACGCGCACCGAACGCCTGTCGCCGCACTTCGTCAGGCTCTACCTCGGAGGCGGCGGATTCGATGATTTCACCCCGGCGGTGGGCGCCGACGGGGCGCAGGACACCGACATGTACGTCAAGCTGATCTTCGGCGTGCCCGGCGTCAGCTACCCGGAGCCCTTCGACCTCGAGGCAATCCGCGAATCCTTCCCGCCGCAGCAGCATCCGGTGTTACGCACCTACACGATCCGCACGATCGATCCGGTGGCGCGCGAACTGGTCATCGACTTCGTCGTCCACGGCGACGAAGGCATTGCCGGAGCGTGGGCCGCCCGGGTACAGCCGGGCGAGGTCGTCCGGTTCCTCGGGCCCGGCAGCGGGTACCGGCCCCGCGCCGACGCCCCATGGCATCTGCTGGCCTGCGACGAATCCGGGTTGCCCGCGGTGGCGGCCGCGCTGGAGGCCCTACCCGACGACGCGACGGCGCAGGTGTTCATCGAGGTCGCCACCGAAGCCGACCAACTCGACCTGACCGCACCGGCCGGCGCGACGATCACCTGGCTGCACCGGGGCGCGGGAGCCGGCGAGGTGAGTGACGACCTGGCCGGCGCCAACGCACCGCTGGTGGCGGCGGTCAAGGCGGCGCCGTGGCTCGACGGTGAGCCACACGTGTTCATCCACGGCGAGGCCGGGGCCGTGATGCAGAACCTGCGCGGCTACATCCGCAAGGAGCGCGGCGTGAGCGCGGCGAACGCGTCGATCTCCGGCTATTGGCGGCGCGGCCGCACCGAGGAGGGCTTCCGGGAGTGGAAGGCGTCCCAGCGGGTTGCCGAACAACAAGGTTCAGGGCAACCAGCGGCGCGGGGCGCTGTCGGCAAGGTCAAGGGCGTGCTTGAGAGGTTGCGCAACTGACCCCACATCATGCTGCGGCGGGCCGCGTGGCGAGTTGCATCCGCCTCCGTTGCACCGTCTGATGGTGACGTGACTCCTGGTGACGGTGCGACGGATGTGGTGGACCGCTTCGGTGACTACTTGCGACTGGAACAGGGTCTCAGCGAGCACACGGTCCGCGCGTACACCGGCGACGCACGGTCGATCATCACCTACGCCGGTGTGCGCGGCGTCGAGTTCACCGACCTCGACCTACCGCTCCTGCGTGCCTGGCTGGCCGACCGGACCAGGGCCGGAGCCGCCCGTACGAGTATCGCCCGTCAAGTGTCGTCGGCCAAGAAGCTCTGCGCCTGGGCAACCCGTGAGGGCCTGCTGCGGGTGGATCCCGCCCAGCGGCTGCGGGCGCCGAAGGCCCATCGGACGCTACCCGAGGTTCTCGACGCCGACCAGGCGGCCCGGGCGATCGAGGCCGCCGGAGATCGGGTTCAATCCGATGACGGCGACCGGCAATCCGGTGATGCCGACGCGATCGCGCTACGGGACAGGCTCGTCGTCGAACTGCTGTATTCGACCGGAATCAGGGTCGGGGAACTGTGCGGACTCGATATCGGTGACGTCGACGCGCAGCGTCGGGTGTTGCGGGTTCTCGGCAAGGGCAACAAGGAGCGGATGGTCCCGTTCGGCACCCCGGCGGCTCACGCTATCGACGAGTGGCTGGCCCGGGGACGTCCGGCGTTGGTCACGCAGGCGTCCGCGAAACCGGAGTCGGCCGGTGCGCTGCTACTCGGCAGCAGGGGGGGCCGGCTCAATCAGCGGATGGCGCGGTCGGTGGTGTACCACGCCGCGGGGCAGTCCGGTGGTCCGGCGATGGGTCCGCACGGTCTCCGGCACAGCGCCGCAACGCATCTGCTCGAAGGCGGAGCGGATCTGCGCATCGTGCAGGAACTCCTCGGCCACGCATCGCTCGCTACCACCCAGATGTACACGCATGTCAGCGTCGAACGGCTGCGTGCGGTGCATAGTCAGGCACACCCGCGCGCTTGACTGTCGCTCATAGTGGTTTGAGCCGGACGCGTACCGCCCCGAGCAGGCCGAGCGGATCGATGTAGCCGGCCGAATGTCCGGAGCCTCGCCGTGCGCCCCAATGCAGACAGGTCGTGTCCGGGCATGAGTCGTGACCGGCTTCGAGGATCCCGATCGACTCGCCCCGAGCGACGTGATCGCCGCGGCGCACAGTGGGCTGTACCGGTTCGTAGGTGGTGATGAGTCCGTCGGGATGCAGGATCGACACCACCGGACGCCCCGCGACATTGCCCGCATGACGCACGATCCCGGCAGCCGAGGCAACGACCGCGGTACCGGCCGGGGCGCTCAGGTCGATGCCGCGATGGCCCTGTGACCAGCGCTGTTCGCCGACCGCGAACACGGTGACCACGGTCGGGGTGGGTGGCAGGGGCGGACGATGGCCCGCCGCGTCCGCCGGCGGTGCTGCCATGGCAGCGGCGGAACCGGAAACGACGAAGGACGCCGCAACCACCGCCACGATGACGATGACGATGGTGCGGACGGCGTATCGGGGGAGCAACGCGTCGTGCGTATGGATGGCCGGCATAGGGATCAGACGCAGCCCGGACCTATTCGGTTCCATCGGTGGTGAAGATCTTCCGGAATTTCCTCTGATCGGACCACGTGCCCCGAGGTCTGGGGATAACGCTTTTGGTTCTGATAGGCATCCGGCGTAGAGTCGGTGCCGCATCTCACCACGTCGGTGGGGTGACTTCGCGCGTCCGCACGTCGCCCGGATCACGCCGGGCCGCCGTATCGCGTGGCGGTCCCTGCCCTCGTGCAGGGTCCACGCGGTCGCGGATGCCAGGGCCGGCCCCACCCGGAGTCGGTATCAACTGCAACATAAAGGAAGTGACGACATGGCTGTCGTGACAATGAAGCAGCTGCTGGACAGCGGCGCACACTTCGGGCACCAGACCCGCCGGTGGAATCCCAAGATGAAGCGGTTCATCTTCACCGACCGCAACGGCATCTACATCATCGACCTGCAGCAGACGCTGACCTTCATCGACAAGGCGTACGAATTCGTCAAGGAGACCGTCGCCCACGGTGGCACCATCCTGTTCGTCGGCACCAAGAAGCAGGCTCAGGAATCCATCGCCGCCGAGGCCACCCGCGTTGGCATGCCGTACGTCAACCAGCGCTGGCTCGGTGGCATGCTCACCAACTTCTCGACCGTCCACAAGCGCCTGCAGCGCATGAAGGAACTCGAGGCCATGGAGCAGACCGGTGGTTTCGAGGGTCGCACCAAGAAGGAAATCCTCATGCTCACGCGTGAGAAGAACAAGCTCGAGCGCACCCTCGGCGGTATCCGTGACATGGCCAAGGTGCCCTCGGCCATCTGGGTCGTCGACACCAACAAGGAGCACATCGCCGTCGGCGAGGCCCGCAAGCTCAACATCCCGGTGATCGCCATCCTCGACACCAACTGCGACCCCGACCTCGTCGACTACCCGATCCCGGGTAACGACGACGCCATCCGCAGCGCCGCCCTGCTGACCCGCGTGGTCGCCTCGGCCGTCGCCGAAGGTGTGCAGGCCCGCGCGGGCCAGGCAGCCGGCGATGCCAAACCGGAAGCCGCTGCCGGTGAGCCGCTCGCCGAGTGGGAGCAGGAGCTGCTCAGCCAGCCCGCCGCCCCCGCCGAGGCCGAGGCCGCACCTGCCGCTCAGTGAAATGACCGGGCCGGCCGATCCCGGCCCAGTGTTTCCACCCACGAATTGACCTAGAAGGAGGCTCGCCGACGATGGCGAACTACACTGCCGCCGACGTGAAGCGACTTCGCGAGCTCACCGGCTCCGGCATGATGGCCTGCAAGAACGCACTGGCCAACAACGACGGCGACTTCGACAAGGCCGTCGAGGAACTGCGTATCAAGGGCGCCAAGGACGTCGGCAAGCGCGCCGAGCGGTCTACCGCCGAGGGCCTGGTCGCCGCCAAGGGCGGCGTGATGATCGAGCTCAACTCGGAGACCGACTTCGTCGCCAAGAACGCCGAGTTCCAGGAACTCGCCGACAAGGTGCTCGACGCCGCGCTGGCCGCCAAGACCAGTGATGTCGAGGCTCTGAAGGCGTCCCCGCTGGGTGACGGCACCGTCAACGACACCGTGCAGGCACTGGCCGCCAAGATCGGCGAGAAGCTCGAACTGCGCCGCGTCGCCTACTACGACGGCCCCGTCGCGGTCTACCTGCACAAGCGCGCCTCGGATCTGCCTCCGGGCGTCGGCGTGCTGGTGTCGTACACCGGTGAGGGCGACGCCGCGGCCGAGGCCGCTCGCAATGCCGCTCAGCAGGTCGCCGCCCTCAAGGCGCGCTACGCGACCCGCGACCAGGTGCCCGCCGACGTCGTCGAGAACGAGCGACGCATCGCCGAGGAGACCGCCAAGGCCGAGGGCAAGCCCGAGCAGGCGCTGCCGAAGATCGTCGAAGGCCGCGTCAACGGCTTCTACAAGGACGTCGTCCTCATCGACCAGGCGTATGTCAAGGACTCCAAGAAGACGGTCAAGAACGTTCTCGACGAGGCCGGTGCCACCGTCGTGACCTTCACCCGCTTCGAGGTCGGCCAGAGCTAGTTTCACCTATCTCCTGCGACGGCCCCGTGCTCATCCTCAGCGATGGGTGCGGGGCCATCGTCGTGTTCGGGCACCTCTAAGATGATCGGGGACCATCACACCGAGCAGAGGACGCAGATGACCGACGGCACCGACAGCGCGCACTCCGAACGGCACGGTTACAGCCGGGTACTGCTCAAGCTCGGTGGTGAGATGTTCGGCGGCGGTGGTGTCGGACTCGACCCCGACGTGGTGGCGATGGTCGCCGACCAGATCGCCGACGTCGTGCGCACCGGAGCACAGGTCGCGGTGGTCATCGGCGGCGGAAACTTCTTCCGCGGCGCCGAACTGCAGCAGCGTGGCCTGGACCGCTCCCGCTCCGACTACATGGGCATGCTCGGCACCGTCATGAATTGCCTGGCGTTGCAGGACTTCCTGGAAAAGCGTGGCGTCAGCACCCGGGTGCAGACGGCGATCACCATGGGGCAGGTCGCCGAGCCGTACCTTCCGCTGCGTGCCCAGCGGCACCTGGAGAAGGGACGCGTGGTGATCTTCGGGGCTGGCATGGGCATGCCGTACTTCTCCACCGATACCACCGCCGCCCAGCGCGCCCTGGAGATCAAAGCCGAGGTGGTCCTGATGGCCAAGGCCGTCGACGGGGTGTACAGCGCCGACCCGCGCGAGAACCCGGACGCGACCCTCTACCGCGAGATCACGCACCGCGAGGCGTTGGAGAAGCAGCTCAAGGTGGCCGATGCGACCGCTTTCAGTCTCTGTATGGACAATAAGATGCCGATGCTGGTGTTCAACCTGCTCGAACAAGGCAACATTGCACGTGCCGTCGCGGGCGAGCGCATCGGAACGCTCGTCAGCACCGACTGACTCGCCGCACCCGCACACGACGACGAGATCAGCACATCACGAGGAGAACCTGACAACATGATTGACGACGCGTTATTCGACGCCGAGGAGAAGATGGAGAAGGCCGTCGGCGTCGCCAAGGACGACATGGGGTCCATCCGGACCGGACGGGCCAACCCGGCCATGTTCAACAAGGTGCATATCGAGTACTACGGTGCGCTCACCCCGATCACCCAGGTCGCCAGTATCAACACGCCCGAGCCACGCCTGGTTGTCATCAAGCCTTACGAGCCATCGAGTCTGCGGGACATCGAGACCGCGATACGCAACTCCGACCTGGGCGTGAACCCCACCAACGACGGCAACGTGATCCGGGTGGTCATCCCACAGCTCACCGAGGACCGTCGCAAGGATCTGGTGAAGCAGGCCAAGGCCAAGGGCGAGGACGCCAAGGTCTCGATCCGCAACGTCCGGCGCAAGGCCGTCGACGAGCTCAAACGCATCCAGAAGGACGGCGAGGCCGGTGAGGACGAGGTGGTGCGCGCAGAGAAGGAGCTCGACAAGACCACGGCGTTGTATGTCGGCCAGGTCGACGAGCTGGTGAAACATAAAGAGAACGAATTGCTCGAGGTGTGAGCGCAACCTACCCGATGAGTACAAAGCCAAAGAAGACCTCACGGGCCGGGCGTGACCTGCCGGCCGCGATCGGGGTCGGCGTCACACTGGGCGCCGGTATCATCGCGATCCTCGTCTTCGAGCCGCGGATCTGGTACGGCGTCGTCTCGGTCGCGCTGGCGATCGCGACTTGGGAGATCGCCCAGCGACTGCGCGACGGCGGGATCGGAATCGCGTTCTGGCCGCTGCTGATCGGTGGTCAGGCCATCATCTGGTCGGGATGGCCGTGGGGGACCACGGGCATCCTGGTGGCGGCGGTGACCACGGTCCTGGTGTCGATGGTATGGAAGCTGCTCGCCCAAGGGCTCAGCGCCGCACCCAAGGACTATCTGCGCGGACTGTCCGTGACGGTGCTGGTGATGGCGTGGCTGCCGGTGCTGGCCGCGTTCGGCGCCCTGATCGTCACCGAATCCGACGGCGCCGCCCGGGTGGCGACGCTGATGGTCGTCGTCGTGTGCTCCGATGTGGGCGGCTATGCGGCAGGTGTGCTGTTCGGCAAGCATCCGATGGCGCCCGCGATCAGTCCCAAGAAGTCGTGGGAAGGCCTGGCCGGGTCACTCACTGTCGGAACGGTGGGTGCCGTGTGCTGCGCCCTGTTCCTGCTCGACGCCCACTGGTGGGTCGGTGCCGTTCTCGGTCCGGTCCTGGTGATTTGCGCCACGCTCGGCGATCTCGTCGAATCGCAGGTCAAGCGTGATCTGGGCATCAAGGACATGGGCACGCTGTTGCCCGGCCACGGCGGGATCATGGATCGGCTCGACTCGCTGCTGCCGTCGGCGTTCGTGGTGTGGGCGGTGCTGACGGCACTGCTGTGACGTTTCCGATCTGACAGCCCTCGAGCCGCGGCCGGCGATCAGTGGTCGGCTTTGGACGCCTTGGTCAGTGCCCGGTTGAGCTGGAACATGCGCAGACCGCCGATGAGCGCGGTGACCAGCGCACCAGCGATGGCGGCGATGAGCAGGCTGATGCCGACGGGCAGGTTGACCTGCCAGAACAGCAGCCAGATCTGCTGCGAGCTGAGATTCTGCAGGATGAAGATCAGCAGCAGTATGCCGAGTGCCGAACCGATGATCATTCCGGCCCAGGCGGCGCTTGTGCGGGTGTGGCGGACCTCGCCGGCGATCGCTTCACCGCTACGCTTCCCGCGGCGGGAGGTGCCACCGACCGGCGACGCGGGAATCTCGGGGTCGGGTACCGGGGTTCCGCCGGTGGCCGGTTCCGGTTCGCCGGGTGTGTCGTACTGGTCCTGCGGGGCGGGTCGCCGGCCTTTGTGCAGCGGATCTGAGGTGCTCATCCGGCCATGATGGCATGAGACAATGCTCAAATGTCCTCTTTACCGCTCGTGTTCGACGCACCCAAGCGCGGGTTGCCGCCGAAACATTTCGCCGACCTCGATCCGGAACAGCGGATCGCGGCGGCAGCGGAGCTCGGACTGCCCAAGTTCCGGGTCAATCAACTGGCACGCCAGTACTACAGCAGGCTGAACGGTGACGTCGCCGAGATGACCGACGTGCCGGCCGCAGCCCGGCAGGCCGTGGGAGATTCGCTGTTCCCGACGCTGCTGACGCCGATACGGCAGATCAGCTGCGACGACGGCAGCACCCGCAAGACACTGTGGCGCCTGCACGACGGAACACTGCTCGAAAGCGTGCTGATGCGGTACACCGACCGCAACACGTTGTGCATCTCAAGCCAGGCCGGATGCGGCATGGCGTGCCCGTTCTGTGCCACCGGGCAGGGCGGTCTGGACCGCAATCTGTCGACGGCCGAGATCGTCGATCAGGTTCGTGCCGCGGCCCGCACCCTGCGAGACGGCGAGTTCGGGGAGCCCGGCCGGTTGTCGAATGTGGTGTTCATGGGGATGGGCGAGCCGCTGGCCAACTACAAGCGGGTGGTGAGCGCGGTCCGCCAGATCACCTCACCGGCACCCGAGGGCCTTGGGATCTCGGCGCGGTCGGTGACGGTGTCGACGGTGGGTCTGGCGCCTGCGATCAGGAAGCTGGCCGACGAGGGTATTCCGGTGACCCTCGCGGTGTCGTTGCACACCCCCGACGACGAGCTGCGCGACACGCTCGTTCCGGTCAACAACCGGTGGTCGGTCGCCGAGGTGCTGGAGGCCGCGCGCTACTATGCCGATTCCAGCGGTCGCCGGGTGTCCATCGAGTATGCCTTGATCCGGGATATCAACGATCAGCCGTGGCGCGCGGACATGCTGGGCAAGAAGCTGCACAAGGCACTCGGCACGAAGGCCCATGTCAACCTCATCCCGCTGAACCCGACCCCGGGCTCGAAGTGGGATGCGAGCCCGAAACCGGCAGAGCGCGAGTTTGTCCGCCGAGTACAGGAACAGGGCGTCTCCTGCACCGTCCGCGACACCCGAGGCCAAGAGATAGCCGCCGCCTGCGGTCAACTGGCCGCCGAGGAACGATAGCCAAATGCGCCCACCCGCATCAGGCAGGTGGGCGCCGGGTTATGGGTACAGGACTACGGCACCCATTTGGGGTCGCGGTTGAAGAACATGCCGCGGATGAGGAAGACGGCGATGCAGGCGGCGACGCCGACCGACCAGAGTTCTTCGACTTCGCCTCGGTGGTTGCCGACGAATCCCATGAAGAGAAGGAAGCCGACGGAGGCCCAGCCGAGTATGAAGTAGAACCGCTTGGGTTTGGCGTGCCAGCCGAATCGGGCCGAGGGGGCGTCGGCGGGTTCACGGGTCCAGCCGGTGTCGACGTGTTCGTGTTCAACCTCGGTGCTTGCCACAGCTGCTCCTTACCGACGACGTGGGGTAGTAGTTCTCGATCAGCATAGCGGTACCGCTTGCCGGCCGGTGCGCGACCTTCTCACCTGCGCCGTGCGCGATCGTCTCACCTGCGCCGTGCGCGATCGTCTCACCGCGACGTGGTGCGGTCTTGGTGACAGAATGCGGCCATGTATCAGACCACCCGATCTCTGGCCGACTATCGAAACGAGAATTATCCCCGCGACATGGTGGGGTACGGGCGGACGCCGCCTGATCCGCGGTGGCCGGGCGGCGCGAAGGTGGCGGTGCAATTCGTCCTCAACTATGAGGAGGGGGCGGAGAACAATGTGTTGGAGAACGATCGGGGGAGCGAGACGTTCTTGTCGGAAATGGTTGGTGCACAATCGTTTCCGAATCGGCACATGAGCATGGAGTCGTTGTACGAATACGGATCGCGGGCGGGTGTGTGGCGGGTCCTGCGGACGTTCGAGCGCCGGGGTCTGCCGTTGACGATCTTCGCGGTGGCGCAGGCGATGGCGCGCAATCCCGAGGTGGCGGCGGCGTTCGTCGAAAAGGGGCACGAGATCGCCTGTCATGGGTATCGCTGGCTGAGTTATCAGTTAGTCGATCAGGAGATCGAGCGTGAGCACATGGTGGCGGCGCTGGAGTTGCTGACCGAGATCACGGGGGAGCGACCCCGCGGCTGGTACACGGGCCGGGATTCTCCGCATACGCGACGGCTGGTCGTCGAGCAGGGTGGGTTCGCCTACGACTCCGACAGTTACGCCGACGATCTGCCGTACTGGGTGAAGGTGCCGAGTCAGGGAGCGCTGGTCGATCATCTGGTGGTGCCGTACACGCTGGACACCAACGACATGAGGTTCTCGTCACCGGGTGGTTTCCCGTCGGGTGAACAGTTCTTCGCACACCTGAGGGACGCGTTCGACGTGCTGTACCGGGAGGGCCAGGAGGGTGCGCCGAAGATGCTGTCGGTGGGCCTGCACTGCCGGCTGGTCGGTCGCCCGGCGCGGCTGGCGAGTCTGGAACGGTTCCTCGATCACGTGCAGTCGCACGACGATGTATGGATCACGCGGCGCATCGATATCGCCGACCATTGGCGGTCGGTGCATCCGGCGGGGTAGCGCTGTCGGTCAGTTCGCCTCTCGGGTGGTTCACAATGGTCCGGTGACCATACGTGTACTCATCCTCGGCTCGACGGGTTCGATCGGCGTTCAGGCGCTGGAGGTGATCGCGGCCAATCCTGATCGGTTCGAGGTGGTCGGCGTCGGGGCGGGTGGCGGCAATCTCGATCTACTGCGCAAGCAGGTCGCCGACCTGGGGTTGTTGGCGGGCCGCGTCGCAGTCGCCGACGAGTCCGCCGGGCGTGACCTGGTCGCCGGGATCGGTGCGGGTGTGCACGTCGGTGCCGATGCGATGGTGGATCTGATCGATGCCGCGGATGCGGATGTGGTGCTGAACGGGATCGTCGGATCGATCGGTTTGGCGCCGAGTCTGGCGGCGCTGCGCTCGGGCGCCCGGTTGGCGCTGGCCAACAAGGAGTCACTGGTGGCCGGTGGTGCGCTGGTGCTCGATGCGGCGGCGCCGGGGCAGATCGTGCCGGTTGATTCGGAGCATTCGGCGATCGCGCAGTGTTTGCGCGGAGGCAGTGCCGGCGAGGTGTCGCGGCTGGTGCTGACGGCGTCGGGGGGACCGTTTCGCGGCTGGTCCCGCGAGGACGTCGAACATGTCACTCCGGAGCAGGCGGGCAAGCATCCGACGTGGTCAATGGGGCCGATGATCACGCTGAATTCGGCGACCCTGGTGAACAAGGCGCTGGAGGTGATCGAGGCACATCTGCTGTTCGGTGTGCCCTACGACCGCATCGATGTGACGGTACATCCGCAGTCGATCGTGCATTCGATGGTGACGTTCGTCGACGGTGCGACGATCGCGAAGGCGTCGCCGCCATCGATGAAGCTGCCGATCGCGCTGGCCCTGGGCTGGCCGGACCGGGTTCCGGGCGCGTCGGCGGCCTGTGATTTCTCGACGGCGTCGCAGTGGACGTTCGAGCCCGTCGACAATGAGGTGTTCCCGGCGATCGATGTCGCGCGCCGTGCAGGCAAGGCCGGTGGCAGCCTGACCGCGGTGTTCAATGCCGCGAACGAGGTGGCCGCACAGGGCTTTTTCGACGGTGTGCTGCGGTTCCCGCAGATCGTCGAGACGGTGGCCCACGTGATCGACGACGCAGATCAGTGGCGTGCCGCGCCCGGTAGTGTGGACGAGGTATTCGCCGCTGATCGGTGGGCCCGCGATCGTGCCGCACGGCTGGTCTCGGCCCGCGCTGATGGAGTTTGATTCGTGATGTTCGCGTTCGGCGTGGTGCTGTTCGCCCTCGCCCTGGTGCTGTCGGTGGCCTGGCACGAGTGCGGCCACATGTGGGCGGCGCAGGCCACCGGGATGAAGGTCCGGCGCTACTTCGTCGGCTTCGGGCCCACACTGTGGTCGGTGCGGCGGGGTGAGACCGAGTACGGGGTAAAGGCGCTGCCGTTCGGCGGGTTCTGCGACATCGCCGGCATGACTCCGTACGACGAACTCGCCGACGACGAACGCGACCGCGCGATGTTCCGGCAGAAGCCGTGGAAGCGGTTCGTGGTGTTGCTGGCCGGTCCCGCGCAGAACTTCGTCCTGGGTTTCGTCCTCATCTACTTCGTCGCAGTACTGGCGGGCCTGCCGAATCTGCGCGACGACGCCGACCACGCGCCGGTGTACGTGGAGAAGGTCAGCTGTGTGGCGTCGGCCACGGACGCGGCGGGTGAGTTGCTGCCGTGTTCGGGTGCGGCTCCCGCCGAGGCGGCCGGTCTGCGGCCCGGCGACCGGATCGTGGCGATCAACGGCGAGGCCGTCGACAACAACAGTGACCTGATCACGACGACGCAACGCACCACGGGTACCGCGTCGGTGCAGGTGCAGCGCGATGACCAGACGCTGACGCTGCAGATCCCGGTGACGCAGGTCGAACGCAAGATGCGGACCTCCAACGGGACTCTCAAGAGCGTCACGGTCGGCGCGATCGGGGTGACGCTGACCCGTCCGGACCCGATCGGACCGCTCGAATACAACCCGCTGACGGCGATTCCGGGCACGTTCGAGTTCACCGGGCACCTGGCGAAGGCGACGTGGGATGCGTTGCTGTCGCTGCCGTCGAAAATCGACGATCTGTGGACGGCGGTGACGGGCGGCCCGCGTGGCGAGGACACCCCGGTCAGTGTGTACGGGGCGTCGGCGATGGGTGGCGAGGCCGCCGAACGCGGCGCGTGGAGCGTGTTCTTCATGCTTTTGATCACCATCAACTTCTTCCTGGGGGCGTTCAATCTGGTGCCGCTACTACCATTGGACGGTGGACATATGGCCATCGTCGGGTACGAGAAGTGCCGGGACACGGTGCGCCGGTGGATGGGCCGTGCCGAGGGCGGCCCCGTGGACTACATGAAGTTGATGCCGTTGACCTACGCGGTGGTCATCGTGATGGGAGCGTTCATGGTGCTGACCGTGACCGCCGACATCATCAATCCGATCCGGTTGTGGTGACCGGACTCCAGTCCCCGGCACCACGTCCAACGCAGCAGCCCAGCAGAAGGTGAAAGACATGAACGCCCCAGTCGCGCAAGGAGTACCGGCAGCACCGGGCAGTGGCCCGATGGCGATCGGGCTCGGTATGCCACCGGCGCCGCCGCCCGTGCTGGCACCCCGCCGCAAGACGCGCCAGATCATGGTCGGACAGGTCGGCGTGGGCAGCGATCACCCGATCTCGGTCCAATCGATGTGCACCACCAAGACTCACGACGTCAACGCCACGCTGCAGCAGATCGCCCAGCTCACCGCATCGGGTTGCGACATCGTACGTGTGGCGTGCCCGCGTCAGGAGGATGCCGACGCACTGCCGGAGATCGCCCGCAAGGCCAACATCCCGGTGATCGCCGACATCCACTTCCAGCCCAAGTACATCTTCGCCGCCATCGACGCCGGTTGCGCCGCGGTGCGGGTGAACCCCGGCAACATCAAGGAGTTCGACGGCCGCGTCAAGGAGGTCGCCAAGGCCGCCGGCGAGGCCGGCATTCCCATCCGGATCGGCGTCAACGCCGGATCGCTGGACAAGCGGCTGATGGAGAAATACGGCAAGGCGACGCCTGAGGCGCTCGTCGAGTCGGCGCTGTGGGAGGCGAGCCTGTTCGAGGAATACGGCTTCGGCGACATCAAGATCTCGGTCAAACACAACGACCCGGTGATCATGGTGGAGGCATACCGGCAGCTCGCCGCCCAGTGCGACTACCCGCTGCACCTCGGTGTCACAGAGGCGGGCCCGGCGTTCCAGGGCACCATCAAGTCGGCGGTCGCGTTCGGCGCTCTGCTGTCCGAGGGCATCGGCGACACGATCCGGGTGTCGTTGTCGGCGCCGCCTGCCGAGGAGATCAAGGTCGGTGATGCGATCCTGCAGTCGCTGAACCTGCGTCCCCGCAAACTGGAGATCGTGTCCTGCCCGTCGTGCGGCCGTGCGCAGGTTGACGTCTACAAACTCGCCAACGAGGTGACCGCCGGCCTGGAAGGTATGGAGGTTCCGTTGCGGGTCGCGGTGATGGGTTGTGTGGTCAACGGTCCGGGCGAGGCCAGGGAAGCCGACCTCGGCGTGGCGTCCGGAAACGGCAGGGGGCAGATCTTCGTCAAGGGCGAGGTCATCAAGACGGTGCCCGAATCGCAGATTGTCGAGACATTGATCGACGAAGCCCTGCGCATTGCGGAGGAATCCGGGCAAACTGGTGTGGACGGAGAATCCGGTCCGCCGGTGGTCACGGTCATGTGATCTGCCGGGCGTGAGGAGGCGCTGGGCCGCAGGGATCCAGCACAGAGGAGTTGTCGTGCTGAACGTGGTGGGACATCGACCACTCGGCCTTCGTGATGCGGTCGTGGTGGCCGACGTCCTCGCCTCCGATCCGGTGCCGATGTGCATGGTGGCAGCGCGGTGCGAGGTGCACGGACTCAATCCCCGGCTGCTGGGTGGTTCGCTGTGGACTGCCGATCATCCGTCGACATCGCTGTGCTTTTCCGGTGCCAACCTCATTCCGCTGCTCGGTTCGCGTTCGGACATGAGTTACTTCGCCGATCGCGCGATGTCACGGCCGCGTGCCTGTTCGTCGATCGTGGGCCCCGCCGATCTGGTGGCGTCGCTGTGGGGCGACCTCGAGTCCGAATGGGGCCCGGCCCGGGAGGTGCGGCCGGATCAGCCGCTGATGGCGCTCGACGGGGAACCGGCGATACCGCCGGATCCGGCGGTGCGGCTGGTCACGCTCGACGACCTCGACGCCTACCTCCCCGCGGCCATCGACATGTTCATCGGTGAGGTCGGCGTCGATCCGCGGGCCGGTGATGGTGGTGTCTCGTATCGGCGCCGGTTGTCATCACTCATCACGGCGAACCGGGTGTTCGCACGCTTCGAGGACGGCCAGGTGGTGTTCAAGGCCGAGGTCGGGTCGATGTCCCGGGTCGTCGGGCAGATCCAGGGCGTGTGGGTGGATCCGCAGCGTCGCGGTGAGGGACTGGGTGCGGCGGGTACGGCCGCGGTCGCGCAGGCGATCATCGCCGACGGCCGGACGGCCAGCCTGTACGTGAACAGTTTCAACACCCCTGCACGGGCGGCCTACCGGCGTATCGGTTTCGTCGAGGTCGGAACATTCGCGACGGTCCTCATCGACTGACGACTACTGCGCCTGACTCACCGACGACATGTTGAAGTCGGGGATGCGCAGCGGCGGCATCCGTGTCCTGGTGGCCCAGTCCGACCATTCGCGCGGCAGGGTGATCTCGCTGACCCCGGCCTGTGTGGTGCGGCGCAACAGATCCAGCGGCGATTCGTTGAACCGGAAGTTGTTGACCGCGGCGCTCACCGTGCCGTCCTCGATCAGATACACGCCGTCGCGGGTCAGCCCGGTGAGTAGCGCGGTGGTGGGGTCGACCTCGCGGATGTACCAGAGCGTGGTCAGCAGCAGACCCCGTTCGGTGGCCGCGATCATCTCCTCCAGCGTCGCATCGCCGCCCGTCATCAGCAGGTTCGAGCATCCTGCGGCCGGTGCGGCACCGAACTCGACCGCCGCCGCACGGGGATAGGCCAGGGTGTCGATCATCCCGTCCCGGATCCAGTCGACGCGCCCGATGTCGAGACCGTTGTCGAACACCGACGCCATCTCCGACGATGCCGCGGAGACCACGAACGGCTCACATTCCAGGCCGGGTGCGGTCGGGTCGGAACTGAGTGTCAGGCCCAGATCGGTGAGTTTCTCGCCCACCCGAGTTCCGCCACCGGGCGCCGACATCGCGGTGCGTCCTTCCTGCGCGCCGCGTCCGGCCATCTCCCAGCTCAGCGACAACATCAGGTCGGCCACCGCCGACGGCGGCAGCAGCGTCTCGTATCGGCCCGCCGGCAGCTCGGCAGTGTGCGCCGACCAATTCAGCCGCGTCGACAGGTCGGCGAGCATCGAGTCGACGGGAACGTCGTCGAACCAGGGTGTGCTGATACCCGACCACGCGCTCGCATCGCCGCGCTTGGCGTTGATCTGTACCGATCCGGTGGGTTGGGTGAAACGACGCCGCACACCGGTCGATGTGGCCAGCCAGATCGTGTCGACGATGTGATGGGCGAAACCGTACAGCTTGTCGGGGCCGTCGAAACCGCGGCGTAGCGCACCGGCGATGCCGCCGAATACGTCCGCCCCGGTCGTTGCCGGTGCATCGGCCCAGTCCGCGGGCGTGCCGCTGTCGGTGATCAGCGCGAACGCGTCGTCCGCCGGTGGTGCCGAGCGGGCGGCGTCCTGCGACGCGCGTACCACGTCGGCAACGGCGGCCGGGTTGATGTCGGTGGTGGTCACCGTGCCGACGTGAGCGCTCGCACCGCGCCGCACGATCGACACCACTGTCGTGATGCGTTGCACCGATTCACCATTGGTGGTCATCGTGTTGCCCGCCCAGCGCAGCGATGCCTCAGCTTTGTCGGTGACGATCACGATCGTGTCGTCCGCGCCCCCGAGCCGCTGTGCGTGCGCCAGGGCCGAATCGACTGCGTCGGTTACACTGACCATCTCCGGTATCCTTCGTCGGCGGACTATCTACTACTAGCTTCCGTTAGCCTAGTACTACAGTCGTAGATGGTAATTTCACATCGATGACCTGCGGTTTCGGTGGCATATCCGTGCTCGAAGTTGATGTCGACGCCGCCATTTCGACCAATGAAGGAAGTACTCGCTGGCGTGTTCGGTGGTGACGGTAGCGGCTCTGAGTAGTCGTTGAAACTCGTTGATACTCAACCGGATCAATGAGGGGTTGGTGGTTTCGTGGGCGCGTTGTTCGGCGGTGGTGATCGCCAGGATGGCGTGGGCGAGCATGACCAGGATCGTCCAGCGATGCCAGGAGGTCCAGGTTCGTACTTGGTGCTGGTCCAGCCCGGTCAGGCCTTTGCTGGACTGGAACGATTCCTCGACAGTCCACCGGCGGCCGGCGACCTTCACCAACACAGCCAACGGGACCGGGGTGGAGCTGTAGCAGCGGTAGAACGCCAGCTCACCGGTGGTGTCGTTGTGGCGCACCAGCACCGAACACTGCCCTGTGCTGCCGGGGTCCTCGGTGGTGGTATGCCATGCCCACGAATACACCCGGGCGCCTTTGGTACCCGCCCCGGCCGAGAGTCGCTGCCACGAACTGGTCGGTGAGTCGGCCGCTAACTGCGCTACGGTCATCGGGCCGGCGGCGGTGGGCACCCTGCGGCTGGTGGCCACGACCAGCACGTAGCCGACCGTGCGTTCGTGCAGCAGTGTGCGCAGTTCGGGGCTGGCACCGTACACCTCGTCACCGGCGACCCACGAGCACCGAACGCCGGCGTCGAGGGCGTCGGTGATCATGTCGGCAGCGAGCTCGGTATTGGTGGCGAACCCGACCTCAGTGGGTACCCCAGCCTCATCGAGGCGGTCCCGGTGATCAGTCCAACTCGTCGGCAGATACAGGCGCCGATCGATCAGGGCGTGACCTTTGTCGCTGGTGTAGCCTCAGCCTTTCACGCTGATTGCGTGTCATAAACGAAGAATGGTGCCCTGACCTGGGATAATTCGGCTTACCACAGCAAGAATCAGTCCAGATCCAGGAGCACCATTCCGGTGAGCAAGTCTAT
>NZ_JAGQTN010000132.1 GCF_020438995.1 Gordonia sp. (in: high G+C Gram-positive bacteria)
CAAGCGTCGGGGCAGGACAATTGGCAACCGTCCGGGCAGGGGCAGGACGGCCCACCCCAGTACGGTTCGCTGGGGCCGGGTCAGCCGTTCGGCCGGCCCGGCGAGGATCCTGCGCAGAGGCCACCGTCACCGGGTCCCGGCAGGCATCAGCCCGCACACGGCCATACGCCGTACGGTCCGACGCAGGTGAGTCCGTCTCCGTTCGGGCCGCCCGGGCACACACCGCAGGGGCCGGTGCAACAGGGCCCACCGCACCACGGCCCACCCCAGCCGGGTTACCCGCCGTACGGACAATCTCAGCCGGGGCAGTCCCCGTACGCGCAGCCCGCGCCCCAATACGGTGAAGCCCAGTACGGCGAAACCCAGATCGGCCGGCCCCAATTCCGGTACGGCCAGTCAGAGCCCGGCCAGGCGCCGCCGGGACAGCCCCAGCACGCCCAGACCCAGCACGCGCAGCCCCAAGACAGTCGGTCCCGGCCCGGCCAAACCCCGTACGGGCAGTCCCTGTACGGCCAAACCCAGCCCGGACAAGACCAGCCCGGCCAAATTCCGTACGGCCAAACCCAGCCGGGTCAGTCCCCGTACGCCCAGGCGGGAGCAGCCCAGGCGGGATTCGGACAGCACCATCAACCCGATGCATCCGCTTACGGCGGCCAGTCGCCCTACGGTGGTCTTCAGGCCGGGCCGCAGACGGGTCCCCAGGCGACCTCTCCCGGCCCGTACCAGCAGGATCCGTATCCGCAGACGCCCCATCCGGCCGTCGGGACATCGGCGTTCGACGCACCTGCGGCACCTCCGTCCTCCCGTTCGAGCGTGTCGGGTGCGGTCAAGGTGATCGCCGCCCTCACGCTGCTCGCCGCTATCGGCGTGGGTATCGCGGCGTTCCTGCCGTGGGTGGTGTCGGAATCGGGAGGCGTGCGGGTGTCGGCCAACGGCATCGGCACGGTATCGGTCGACGGCAGCACCCTCGACCTCCCGGACTTCGACTCCGATCCGGAGGCCAAGGACGGTGTCCTCACGTTGGCCGCGGCGATCGTCGTGGCCCTCTTCGCACTGGTGAGCGTGGCGATCCGCAAGGTATCGCCGATGCATCTGGTGTCCGGGGTCTTCGCCCTGCTCGGTGGTCTGGGCATCGCCGCTATCGGTGTCATCGACGTCCTCGACGTCAAAGATCAGTCGACCTCGTTCGCCGAGATCGAGGTGGGCTACGGGCTGTGGGCCACGCTCGGGCTCGGGATCGTGCTGGTGATTCTGGGGATCGTGGGCATCGTCAAACGACGCTGAGCAGTCAGTCGAACGACGCTGAGCAGTCAGTCGAACGACGCTGAGCTGTCAAACGACGCTGACTCCGGACACCGCGCTAATGTCAGGACGGTGAACGACGACTTCGACGCACCGCTCACTCCCGGTCCACGTCCGGCGGGACTTGGATTCCGGGCCGGCCTGTGGACGCGGTTCATCCGCCGGATCCTGCGGATCATCGCCGCCCTCAAGATCGTCCGGGTGCGGGTCGTGAACCGTGACGTCGTGCCGTCGTCAGGGCCGGTCATCCTGGCGTCCAATCACATCTCGATGCTCGACGGGGTGTTCCTGTGGGGGGCGTTGCGCCGCCGGGCGCAGGCCATCGCGATGGCCGAACTGTGGAAGTGGCCGATCGTCGGATTCCTGATCACCAAGGGCGATTTCATCCCGGTGCGCCGTGGCGATTCGGCTTCGGGCAACGATGCGCTGACCCGGATGGAGAACGCGCTGCATCACGGGGGTGCGGTGATCATCTTCCCGGAGGGCAGGGTGGTGCCGCCGGGCGAGTCAGTGCGGTTCAAGCCGGGGGCGGCGGTGCTGGCGTTCCGGACGCGCACCCCGATCATTCCGGTGCGGATCGTCGGTTCCAATGAGTTGTTGCCGCTCAAGAAGTTCCGCAAGGGCGGCAAGAGTTTCGACCGCAGCAAACGGGTCACCGTGTACTTCGGCAAACCCCTCGACCCGGAGGACTACGCGACGCCCGGCGACCTGCTGCGCGATCTGCGTTGGAGCGTCTACGCCCTCGGCTGAGGGCCGTTACACCCAGCCCTCGGCTGAGCACGACTACACCCACGGACTTCCGGACTCGGCCGCGTGCCGATCCCGCTGCACCACCGGATCGGGATAGGGGACGGTGTCGACGAGCCGCTGCGTGTAGTCCTCGACCGGCACGGTCAGCACGCGTCGTACGGGTCCGGATTCGACCACGCGACCGCGCCGCAGGATCAGCACGTCATCGGCGACCTGGGCGACGACGGCGATGTCGTGCCCGCTGTAGAGGGCCGCGAACCCGAAACGTCGCCGCAGTTCGGTGAACAGCCGCAGATACGACGCCTGCACCGAGACGTCGAGTCCGCGGGTGGGGTCGTCGGTGACGATGAGGTCGGGTGCCAGTGCCAGCGCCCGCGCCAGCGCAACGCGTTGTCGTGCACCGTCGGTGAGTTCGCCGGGTCGCCGGTCGGCGCCGCGTCCGCCCGCACCGACCGCGTCGAGTAGCTCGGTGGCCCGGGTGGTGGCGGTCGCGGCATCCTCACCCCACAGCAGCAGCGGTTCGGCCACGGACTCGACGACGGTCAGTCTTGGGTCGAGCGTTGTCGCGGGGTCCTGCGGCAGCAATGCGACCCGCCGGCGCAGGTCCCGCAGCCCGCGCCCGCTCAGGGCGGCCATGTCCGTTCCGTCGAGGGCGACGCGGCCGAATCCGACCGGTATGAGACCGGCGACGACTCTCACCAGAGCTGTCTTGCCGGAACCCGATTCGCCGACCACCCCGAGCGACGACCCCGGTCCGATGCTGAACGAGATATCGCGCAGCGCCGGAATCACATTGCGCCCCTGAAGATCTACTTCCCGCGAAGGCGTGCTCACGGGGACGGAGCCCACATGCAGATGGCTCACCTCCAGAATCGGTGTGCGCAATTCGGGCAGGCCGTCGTCCCCGAACGTCGCCGCGGGAAGTTTGGGGGCTATGGCGTGTAATCGCTTGGCGTAGATGGCATTCGGCCGGGCAAACCATTCGAACACTCCCGCCCGCTCGACCACCTCGCCGCGCTGCGCGACGACGGCGCGGTCGGCGATATCGGCCACCACGCCCAGATCGTGTGTGATCAGCAGGATTCCGACGTCGGTGCGGTCCCGGAGTCGGCGTAGCAGCGCCAGCAGCGCCGCCTGTTCACCGGTGTCGAGGGTTGCGGTCGGTTCGTCGGCCACCAGCAGTGCGGGTTCGGTCGCCATCGCGAGCGCGATCGCCGCCCGCTGCCGGTCCCCGGTGGTCAGTTGCCCCGGGTAGGCGTCGATGTAGCGCTGAGGGTCCGGAAAGTCAACCAGGTCAAGAAGATCCAGTGCCCGCGCGCGGTGGTCGTGTCGTGGAAGGTCACTGTGCGCACGCAGCACCTCACCGATCTGAGTGCCGATGCGCAATCTCGGGTCGAGGGCGTGTCGCGGATCCCTCAGGAGCAGTGCCGACGCCGCCGATGATGGTGAACTACGTTCGAGTGCCTGCGAATTCAGTACTTCGACACCGTCGACCCGGATGGAGCCGGTCGCCGTGGCCGTCGGCGGGAGCAGTCCGGTGATCGCGTGGGCGGTCATCGTCTTGCCCGAGCCGGTTTCGCCGACGAGTGCGAGGATCTGTCCGCGGTCCACCCGCAGCGAGATGTTCCTCACCGCGGGCCGGGTGCCGGCGAAATCGATTGCCAGATGGTCGATATCGAGGGCGGGGTGGGAATAGACGTGGATTTCGAAGCCGTCGTCGTCGCCGAACGCGTCCACCGGCTCCGCCGATCGCCGTACCCGCGCACCGCCGGCGTGTTCGGTGAGGGTGAGCGCAGG
>NZ_JAGQTN010000133.1 GCF_020438995.1 Gordonia sp. (in: high G+C Gram-positive bacteria)
CGAAACCCCGCCCACCCGAACGGACCTCGGGAACATCGGCATGCCAAACACTGCTAAACACACTGTGCAACACGCAAATTCGCAGTCAGATCCGATACGCCACCGCTACTCGCGGATCTAGGTCAGAACCTCATATCAGATAATCTGTTGTCGTCAGTTCCGACGATTCTGCTGTAGGATGCTTTACTTTCAGTGTGCAGCATTGCTACGGTAAGCTTCGTAGCAGATCATGCATTGCTACGAGAGAATTCTCTCATCTGATCTGAGTCAAGCACAATCTATTGCCGGTGATTGGTTAGTTGTTTCGAGACGATCGGTCCTATCGGTACAGTAAGGATTCCCACGCAATGAAATTGGTACAAAAGACCGGTGCAATCGCAGTGGCTGCTGCCGCGGTGGGTTTGATCGGCGCCGGAGTCACGCCCGTCGCAGACGCCAGCGTAAGCACGAAGTACTGGTGGGGAACGTCAACCTGGTATTCGCAATCCGAAGTAAAGAAGCTTCAGCCGAAGTTCCGGCGGGTGACTGATCTCTCAGCAGGAGGCGGTGCGGCGGCAGTTGCTCCGATTTGTGGCGCTATGGCGTTGGCGGCAGCAGTTCCTGGGCTCGCGTGTGCAGCGTTTACTGGTGCCGGCTGGTGGTACCTGCAGGACCAGGCGTCAAAGCTTGACTACGCCGCGGCCCGAAACATGTGCGCCCAACTCGACACCAACAAGGTCGGTCTTGTCACTGTCAAACCATACAGCTGTAAGTGGAAGTAGCGGCGTGAACATTACCGCTTGATAGCGGCTTGCTCGCCAGACACGACGTCTCCAAGCCGAGTACAAGTGGGCGCCAAGTGGGGTGGGGGAGGGTGTCGGCATGAATAGTTCACTGTTGTATCGGTTGGGGCATGTCAGTGCCCGGCATCCTGTTCGGGCGCTGCTCGGATGTGTTGGTGTGCTCGTCGTGCTGTTGGGCGTGTCGATGGCGTTTGGTGGTGATACCCAGGAGGACTGGGATGTCACCGGGGTGCCGTCGCAGCGGGGCGTCGAGCTGCTCCGGGAGCATCAGCCCGGGGTGGGGGATGCGTTTGCGCGGGTGGTTGTGCATTCGGGTGATGGGGCGTTGACCGAGGCCGAAACGGCCGGGCTGCGAACCAAACTCGAGGCGATGCCGCATGTGGTGACGGTGTCGGACGCCCGGTTCAGTGATGATCGGGACACCGCGGTGATCACCGTCGGGTACGACGTTCCCATCACTCACAAGGATCTGATGGGGAATGCTGATCCGCTCAATGAGGCTGTGGCCGATGCTCGTGCGGCGGGGCTGACGGTGGAGATGAACGGGGCGGTGCCCGAGACTGCGGCTGCTCCCGTCGAGGGATATGCCGAGATCATCGGTATCGTGCTGGCGCTGCTGATCATGGTGCTGGCGTTCGGGTCGGTGGTGGCCGCCGGCCTGCCGATCGTTACGGCGATCGTCGGTCTCGTCGCGACCTCCGCCGGCGTCACCCTGCTGGCCGCGGCGATGAAAGTCAGTCCGTCGGCGCCGATGGTGGCCAGCATGGTCGGGCTCGGTGTGGGTATCGACTACGCGTTGCTGGTGGTCAACCGTCACGTCGAGTATCTGCGCGACGGACACGACGTCGTCGAGTCGGCTGCCAGATCGGTTGCGACCGCGGGGCGTTCGGCGGTGATCGCGGCGACGACCGTGCTCGTGTCGCTGATGGGATTGCGGCTGGCTGGGCTGCCGACGTACTCGTCGTTCGGGTTCGCCACCGCGATCGCGGTGGTCGCGATGCTGGCGGCGACGCTCGTCGTTGTGCCCGCGCTGTGCGCACTCGCCGGTGCTCGGCTGACGCCGCGCAAGGAACGCAAGGCCGCCGCGGCACCCGTCGCCGCTGAAGAGTCGTTCATCGGACGGTGGGCTGCGGCGGTCGGTCGACGGCCCCTGGCGGCCGCGATGCTCGCGGTGATCGTGATGCTCACCCTCGCCGCGCCGGCGATGGCCATGCGGACCTGGCCGTCGGATGCGAGTGCGCAGTCGAGCGAACTCACCACACGGCGTGCGTATGATCTGCTGGCCGACGAGTTCGGTCCGGGCGCCAACGCCGAAGTGCTGATCGTCGCCGAATCGACCGGGCCCGACAAGGCCGATCCGGGAGCCGTCGACCTGGCACTCGACCGGATTTCGCGTCAGCCGGGTGTGGTCGCGGTCAGTCCGCTGATGCCGTCCCCCGACAAGGCGATCGGGGTCGCGCACGTGACCGTCGCCTACGGGCCGTCGGACACCAAGACAAGTGACGTGCTCGCCGCGATCCGTGACCAACTTCCCGACGGCACGGTGCTGACCGGTGAAACCGCCTACTACGACGACATCTCCGATATGCTCGCCGTCCGGTTGTGGGTGGTCATCGGGTTTGTCGTCGCCGCGTCGCTGGTCCTGCTGACCGTCGTGTTCCGGTCGGTGATCATCCCGGTCAAGGCCGCCATTATGAACCTGCTGTCGGTGGCCGCCGCGTACGGCGTCATCACCGCGGTGTTCCAGTGGGGCTGGGGATCGTCGCTGCTGGGCGTGGATCAGCCTGTGGCGGTGTCGAGTTGGGTGCCGATCCTGATCTTCGCGATCCTGTTCGGGTTGTCGATGGACTACGAGGTGTTCCTGCTGTCGCGGATCCGTGAGGACTGGCTCGCCACCGGAGATCCGCGCGGCAGCGTGATCAGCGGGCTGGCCAAGACCGGCCGGGTCATCACGGTGGCCGCGGCGGTGATGGTGGCGGTGTTCCTGAGCTTCTCCACCGAAACCGACATCATGCTGAAGATGGCCGGCCTCGGGATGGCAGTGGCGGTCTTCCTCGACGCGACCGTCGTCCGGATGGTGCTGGTGCCGGCGACGATGTCGCTGCTGGGCCGCTACAACTGGTGGCTGCCGGGGTGGCTCGACAGGATTCTGCCGACGATCGATCTCGAAGCGCACGAGGAGGATGCGGGCAAGGCTCCGGAACTGCTGAAGGTGTAACCGTCAGAAACCGAAGCGATCCCGCTCGCCGGCGAACCATTGCCGGACGGGCGGGATTCGCCATTGGTCCATCAGGTGTTCGGCGTCGTCGGCGTGCCGGGACGCGAGTTCGGTGTCTCCCATTGAGAATGCGGCCAGTGCCAGGAAGGCGTCGGCGGGGCCGATCGCGGTGCCCGCGCCAGCGTTCACCGACCACCCGGTCATCGGGGCGAGCAGGTCGTAGGCCTGGCGGCCTAGGTCGGGCCGCTCCAGGTGGGCGGCGACTTCACCGGCCGCCGCCCACTCGGCCAACGAGTACCAGTCATGCGAGGAGAGGCCGGGATCGACCACGATCGAGTCTCGGGCCGCGTCACGATCGCCGATACGGATATACAGTGCGGCCCGGAAACATCCGACGGGCATCTGATCGATGACGGGCCCGGAGAAGTGCGGGGCGACCGCCGACAGCGAACCGTCCCACAGGGCGATTCCCAGCCGGATACCCATACTCGCGACCGGAGACTGGGCCAGCCGCACCCGATGCTCAAGCTGAAAGTACTCGTCGGCGAGAGCACGGGCCCGGGTGAAATCACCCGACATCGCGTGCCAGGTCACGGCCGTCGACAACACCACCATCACCAGGAATGGTCGGCGCCGGCGCCGGGCGTCGGCGAGGGCGATGTCCAGCAGCGGCCACATCCGTTCGGGATGGCCGAGCTGCGCGTGCGCATTCGCGCACAGCGACGTCGCGAGGATCCGGCTGTCGACATCACCCACCCGCAGCGCCAGCTCTTTAGCGCGTTCGAGCATCGTGAGCCGCTGCTCGGCGTTGTTCGCAGACCACAATGCCTGCTGCCCGGCCAGCATCGCGTCCAGCTCCAGGCGGTCGTCGCCGAGTTCGATGGCAATCGAGGTGGCGGACGCGACGAGTTCTCGGCGTTCGGCGAACGGGGAGGTGTAATAGATCTCGTTGGCCAGAGCCAGCATCACCTCGGCGCGCAGCGCGGAGGCTTCCCGCGAAGTCTCGGCGGAAAGCATCGTGAGCGCCTCGCGCAGCGCCTCGACCACGTCGTCGTTCTGGTCGCCGACACCGACCGAGAACCAGGCCGAACCACGCGAGGGCAGAACCCCGGCCCGGGCGAGCCATATCCCATTCCCCGTCCGGTGGGCCAGGCTGATCGCCGCCCGCAAGGGTTCTTCGAGCGCGGTCCAATCTCCGCGTCTGCGATGGCATTCGGCCAGGTCCAGCAACAGCTCGAACTCGTCGGAGGCATCGGCGGTCGGGTCACCCGGCAGTGCCTTCAGTGCCGCGGTGTACAGGCCGACGCTCTCGTCATCCGCGAACACTTCGGCAGCCTGATGAGCGGCGTCGCGTGCGGCCCGCCAGGCCCGCGCCCGGTGCGCCGGACCGGCCGACAGCCAATGGTGGGCGATCTCCGAACCCCGGCCACCGAGATCGGCGAGGGTCTGCGCGGCGCGGGCATGGACCGAGGCACGCCGGGTCGGTGCCGACACCGAATAGATGTGGTCGCGGACCAGAGCGTGCGCGAAGACGAACTCCCCGATCCCTTCCTCACGGATCAGCCCCGCGGCGACGGCCGTGTCGAGCAGGTCCAGTGCGGTGTCGGGGTCCTGCGCCCGGACGCCGCACAGGACTGGCAGGGTGAACTCGCGCCCCAGTACCGCCGCGGTCTGCAGGATGCGGGCGGTGTCGGTGCCGAGCCTGTCGATGCGCCGGCCGATCACCTCACCGACCGCCGTCGGCGGGCGCGGTTCGGCCAGCAACTGCGACACGCTGCCCGAATGCTGTGCGAGACGGGCATATTCGACGACGAAAAAGGGATTTCCGTCGGTGCGGCCGGTGAGCTGGACGGCCTGGGAGTCCGATGTCGCGGTCCCGGCGACCGAGTGCATCACCTCGGCCACCGCATCGGAGTCGAGTCCGCCGAGCGGGATACGGGTGGCGTGGCGCCTGCCCAGCGATTCGGACAACTCGGCAAGCGGCACGGCGCCGTCAACGCTGCGCCAGGTCAGCAGCACCATGAGCTGGGATTCCCCGGAGATCTCGCCGAGTAGCTGCAGCACCCTCAGCGTCGACGGGTCGGCCCAGTGCAGATCGTCGATCGCGATGAGCACCGGCCTGTGCGACGACTCTGCCAGCACCTCCGAGACGATCCGCTCGCGCAACCGGAAGGCGGCGCCCTCGTCAGTGTTGGCGCCGGCGGTGATGGTCGGCAGTTCGCGGCCCCACCTGGTCAGGATCTGCGCCCACGGCCACAGCGGCGGCGCACCGTCGTCCTGCGAGCAGCGGGCCCAGCCGACGAGGGCGCCGTCACGTGCGGCCGTCGCGACTGTTTCGGCGACCAGCCGGGTCTTGCCGATGCCGGCCTCGCCGCTGATCACCACGAACTCCGTCGATCCCGACACAGATCGCTGCCACGCCGCCGACAGTTCGGCCAGCTCGTCCGCCCGGCCGGCGGTGGGCCACGGGAGTACGGGCACGGTATCGGCAGCCGGTGGGGCCGGTGCGGGGTCGGGCTCGGTGGCCGCCGGGGTCGGTGCATCCGGAACCGCCGATACCGGGCGTTCCCAGTCGATGGACGAATCCTGTTGCAGGATGGCCGATTGCAGTTCCCGGATCGCCGGACCGGGTAGCAGTCCCAGCTCCTCGTCGAGAACCTTACGCAGGTCTTCGATCACACCGAGCGCATCGGCTTGCCGCCCGCATCGCGCGAGCGCGAGAGCCCTGATCCGCCAAAGGCTTTCGCGCAGTGGGTACTGGGCGATCAGTGCTTCGGCGGCTGCGGCGACCGCGGTGTGTCTGCCCAGCACCGTCGACACCTCCAGTCGCAGTTCCTCACCGAGGACGCGCAGTTCTTCCAGGCGGGACCGTTCGGCCACCGCGGCATCGCCGAGGTCGGCGTACGCCTCACCGCGCCACAGCGACAACGCGTCGGCCAGGTCCGCGTCGACCTGCTCCAGGCCCTCGGCGGTCATGCCCGAGAGCGTGTCGCGGCGCGCGTCGGCGTCGGTGACGACCGATTCGAAAACGTCGGCGTCGACGGTGCCCGGGACCAGATCCAGCACGTAGCCGGGAACTCGGGTCAGCAGCACGGAGGCGGGCTGACGTGGTTTACGATCAGGCTCCAGGGTCCGTCGCAGCCCCGACACATAGGCCTGCAACGTCGTCATCACCGAGGCCGGCGGATGCTCGCCCCAGAGTTGCCCGATCAGCGAATCCACCGACACCGCGTGCGGACGGGCCAGCACCAGGGCAGCCAGCAGCGATCGGGTTTTCGGGGTGCCCAGGTCGACGGAGACACCGTCGCGGGTCACCTCCAGGTGGCCGAGGATCGCGAACTTCACCGGCCAAGGATACGGTGCGGATCAGTCGTCGGCGCTCGCCCGGGCGGACGAATCGCCGAGCGGGACGAGCCGGGTGAGCTGGGTGACGTGGTGCGGGCCCAGTTCGGCGAGCGAGGACACTCCGAGCAGCGCCATGGTGCGTTCGATCTCGGTGCGCAGGATCTCGATGGTCTTGTCGACGCCGGCCCGGCCACCGGCCATCAGTCCGTACAGGTAGGCGCGGCCGATGAGGGTGAAATCGGCGCCGAGTGCGACGGAGGCAACGATGTCGGCGCCGTTCATGATGCCGGTGTCGACCATCACCGTGAACCCGTCGCCGACGGCGGCCCGTACTTTCGGGAGCAGGTGGAAGGGGATGGGCGCGCGGTCGAGTTGGCGCCCACCGTGATTGGACAACACGATGCCGTCGACTCCCACATCGCGCAGCCGAACCGAATCCTGGACGGTCTGCACGCCTTTGACGAGGATCCTGCCCGGCCACAGCTCACGGATGACGTCGAGGTCGGCGAAGCTGATGGTGGGATCCATTGCCGCGTTGAGCAGTTCGCCGACGGTTCCACCGGTGGAACTGAGGGAGGCGAACTCGAGGGTGGGCGTGGTGAGGAAATCGATCCACCACCACGGCCGGGGGATGGCGTTGACGACGGTTCCGAGTGTCAGCTGCGGCGGGATGGAGAAGCCGTTGCGCTTGTCGCGCAGCCGTGCCCCCGCGATCGGGGTGTCGACGGTGAACATCAACGTGTCGAAACCCGCGCCGGCGGCACGTCGGGCCAGATCATAGGAGATCTCCCGTTCGCGCATCACATACAGCTGAAACCAGTTGCGACCACCGGGGTTTGCCGAACGCACATCCTCGATCGAGGTGGTGCCGAGCGTGGACAGAGTGAACGGGATGCCGGCGGCACCGGCCGCGGAGGCCCCCGCCACCTCACCCTCGGTCTGCATCAGCCGGGTGAACCCGGTCGGTGCGATCCCGAAGGGCAGTGCGCTGGGTGCGCCGAGGATCTCGCACGAGGTGTCGACGCTCGGCGCGGGCGAGAGGATGCCGGGGTGGAATTCGATGTCCTTGAACGCCTGCCGTGCCCGGTGCAGCGACAGTTCGCCCTCGGCGGCGCCGTCGGTGTAGTCGAAGGCGGCCTTGGGCGTGCGGCGCTTGGCGATCGTGCGTAGGTCGTCGATGGTCAGCGCTTTGCCCAGTCTGCGTCTGCGGGCATTGAGTTCGGGCTTCTTGAACTGCATGAGTTCGAGAAGCTCTGCGGGCTTGGGGAATTGGCGCTGTACGGTGCTCATCGCTACCTACCTGTCCTTTCGCTACTGCTCCGGTGTCAGCCAGATGGCCGAATTGGCCGGGATCGTCACCGCCGCCGATACAGGTTGCCCGTTCCACGCCGGGCCGTCGGCCACTACGCTGCCCATATTGCCGATGCCGCGTCCGCTGTATGCTGACGAATCGGTGTTGAGGGCCTCGGTCCACGTTCCGCCCCGGGGCAGCCCGACACGGTAGTCGCCGCGATCGCTACCCGAGAAATTGAACAGACACGCCATCGCCGATCCGTCGGATCCGAACCGCAGGTAGGTGATCACATTGCCGGCGGCGTCGTCGGCGTCGATCCAGGTGAAACCGTCGGATCCGGTGTCCCGGCTGTACAGGGCCGGACTGGACCGGTAGATGCGGTTCAGATCACCGACGAGAGCCGAGATGCCCGAATGCAATTCGCCTTCCCAACCCTGCATCTGGTCCCAGTCCAGGCTGCGGTTGTCGGCCCACTCGCGCGACTGCCCGAACTCCTGGCCCATGAACAGAAGTTGCTTACCGGGATGAGACCACATGTACGCCAGGAAGATTCGCACCCCACACGCTTTGATGAACGCGTCGCCGGGCATTCGCGTCCACAGGGTGCCCTTGCCGTGCACCACCTCGTCGTGCGAGATCGGGAGCACGAAGTTCTCACTCCACGCGTACATCAGCGAGAATGTCAGGTCCTGGTGATGGAAGCTGCGATGCACCTGATCCCGGGAAAGATAACCGAGGGTGTCGTGCATCCATCCCATGTTCCATTTGAGGGTGAATCCGAGCCCTCCTGTGTCGGTCATCCTGGTGACGCCCGGCCAGGACGTGGATTCCTCGGCGATGGTCACCACGCCTGGAAAGTGTTTGTGCACAGTCGCATTGGTTTCCTGCAGGAACTGTACCGCCTCGAGGTTCTCCCGGCCGCCGTGGATGTTGGGCCGCCACTGGCCCGACGGGCGCGAATAGTCGAGATACAGCATCGAGGCGACCGCGTCCACACGCAGACCGTCGATGTGGAACTCGCTGAACCAGAACAGGGCATTGGCGACCAGGAAGTTACGCACCTCGTGCCGACCGAAGTCGAAAACATAAGTGCCCCAATCAAGTTGCTCACCGCGCAGCGGGTCGGCGTGCTCGTAGAGGGCGGTACCGTCGAAGCGGGCCAGCGCCCAGTCGTCCTTCGGGAAGTGCGCCGGAACCCAGTCGACGATCACCGCGATCCCCAGTGAATGCAGGTGATCGATCAGATAGCGCAGGTCGTCGGGACTGCCGAAACGCGAGGTCGGTGCGTAGTAGGAGGTGACCTGGTAGCCCCACGATCCGCCGAACGGATGCTCGGCCACCGGCAGGAACTCGACGTGCGTGAAACCCTTCTCCACGACGTATGTGCCTAGTTGATCGGCGAGATCCCGATAGTTCAGGCCCAGTCGCCACGAACCCAGGTGTACCTCGTAGATGCTCATCGGCTGCTCGACCGGCTCCGCGGCGGCGCGTCGGGCCAGCCAGTCGTCGTCGCCCCACACGTATTCCGACTCGTTCACGATCGACGACGTGGCGGGCGGCGGGTTGGTCTGGCGGGCCATCGGATCGGCCTTGTCGCGGACGACACCGTCGGCGCCGTGCACCCGGAACTTGTACCGCGCACCGCCGCGGACATCGGGGACGAACACCTCCCAGACACCGCTGGAACCGATCATCCGCATCGGGTGGGCGCGTCCACCCCAATCGTCGAAATCACCTACGACCGCCACCCCTTTTGCGTTGGGTGCCCACACCGAGAACGCGGTGCCGGTGACCTCGCCGTCGGCGGTGGTGTACGAGACGACCCTCGCACCCAGTGCCTCCCAAAGGGTTTCGTGCCTGCCCTCGGCGAACAGGTGCACGTCCACCTCGCCGATGCTGGGCAGGAACCGATAACCGTCGGCCACGACGAACTCATCTGTGCCGCCGGTGGCGCCAGGGTAGACGATCCGGTAGCGGTAGTCGACCAGACCCGTGATCGGTACCGCCACCGCGAACAGGTCGCCGTCGGCTGTCATCGGATGGTCGACGCCGCCGATCACCGCCGACACCGACACCGCGTTGGGTCGCAGCGTACGCAGAATGGTGTACCCGTCGGCGGTCTCGTGTGCGCCGAGGAACGCGTGCGGATCGGGATGGGTGAGGCTGCCGAGCCGATTCAGATCGTGCCGCGGTGCCCGGGCGTCGGGGATGTTCGTCATGTCAGCGCACCCGGTAGGAGAGTTGTTCGGCGGCGGCCGGGTTCAGCGGGGGCAGGGACACGATGTGCGCGACGGCCTTCCATGGTTCGAGCTGGACGAAATTGGCTTGACCCCAATGGAATTCCTCTCCACTGACCTCGTCCCGGCCGGAAAACCGGTCCTGCCAGTCGAAGCCGAGGGCAGGCATATCCAGCCACAGCGTCGACGACTCGGTGCCGAATGGGTTGAGATTGACCACCACCACCACTCGGTCGCCGGTCACCGGGTCGACCTTCGAGTAGGCGATGAGCGACGGATTGTCGAGATGGTGAAAGCTGATGTTGCGCAACTGCTGCAGCGCCGGATGGCGCCGCCGGATCATATTGAGCGAGGTGATCCACGGTTCCAGCGACATACCGTTCGACGTGGCGGCCTTGTAGTCACGCGGGCGCAGTTCGTACTTCTCCGAATTCAGGTACTCCTCGCTGCCCGCCTTGACCGCCATGTGCTCGTACAGTTCGTAGCCGCTGTACACGCCCCAGGTGGGGGCCAGCGTGGCGGCGAGCGCGGCGCGCAGCGCGAACATTCCGGGACCGCCGTGCTGGAGGCTTTCGTGCAGGATGTCGGGCGTATTGACGAACAGATTGGGGCGGGCCTCGTCGGCGTGGTCGGCGAGTTCGCGGCCGAACTGCTCCAATTCCCACTTCTGCGTCTTCCACGTGAAATACGTGTACGACTGGGTGAATCCGAGTCGGGCCAGACCGTAGAGCCGAGCCGGCCGGGTGAACGCCTCGGCCAGGAACAGCACCTCGGGATGACGCTTCTTCACCTCGACGATCAGCCATTCCCAGAAGTTCGGCGGCTTGGTGTGCGGATTGTCGACGCGGAAGATCTTGACGCCCAACTCGATCCAGTGCAGGACGACGTCGAGCACGGCTTTGTAGATGCCGGTCTTGTCGTTGTCGAAATTGAGCGGATAGATGTCCTGATACTTCTTGGGCGGATTCTCCGCGTAGGCGATGGTGCCGTCGGGCAGTGTGGTGAACCATTCCGGATGCTCCGACGACCACGGGTGGTCGGGTGCGCATTGCAGCGCCAGATCCAGCGCTACCTCCAGGTCGAGTTCGCGTGCGCGACTGACGAAGTACGCGAAGTCCTCGGCAGTGCCGAGTTTCGGGTGGATCGCATCGTGGCCGCCGTCGGCAGAACCGATGGCCCACGGGGAGCCGACGTCGTCGGGTCCGGCGATCAGGGTGTTGTTGGGTCCCTTGCGATTGACCTCACCGATGGGGTGGATGGGCGGCAGGTACACCACGTCGAAACCCATTCCGGCGATGCGTGGCAGGTCGTTTACGGCGGTCAGAAAAGTACCGTGCACCGGGTTGCCGTCGGTGTCCCAGCCGCCCGTCGACCGCGGAAAGAACTCGTACCACGAGCCGTACAGGGCGCGGCGGCGGTCCACCCACACCCGGTAGGTGCGGGACTTGGTGATTAGTTCCCGCACCGGGTACCGCGTCAACAACTCGGCCATCTCGGTGCTGATGCCGGGGCCCACGCGGTTCTCGATCCGGCGACGCGGTGACCGCAGCGCGCTGATGGCCTCGGTCAGCGTCGCCCGTGAATCCTCCGGTACCAGATCGAGTGCGCGGGTCAGCACCGCGACACCGATCTCCAGATCGTTGGCCAGATCGGCCGCACCCTGCCCGGCGTCGACCTTCTTGATGACCGCCGAACGCCACGTCGTATACGGATCGCTCCACGCGTCGATGCGGAAGGACCAGAACCCGGGCGCGTCGGGCACGAAGGCGCCGTTGAAGACGTCGGGTTCGATCGACGGGCGCATCGCGATGTCGCGGCGCCTGTTGCGGCCGGGGCCGTCGATGTGCAGCGTGACGCCGATGGCGTCGTGACCCTCCCGCCAGGCCGCCGTACTCACCGGAATTAGCTCGCCTACAACGGCTTTCGCTGGGTATAGTCCAGCGGAAACTATCGGGGAGATGTCGTCGATGCCCATCCGGCCGATCACGCGGCCTCCTCTCGGCTGCTTGCGCACACGCCCTAACCGTAGGCGAAAACGATCCAGGTCTCAGCGCGATGACCACAGTCTCCCACTGTGCGGACCCGGACAGGGCAGGGATCGGGCACCGGCCTGGGCTCTCAGCCCGGCTTCTTCAATCGGCGCAACGCCGCCCGCGTGACTGCCGGATCGGTGGTCTTCCAGAACGGCGGCAACGACGCCACCAGGTAGCCGCCGTATCCGGCTGTGGCCAGCCGCGAGTCGAGGACCGCCACCACGCCGCGATCGGCGGTGGACCGCAACAACCGGCCGGCACCCTGGGCCAGCAGCAACGCCGCATGATTGGCCGCGACCGCGAGGAACCCGTTGCCGCCGCGTGCGCTGACTGCGCGCTGACGGGCGGTCATGAGCGGATCGTCGGGACGTGGGAACGGGATCCGGTCGATGAGTACCAGACTCAGCGACGGACCGGGCACGTCGACGCCCTGCCAGAGCGACAATGTCCCGAACAGGCAGGTTTCCGGGTCCTCGGCGAACCGCTTCACCAGCGTCGACGTGGAGTCGTCACCCTGGCACAGAATCGTGCGGTCCGAGCGCTCCCGCATGAACTCGGTGGCCTCCTTCGCCGCCCGCATCGACGAGAACAGCCCGAGGGTGCGCCCGCCCGCGGCGTCGATCAGCTCGGCGATCTCGGTGCGCACCGGCTCGGACAGGGCGTCGCGGCCGGGCCTGGGCAGATGTTTGGCGACGTACAGGATCGCCGAGCGGGGGTAGTCGAACGGCGACCCGGCGTCCAGGCCGTTCCACCGCACCGACGAGGTGTCCGAGGGTGCGGTCTTGCCGGTGGCGGTGACGTCGACCGCCGCGCCCGACGTGCCGCCGCCGTGCGCGGGCAGACCCCAGTTGACCGCGAGTGCGTCGAAGTTTCCGCCGATTGTGAGGGTGGCCGAGGTGAGGATCACCGTCGCGCCGGCGAACAGGCTGCTGCGCAGCAGGCCTCCGACGCTCAGCGGCGCCATGCACAGCACTCGGCGGGTCTCGCCGGCCCGGTTGATCGGTTCGGCGCTTACCCACACCACATCCCGGCGCTTGGACATGTCCTGTTCGTCGAACGCGCCGAGCAACCGGACTACGGCGTCGTGCGTGTTCTCCAGTGACGTCAGCGCCGCAGACCGGGCCGCGGCGCTGTCGGCGTCCTGGCCTGCTCCGCGTACCGGCCCGATCGCGGTGTGCGCCTGCCACAACCGGTCTCGCAGCGAGGCGAACACGGCGTCACCGCCGCTCGGCATCGTCGTCCACTCACCCGTGCGGACGTCGTTGAGAAACTCACCGAACTGCTCACCCGCGCCCAGGAGGGCATCGGTGGTCTCCTCGTCGATGAGCTTGCCGCAGCGCCGGGCGATCAGCGCGATCGACGCCGCCGACAACTCGTCGGTCGACACCGAGGTGATGCGATCGACCAACTCATGTGCCTCGTCCACGACCACCACGTCGTGTTCGGGCAGGATTGTCGCCGGACTCATCGCGTCGATCGCGAGCATCGCGTGATTGGTGACCACCAGATCGACCAGGGCGGCTTTGCGGCGGGACTGTTCGGCGAAGCAGTCCTCGCCGTAGGAGCAGTTCGTCGCGCCCAGGCATTCGCGTGCGGACACGCTGACCTGCCGCCACGCCCGGTCGGACACACCGGGTACCAGGTCGTCGCGGTCGCCGGTCTCGGTGTCCGAGGACCATTCGCGCAGCCGGGTCACCTCCCGTCCGGTGCGGGAGATCTCGAACGGGTCGAACAGTTCACCCTCGGGTTCCTCCGCGGTGGAACCGTGAATCTTGTTCAGGCACAGGTAGTTCGACCGCCCCTTGAGGATCGCGAACGACGGTTCGCGGCCGATGGGAGCCTTCAGCGCGGTCGCCAGGCGCGGCAGGTCGCGGTCGATAAGCTGGCGCTGCAACGCGATCGTGGCAGTCGACACCACCACGGTATGCCCGGACACCACCGCGTGCCGAATCGACGGGATCAGATACGCCAGCGACTTGCCGGTACCGGTGCCCGCCTGCACGGCCAGATGCTCACCGGTGTCGATGGAATGCGCCACAGCCGAGGCCATCCGCAATTGCCCGTCGCGACGGGTACCACCGAGAGCGGTGACCGCGACGTCGAGGAGTTCGGGAACCTCCGGCAGCGTATCGAGTGCGTTCTTGTCCTGTGAACTCTTACCCAGGGGGCTCATCCGGAGTACGCCGGCGAGCCGTCGTACAGCAGATCACCGTCGAGAACAACACCCGCCGCACGCATCTCGGACAGGGCTTTACGGCAGGTCTCGTTCGCCACCCCGGCGGTGTAGTTCAGCAGCACGCGGGTGGCCAGACCAGCGGCGACCGCGTCCAGTGCCGTGGCGCGGACACAGTGATCGGTGGCGATGCCGACGATGTCGACCTCGGTGATCGAGCGGGCCGCGAGCCAATCGGCCAGCGTCGTCGAGCCGTCCTTGGCGGTGCCCTCGAAACCGGAATAGGCGGCGCTGTACTGGCCTTTGGAGAACACTTCGGCCACCGTCGCGGTGTTGAACGGCGGATGGAACCACACGCCCTCGGTGTCGACGCGGCAGTGCGGCGGCCAGCTGTCGACGAAATCGGGATTGTCGGAGAAGTGATCACCCGGGTCGATGTGATAGTCGCGGGTGGCCACCGCGATCCGGTAGTGGGGCAGCAGGGTGGTCACTGCGTCGGCGACGGCGGCGCCGCCGTGGACGCCGAGCGAACCGCCCTCACAGAAATCGTTCTGCACGTCGACGACGATCAGGGCGCGGTGTGGAGCATGCATTTCGGACGCCTCCTGGACCTAAGGGCGGGTGGGGAGCTGATAACGGGTGGGGATCGCGGGATCGCCGTGTGAGAGACCGAGGCCCTCCCACGGCAGACTCACCAATCCGTCGGCGAGATGGGCACGGCTGTCGGTGAGGGAGGGCAGGTCGGCTACCGGCTCGCCGCCGCGTACCAGAGGTATCTGCAGGGGCCGCACCGACTGTCCGTCGCCGTCGGGGACCGGTCCGCCGGTGCGGTAGATGACCTCCTCGACGACGGTGCCGCTGGCGCGTGCCAGTCGGATCGCCGACTTGGCTCCGCCCACCGACGCCTTGTGACTGGCCCGTTTGGCCACCGCGATGCCGTCGACCTCCACGAGCTTGTACACCATTCCGGCGGTGGGTGCGCCGCTGCCGGTGACCAGCGAGGTGCCCACCCCGTAGGTGTCCACAGGTTCTGCCCGCAAGGACGCGATCGCGTACTCATCGAGGTCGCCGGAGACCACGATCCTCACGTCCGGGGCGCCGAGCGAGTCGAGTTGGTCACGCACCTGACGCGCCAGTACACCAAGATCACCGGAATCTATGCGCACCGCACCCAGATCCGGGCCGGCCACCTCGATGGCGTTACGCACCCCCTGGGTGATGTCGTAGGTGTCGACGAGCAGGGTGGTGCCCACCCCGAGCGCCTCCACCTGCGCGGCGAAGGCGGCCTTCTCGTCGGGGCCGTCCGGGCCGGAGAATCCGAGTGTGAACGCGTGCGCGGCGGTCCCGGCGCTGGGCACACCGAAGGTGCGGGCGGCCTCCAGATTCGACGTCGCAGCGACCCCGGCCAGGTAGGCGGCGCGCGCGGAGGCGACCGCGGCACGCTCGTGGGTGCGCCGGCCGCCCATCTCGATGATCGGCCGTTTCGCCGCCGCGCTCACCATCCGGGCGGCGGCCGAGGCGATCGCCGAATCATGGTTGAGGATCGAGAGGATCAGGGTTTCGAGGATGACCGCCTCGGCGAAGGTGCCGCGGACGGTGAGGATGGGGGAGCCCGGAAAGTACAGCTCACCCTCGCGGTAGCCGTCGATGTCGCCGCTGAAGCGGTAGTCGCGCAACCAGGCCACGGTGTCATCGTCGAGGAACTGTGCCACCTGCGCGATCTCGTCGTCGCCGAAGCGGAAGCGGGTCAGCTCGTCGATCAGCCGCCCGGTGCCGGCCACCACGCCGTAGCGGCGGCCGTCGGGCAGCCGCCGGGCGAAGACCTCGAACACGCACGAACGCGCTGCCAGCGGGCCGCGCAGCGCCGCCGACACCATCGTCAGTTCGTAGTGGTCGGTCAGCAGGGCTGTGTTGTCGAGACTCACAATCGCCTACCCTATTCGTATGCATGCGGACATATGGTGTGCGCACGAGGCTACTCCCGGTTCGACGGCGGTGGCCGAACCCGCGGTCGCCGATCCACAGGTTGGGATGGATCGCCCCTGGGTGACGATCGTGTGGGACGACCCGGTCAACCTGATGCGGTACGTGACGTTCGTGTTCCAGAAGATCTTCGGGTATTCGGAGACACGCGCCAACGAACTGATGCTGCAGGTTCACAACGAGGGCAAGGCCGTCGTGTCGGCGGGCGACCGCGACAAGATGGAGACGGACGTGCGCAAACTGCACGCCGCCGGCCTGTGGGCCACCATGCAGCGCGACACCTGACCGGTCCGCCCGTCGCCGCGCCTACCATGTGAGGCGTGCGCACTTGGAAACGTGAAGGCAGAGGCCGCTCCCGCCGGATCTGTGCGGTAGTCGAGCAGCACGAGGCCGAATTGCTGATCTCGATGATCACCTCACTGACCGACCTGCTGACCGAACGCGAGTCGAGTGCCCCACCCGCCGACGAACTGGCCGCGATCACCGGCATCCGCACCGGCCACCGCGACGCACCGCGCGACGTCACCCTCGGGCGTCTGCTGCCCGACTTCCATCGGCCCGACCAGGATGAAGAAATGTCCGCGGATGTGGTCAACGGCGATCTCAACGCCGGTCTGCGCAGCGTCAACGAACCGATCATCATCGACGCCAAACTGGCCGCGGCCAAGGTCGTCCTCGACACCGTGCCGCCCGGTGGTGGCCGGATCGCGCTCACCGACGAGGAAGCCCAGCAGTGGCTCACCGCCCTCAACGATGTGCGGCTGGCGCTCGGCGCGATGCTCGGCATCACCGAGGACACCCCCGCCGAACTGCCCCCGGACCACCCACACGCCGCGCATCTGGATGTCTATCACTGGCTGACGTTCATGCAGGACATGCTGGTCGAGGTGCTGATGTCGCGGTAGGGGTGTCCCGGAGAGGGAACCTTTTCGAGGTAGCTACGTGCGATTGTCTGCGGCGCAGACTTCTCGTCGGCTTCGTCTGTGCGAGATCCAGGTAGTCGACTACTCGTGTCCCACTCCTTTCGGTCTGTGACCGTTGTCGTAGCGGATCGCGGGATTTCGGATTCAGCGTCACGTTGCGAATCCTTGCCTGTCATTTCCGCTGTGAAACAGGTCAATTGACATTGTTGGGAGTGAAACATGACAAGCCAGTTGGAAAGGTCGTCCCCAGAAGGGGCGGATGAGGAATCGGCCGGAGAACCGTGCACTGCGTGTGACACCGCAGCGTGGTTCCGGTCCTCCGATGACGTCCGGACGGGCTTCATCCGGGGAATCGACGCATTCGATACTCGCCCCGTGACGTATAGCGTGATCGACGACGTTGCGATTTTCGAAGGGGATATCGCGCTCGGCAGCCCTGACGAGGTGGCCGCGATCACCGCCGAAGTCACGAACGCAACCGCGGCGGAGGTCGCGGCGGCAGTCGCCGACAATGAACCGGGCATCGTGGTGAACGGTATCGGTATCACAGGTCAGCGGTATCGCTGGCCGGGTGGCTTGGTGCCGTTCACATGTGTGTCATCGCTGCGGCCCTTGGTCAATCAGGCAATCGCGCACTGGCAGCAGAACACCCGTATCCGGTTCGTGGAACGTACGTCGGCAAACCAGAATCTCTACCCGAATTGGGTGTCGTTCGAAGTTCGCGACGGCTGCTGGTCGTCGGTGGGGATGCAAGGGACAGGTGCCCAGGTCATCTCACTGGGTGGCGGGTGCGGCTTCGGGTCCGCAGTTCATGAAATCGGGCATGCGGTAGGTCTGTGGCATGAACAGAGTCGCGAGGATCGTGACAGGTTCGTGCGGGTCGTGTGGGCGAATATTCAAAGCGGTCGCGAACACAACTTCAACCAGCACATCACTGATGGCGATGATATCGGATCGTACGATTTCGGGTCGATAATGCACTATCCGGAAACGGCCTTCAGCAATAACGGAAAGGCCACGATCGTGCCGGTCGGAGGCCAGGCCATCGGGCAGCGCACGGGTCTGTCTGCCGGTGACATCGCTGCCGTTCGCACACTCTATCCGGAACTCGAGCAGTCGCGTTCCTGGCGGGGCGTCCAGTTCTCGGGAAATGTGGCGGCCGGCGCCACCAGGCGGTGGTCAACCCATAGCTGGCCGTCGCATTGGTTCGTGGAATGGTTCGTCATCCCCACTGCGCCGGTCATTGATGGCAATGCGCAACTCGAATGGGTGGTGGGAACATCGAGGCAAGCCGAGCGGCTTGTCAAATATCACGTCGAGGTACGAAACCTCTCGAACTCGGCCGTGAGTTTCGACGCACGGTACCAAGTTCTGGGTTGGTCGCCGAATGTTATCTGAGGCAAGGAAGCGGACAATGGAGATCACACTGAAGATTGACGGCATCGACGTCGTCGCCAACTCGGTCGAGTCGGGCGAAATGAATCATGACGCCGGCGCAGCACGCGAGTACTCGGGCGCGAGCGTCGACGGCAACCATGCCGCGGCGGACTCCGTGGACGCCGATGGCGGACCGCCACCGGGCTGGCTCGTTGCCGTGATCGAAACCGCCGAAGCAGAAGCAGCTATGTCGTCCCTCGCCGAGGAACTGGGGGCTGCGGTTGATGGGGGAACCGGCATCTGACGGCAACCGGTCGGATGACATCGAATGTAGACACATATTCAACGAAGGAGATTTGAAATGCGATTCGGAACTCAGTTCACCGGCACGGTGACCGCAGGGCAGACAAGGACCTGGTTCACGCATAGCTGGAACGCGGCATCGAATGTCGTGTGGTCCGTCGTCCCGACCGCACCGGTGGTCGACGGCGCCGCCCAGGTGGAGTGGAAGGTCAGGTCCACCCGGCAGGCGACCAATCTGGTCAAGTGGTTCATCGAAGTCAAGAACGTCACGAACGTTCCGGTGACCTTCCAAGCCCGCTACGCTGTGCTGGATGGATAGTCCTGCTTCTGGCGTGTCGGATGACGACCCGTGCCCGGTTTCGATAGCTGTGGTTTTCGAAGAAGCAATCGAAGCAGGGTCCGGGTCGATCCACGTCATGCTGGAAGATGTCAGTCGTATCGATGCCGCAGCGGAGGTTGTCGCCGAGTCGGTGGATGGAATCGAGCACGACGTCGGGGCGGGTGACGGCGTCACGGTGGTGCTCGGCGTCCCCCCCGCGCGCCGCGACGCGGGCTTGAATATTCGCGTCCACGTTGATTGCAGTGGCAGCGGGGCGATCACCAGTGGTGACCGAATTACCACTCAATCCTATCCGGTTCCGGTTGGCGGTTCGTCGAACACGGCGACAGTGCGGGTGGTGACCGTCTAGCAATCCGGACGGGGGACCCATGTGGCGCTGCCGGTGTCGGCCAGCTCGGGAATGTTCTCGCAGGATCTTCGGTTGCACATCGTCATGTTGACTATCAGCCGCGATCTGGTCGATCGGATGGTTGCCCACGCGCGCGCCGACCATCCGGACGAGGCGTGTGGGGTGATCGCCGGACCGGAAGGTTCGGACCGTCCGGAGCGGTTCATCCCGATGCTCAACGCCGAACGTTCGCCGACGTTCTACCGGTTCGATTCGGCCGAACAACTCAAGGTGTGGCGCGAGATGGACCGCGCCGACGAGGCGCCGGTGGTGATCTACCACTCGCACACCGCCACCGAGGCCTACCCGAGCCGTACCGACATCTCGTACGCCGGTGAGCCGGGCGCCCACTACGTGCTCATCTCCACCCGCGACCCGCAGGCCGAGGAGGTCCGCAGCTACCGCATCGTCGACGGTGTGGTCACCGAGGAGCCCGTGGAGATCGTCCCCGCGTAGCCTGCGCGTTCGCCCATCATCAGCCCCCGACATCAGGAGACCTCATGGCTGTGACCGTGTCCATCCCCACCATCCTTCGCCCGCACACCGGCGGTGAGAAGCGCGTCGAGTCGACCGGCGCCACCCTGGCCGAACTCATCGACACACTCGAATCGGCGCATCCGGGCCTGAAGGAACGCCTCGTGGCCCCCGACGCAGCCGGCACCGACACGCTGCACCGCTTCGTCAATGTGTACGTCAACGACGAGGACGTGCGGTTCACCGGCGGCCTGGCCACCGTCGTCGACGACGGCGACGAGGTGACCATCCTGCCCGCGGTCGCGGGCGGCTGATCCGGCGGTGGCACGCTACGAATCGCTCATCGAATCGGTCGGCCACACCCCACTGATCGGATTGCGGCGACTCTCGCCCCGATGGGACGACGATGACAACGGCCCGCATGTGCGACTGTGGGCCAAGCTTGAGGACCGCAACCCCACCGGCTCGATCAAGGACCGCCCGGCGCTACGGATGATCGAGGCCGCCGAACGCGACGGCACGCTGGCGCCGGGCGCCACGATCCTGGAACCGACCAGCGGCAACACCGGCATCTCGCTGGCGATGGCCGCCAAGGTCAAGGGATATCGCCTGATCTGCGTGATGCCCGAGAACACCTCAGACGAACGCCGATCGCTGCTGCGGATGTTCGGGGCCGAGGTGATCTCCTCGCCCGCGGCGGGTGGATCGAACACGGCCGTCGCGATGGCCAAGGACCTGGCCGCCGCCAATCCGGGCTGGGTGATGCTGTACCAGTACGGCAACGAGGCGAACATGCTCGCCCACTACGAGGGCACCGGCCCTGAACTGTATGCCGACCTGCCCGAGATCACCCACTTCGTCGCGGGTCTGGGCACCACCGGCACGCTCATGGGAGTGGGCCGGTATCTGGGTGAACGCAAGCCCGGCGTACAGATCGTGGCCGCCGAACCACGCTACGGCGACGAGGTGTACGGCCTGCGCAACATCGACGAAGGTTTCGTCCCCGAACTGTACGACCCCGAGGTGCTGACCCGCAGATTCTCGGTGACCGGCGCCGACGCGGTGGCCCAGGTACGGGAACTGATCGACCTCGAAGGGATCTTCGCCGGGGTGTCGACGGGCGCGATCCTGCACGCAGCCCGCGCGATCGGACGGCAGGCACTCAAACGCGGCGAGCGCGCCGACATCGGGCTGGTGATGCCCGACGCGGGATGGAAGTATCTGTCGACCGGGGCGTACGAAGGTAGCCTGGACGACGCACAGGAGGTGCTCGCCGGGCAGCTTTGGGCCTGACAGCACTCCTCACCGAACGGTCTCGATCAGCAGCGAGGAACGACACGTGACCCATCCGATGCCGGCCGCGGCGGCCGAGCAGCCACGCAAGCCGCGCCCGCTGTGGCTGACGTCGGCGATCACCATGATCGCGATCGCGGCCGGGCTCATCGCGATCGAAGTGATCGACAACCTGACCCCGCACCACGATCTGGATGCCAACGGCATCGAACCCCGGCAGGTGGGCGGACTCGACGGGATTATCTGGTCACCGTTCCTGCACGGTGACTGGGCGCACCTGTTCGGCAATCTCGGCCCCGGCCTCGTGCTGGGGTTTCTGCTGCTGATGGCGCGTCGATTCCTGGTCGTCACGGGCATCGTCTGGGTGATCTCCGGAGTCGGGGTGTGGCTCACCGCGCCCGCGTACTCGATCACCATCGGGGCGTCGGGCATCATCTTCGGCTGGCTCACCTACCTGCTGATCAGGGGAATCTTCAACCGCAGCCTGTGGCAGATCCTCATCGGCGTGGTGGTGTTCCTGATCTACGGCTCGGTGCTGTGGGGGGTGCTGCCCACCGACGAGGCGATCTCCTGGCAGGGCCACCTGTTCGGCGCGATCGGCGGCGTGGTCGCCGCGTGGCACCTGGCCGGCCGTGATCGTCGCCGGCGCGCGCCGCAGGCGCTCCCGTCGTCAGGGGTGGGACTCTGAGTATCGAGGCCACCGCGCCCATCGGCATCTTCGACTCCGGAGTCGGCGGCCTCACCGTCGCACGCGCGATCATCGACCTGTTGCCCGACGAGGACATCGTCTATATCGGTGACACCGGAAACGGCCCGTACGGCGGGCTCACCATCCCGGAGATCCGCAAGCACGCCCTGGCCATCGGTGACGACCTCGCGGCCCGGGGCGTGAAGGCGATCGTCATCGCCTGCAACACCGCGTCGGCCGCCTGCCTGCGCGACGCTCGCGAACGGTACGCGCCGATCCCGGTCATCGAGGTGATCCTGCCCGCGGTGCGCCGCGCCGTGGTGGCGACCAAGACCGGCCGGATCGGCGTGCTGGGCACCGAGGCCACGATCGCCTCCCGCGCCTACCAGGACTCGTTCGCCGCGGCCCGCGACACCGTGATCACCGCGGTCGCGTGCCCGCGGTTCGTCGACTTCGTCGAACGCGGAGTCACCAGCGGCCGGCAGATCCTCGGGCTCGCACAGGGATACCTTGAACCGCTGCAGCAGGCCGACGTCGACACCGTGGTACTCGGCTGCACCCACTATCCGTTGCTGTCGGGGGTCATCGCGCTGGCGATGGGTGATCAGGTGACACTGGTGTCCAGCGCCGAGGAGACCGCCAAGGACGTCTTCAGGGTGCTCACCGAGCGTGACCTGCTGACCCCGCATACCGGACGCGAGGCGGTGCGGGTGTTCCAGTCGACAGGCGATCCGGAGTTCTTCGCGCGGCTGTCGTCGCGATTCCTGGGCCCGGCGGTGGGTCAGGTCCAGCACCTCTAGCGACGCCCCGGCAGTTAACCCGCCGAACATGTGACTGTTATGCGACTCGCAGCGCCGACGGCATGGCAAGGTAGGGGAATGCGCTTAACCGTGCTCGGATGTTCAGGGAGTGTGGGTGGCCCCGGTGCTGCATGCTCGGGGTACCTTTTGCAGCTTCCCGGACATCAGCCTGTGATCATGGAGTGCGGCCCCGGTGCCTTCGGTGAACTGCAGCGGGTCGTCAACCCACGCGAGGTCGCGGTCATGCTCAGCCACCTGCACGCCGACCACTGCATGGATCTGGCGGCGATGCTCGTATGGCGTCGGTACGCGCCCGAACCGGCCACCGAACGGGCCCCGCTGTGGGGTCCGCCCGGATGCCGCGCGCGGATCGGTGCTGGGTCCTCGGAGGTTCCCGGTCAGCTCGACGACATCACCGACACCTTCGACGTCCACGAATGGGGTACCGACGACGTGCAATTGGGCGGATTCACGATCCGGCCCTTCGTCGTCGACCATGTCCCCAATTCGTATGGATTCCGGATCACCGCCCCCGACGGCAAAGTACTCGCGTACAGCGGCGACACCGCACCGTGCGACGAACTCGTCGATCTGGCCACCGACGCAGACCTGTTCCTGTGCGAGGCGTCGTGGACGCATGCGCCTTCCGAACGGCCCCCGCACCTGCATCTGTCGGGCATCGAGGCCGGTGAGGCCGCGACCAAGGCCAACGTGAAGCTGCTGGCCATTACCCATGTGCCGCCGTGGACGTCCAAGGAGGCCATCTACGACGAGGTTCGGCAGACGTTCAGCGGCCGCATCGAGATGGTCTCCCAGGGACAGTCTTTCGAGCTGTAGCCGCCACGCGGGACGGGTACCCGTCCGGCCGCGTGCGCGGTCACCGATAGAGTTGGACACCGTGACGACACGAGCAGACGGCCGCGCCGACGACGAACTCCGCCCCATCACCTTCACCCGTGGATTCACCTCCCATCCGGCGGGTTCGGTACTCGTCGAGTTCGGCGGGACCCGCGTCCTGTGCACGGCGAGCGTCACCGAGGGTGTACCGCGCTGGCGCAAGGGTTCCGGGCTCGGCTGGCTGACGGCCGAGTACGCGATGCTGCCGTCGTCGACACATGAGCGGTCCTCCCGCGAGTCGGTGCGCGGCAAGATCGGCGGCCGCACCCACGAGATCAGCCGCCTCGTCGGGCGGTCACTGCGGGCCTGCATCGACCTGGCCGCGCTGGGGGAGAACACCATCGCCGTCGACTGCGACGTCCTGCAGGCCGACGGCGGCACCCGCACCGCCTCCATCACCGGCGCGTACGTGGCCCTCGCCGATGCCGTCACCTGGCTGGGGGCGGCCGGCAAACTCAAGGATCCGCAGCCGCTCTCGTGCGCGATCGCCGCGGTCAGCGTCGGCGTCGTCGACGGCCGGGTGCGCCTGGACCTGCCGTACGAGGAGGATTCGCGCGCCGAGGTCGACATGAACGTGGTGGCCACCGACGCCGGTACCCTCGTCGAGGTGCAGGGTACGGGGGAGGGTGCGACGTTCCCGCGCGCCACCCTGGAGAAGCTGCTCGACATGGCCGAGATCGGCACCGACGCCCTGTTCGAGGCTCAGCGCGAGGCGTTGGCGCTGCCGTATCCGGGTGATCTGCCGGGTGCCAAGTGACGACGATCCTGCTGGCCAGCCGAAATGCCAAGAAGCTCACCGAACTGCGCCGCGTCGTCGCGGCGGCCGGGATCACCGGTCTCGATGTGGTGGGTCTCGATGACGTCCCCGAGTTCGCCGAACTGCCCGAGGACGGCGCGACGTTCGAGGACAATGCGCTGATCAAGGCGCGCACGGGTGCCGCCGCAACCGGACTGCCCACTCTCGCCGACGATTCGGGGATCAGCGTTGACGCCCTCAACGGGATGCCGGGGGTGCTGTCAGCGCGGTGGAGCGGGACCCACGGCGACGATGCCGCCAACAACACGCTGCTGCTGGCCCAGCTGTCGGATGTTCCCGACGATCGTCGCGGTGCGGCGTTCGTCTCGGCATGCGCGCTGGTCCGTCCCGACGGTACCGAAACCGTGGTGCGCGGCGAATGGCGAGGCACTCTCGCACGAGAACCGCACGGCATCAACGGTTTCGGCTACGACCCACTGTTCCTGCCCGCCGACGCCCTCGCCGCCGGCCGATCATCGGCCGAACTGAGCGCCGAAGAAAAAGACTCCCTCAGCCACCGCGGCAAGGCCTTGTCCGCCCTCGTCCCCGAACTCCGCGCCCTCGCCGCCGGCTAGCCCCGAGATCTGGTCAAGGTAACTAATCATCTTGATCCCTGAGGCCGAAGCGACGAAGGAGCGAGGGTCACGAAGGGTCCGGTGACCCGACCGCATGACGCAACCCCGACACCCGCCCTCAGATCCCGAACTGCGCCTTCACTTCCTTCGTCCGCTGATGCTCGACAACGAACGACAGGAACGGAATCGTCCCGGCGAGCGCGGTCCAGATGATCTTCCCCGCCGACCACCGCACCTTGATGGCCAGGTCGACGGCCATGATCAGGTACACGAAGTACACCCACCCGTGCACGATCGGCACGAAGTCGAGGGCGTCGACATCGAAGCCGTACTTGAGGGTGAGCTCGGCGACCAGCAGCAGCAACCAGAGTCCGGTGATCCACGCGAGCACCCGGTAACGCAGGAGTGCGCTCTTGACCGATGCGGTGGATGCGGTGGGTTTGGTGGTGCTGATCTCGGGCACGAACAACTTCCTTACACGTGATGCGGGCAAACGGTTGACGACAGGTTGTGGTCAGCGCGAGGTGGGTTCGGGATCGTCAACGCCACGACGCGGGGCGTCGGCCCGGTTCAGTTCGGCCAGATACCGGTTGTATTCGCGCAGGCCGGCATCGGCACCCGGATCGATCGGTGCGATCAACGATTCCGCGCTCGGTAAACTCTGGCGCTCGGGCAGGATGCCGTCCGGGATCTCGACGGCACCCTTGCTTCGCGGCGAGAGCTTCTCGACCTCGCCGGCATCGTTCTCCAGCACGACGAACCGCCGATAGGCGTACACCACCGCCGCCGCGAACGCAGGCCACTGCAGGGCGTACCCCAGGTTCTGGGCGGTGCCCGACGCCGACTCATATCGCGACCACTGCCACCACGCCAGCGCCAGACACGCCGCCGCGGCGACCACGACCAGCACGATCAGCGCGGGCCGGTGGCGGGTGCGGCCGGAACGGGCAGAATCCATGTCCCCGACGGTACCCGTACGACGCAGGTCACAGCGCACGCGGTACGCTTGGCGGCGCACGCGCGAGTGGCGGAATTGGCAGACGCGCTGGATTTAGGTTCCAGTGTCTAAGGACGTGGGGGTTCAAGTCCCCCCTCGCGCACTATTCGAACGTGCTGGTCAACCCCGTTTTTGGTGGTTGACCAGCATAGATGGCCCGAATCGGTGGGTGTGCGAAGGTGTGCATTGGTGCCGGTATGTGTAACAGAATTGGGCAAGAATTGGGCAAGGACTCCGGCCGACTCTCACGCGGGGCACCGGACCTGAAACAACAGAAGAGCCCCCACCCGCAATGGGTGGGGGCTCTCGTCGATCTGGGGTGTCGGCACCGTATCAGGGCCACTGGGCGGGAGTGTCTAGGCCGGATTGGCATCGAGCCAGGTGTTGGTGCCCTGCACGGTCATGTTGGTCCCGGAGCCGGTGACGGCCAGGTGCAGGAGGTCGCCATCGGTGAGCGAGACGCCGGTGACCGTGATCGTCGTCGTGGTTGAGCCTGGGAGTGCGGCACTGCCGATCTCGGTGCCGTTGCGCTTGATCCGGCCGGTACCCCCACTCGGACCGGTGTTCGCGACACGGGCTGTGACGGTGGCCGTTCCCGACCCTGACACCACCATTTTGTGGTCCGACACGGTCGCCGGGTAGGTGCCGTCGGAGGTCCAGTTGTTCACCGGGTCGACGGTGGCGTAGGCGATGGTCCGATTGCCGGACTTGACGATCCGCTGCCGGTCGAGGGTTTGCGCCTGGACCTGCTCACTGTAGGTGGCGGCCACGCTGGTGATGTCGGTGATCATCCGGATTGCCGACACCTGCTCGCTGTAGGTGACCGCGACCGTCGTCACGTCGGTGACTGCCCGCACGGCGATCACCTCCTCGCTGATGATGGCGGTCACCGAGGTGAGGTCGGTGACCAGGCGGGCCGGGACGACGGTCTGCGACCATGCGATCGTGGCGGTGGTGAGGTCGTCGAGATCGACCGCTGCGATGACCTGCTCGGACCAGGTAACCCCGACGGTCGTGACGTCGGTGAGGGTACGGCCCCCGCCCTGCGCCTCCACCACCTCGCTGTAGGTGACACCGACGGTGGTGACGTCGGTGATTGCCCGGATCGCCGACACCTGCTCGCTGTAGGCGGCAGCGACCGTCGTGACGTCGGTGATGGCGATAGCCGGGACCACGATCTGTGACCACACCACGTCCACGGTCGTCACGTCGGTGACAGCATGCGCCACGATCGCGGTCTCGCCGATGGTGGCGGCCACGGTGGTGATGTCGGTGATGGCTCGGACGGCGGTGATCTGTTCGGACCATGCCGCGCTTACGGTGGTGATATCGGTGAGCGCCTGGACGGTGCCGACCTCCGATGCCCACACCGCGGCCACGGTCGTCACGTCGGTGATCGACCGGACGGCGAGGATGGTCTCGGTCCACGTGACGGTGGCGGTGATGCGGGAGATGATCGACAGCGGCGGCTGCGGGATCGTGCCCGGCGGCAGGGACGACACCGACCCGGCCATCGACGGCAGAGACGACACCGACCCGGCCATCGACGGCAGAGACGACACCGACATCGGTTAGTCGACCTCGATCTGCGGTGTCACAAGCAGCTTGCCCGCGCCCGTGAACTCCTGCGGCGCAGGTGAGCCACCGGCCTTGATCTCGTTCACCTGCACCAGCGAGCCGCCCGTGGACGCGAGGAAGTATCCGATATGCGTGTACACGCCGGCCGGGACGTCGATCTCCACCTGCGATCCGGTGTAGACACCATCCCCGGCCGTACCCGACGACCAGGTGGTCTGTTTGCGGGCAGCGGATGCCTCCGCTGATGCCGACGTCATCGCCGCGACCCAGGTGGCCTTTACGGCGAGGTCCCCGGCCAGGGCCTCCTTGGTTGAACCTTGCGACAGTGGCATGCACTTCTCCTATCTCTTTTGTACTGCTATTGGATTCGGTGGACGTTGCCGACCGCGAGGCAGATGTCGAGGTCGTCACCGGTCTGGGGGACGGTCAGCATCAGCCGGTACCGCAACCCCGCCGGCAGTGCGTCGCACACCGCCGATTCCTGCCGGAATGCGATGGTGCGGGCGGTGATCTCCGATGCCGTCCAGGTGGTGATGACCGCGGCGGTGGTGGCGGGGTTGCGGGCGAACTCGATCCGCGCCACCACCGCCGGGTCGAGGTCGGGGTCAAGGTCGGCAATGGTCCAGGAATGGACGAAGTCCGCACCCCGGGACAGGATGAGTGCCTCGTGTGCGGGCCGGTGACCAGCCATCATTGCTCCTCTACGGTCGGGCGGACCTCGCGGTAGCCGAGCTGGGCGAGCGCTTCATGGATCGGGACCGCAGATGCGCACCGCAGGAGCGCGGTCATGCCGTTGGCGGGGTCCCCGTCAGCATCGACGACGCACCCGTTCTCGTCGGCGAGAAACACCTCGGTGCACAGTTGTTCGGCCTGATGCTGCGAGTGGGGGCCGACCTGGATACCGACCGCTTCGAGCGTTTCGGCCATGCCGGGGAGACCAGCGATGGTGCCGAGCACATCCAACCGCGGGTAGGTGACCAGCAGGTGCCGGCCATCAGCGCACCGGTACAGGTTGGTTACCGGACAGTAACGGGAGTCGTTCTCCCACAACAATATTGCGTCAATCATGACCGTTCTTTCCTCAAGGCGAAGAACACTCCGGGCGCGCCGTATCCGCCGGCACCAGGGGCGGCACCTGCGCCGCCACCTGCGCCGCCACCCCCGCCACCACCACCCCCGGGGTAGCCGCCGTTGCCGCCCGCGCCGCCCTTGTTGCCGGACAACAGATCACTCGCCGACCCACCGCCACCCGCACCGGATCCGCCACTTTTCGTGACCGCCGCCGGATCAGCACTATTACCGTTCCCGCCGCGTGACCGGGGAGCACCACCCAGGCCACCAGCTGCCACCGCAGACGGCTCACCAGCTGCCCCCGGAGCCGGGTTGTAGAAGCCGGACCCCGCGGGGATCGAGGTTCCGCCCGCACCGCCCGCACCGGGAGACGATGATGTCGGCGTGAACCCATACGGACTCGCGATGCCTCCAGCGCCAGGAAATGACGCCGCGAATGAGCCAAATGACGTATCCCCGTTCTCTGCCGCGATGGTCACCGGCACATCCACCGACGATTCGCCGTCCAATATCTCGGACACATCCAGCGTGTACACCTGGTATCCGCCTCCGACACCGCCCGCACCGCCCGCACCATACTGACTCCACACACCCGACGATCCGGTACGTCCACCCCCGACGCAGATCACCACCAATTCCGTCATCTGATCAGTGACCGTGAACACCCCCGACGAGGTGAACGTGGACACGATGTAGCCGTTGAGCACCGCATCCTTGATCGCTCTGATGGTGTAGTTCGCACGCTCGGGAGTCGACTCATCCGGGGCCGAACCAAACCAGCCCGAGAAGATGCCGGTGATCAGGTTTTCCACCAACGACATTGGCGCCAATGCGCCGCCGCCGAGTAAGAATTCCAGCAGCAGATTCCCGAGATTCGATGCTGCGCCGCCGAAGAAGTTCTGCACCAGCGGCTGCACATCAGCCGGTTCCTCGACAGTCGTCGCCGACGAGTCGTCGGCGATGTCGCCGAGCAACTCACCGAACATGGTGGTGATCGCTGTCATCGGGCCGTTGGTCATCGTGCCGCCGGGGGTGGCCAGCAGCTGGTCGCCGATCTTGTCCTTGGTCTGATCGGCCACCACCTCCGGATTCAGATTCTGATGATGAGCGGGCAGCTCACCGATGGTCAGCACCCCTTCGGGAAGGTTCGACGCATCAGGCAGATTCGGGGTCGTCACAACGTCTCTCCCTCTTCCGGGTGATACCTGGTCACCACACGCCTGGCCCCGGCCTCCAGCTGGTACAGGTCGGCCTGCACCTTGAGCAGCTGCGCGCGGTCGGTGCGGACCTCCTCACCGATACGGTTGGTCCGCCGATCCAGGTCGACGATCGCCAGCGCATCCTGATCACGCTGACGGGCCAGGCCCTCCACCGCCGCCACCGCCACCTCGACACGGGCCGCGAGCCGATCAATGTCATCACGCAGATTCGTATTGTGATCATTGGTGACCTGATCGCGGATCTCATTGGCCTGAACCTTGATCCGCCACGTGAACACCGCAGCCAAAATCCCCGGCAACGCGATCAGGAAATACGCGCCGATATCGAACCAGTCATTCGCATCCTGAGTCACCGGGTATGCCGCCCGCCGACAGCCGCCAGAAACGCCTGCGCCGCATCGCCCGCCGCGAGTCCGAGGTAACGCGGATCGTGCTCGGACCAGCCCGCCGCGCGCGCCCTGTCCACCACCGTCCCAGCCACGTCATCTGCG
>NZ_JAGQTN010000134.1 GCF_020438995.1 Gordonia sp. (in: high G+C Gram-positive bacteria)
CACCGCACGCAGCAGTCGGTAACCGACGGCGACGACAACCGTGCCGGTCTGCACGCGCCGGGACAGTCGCACCGCCGCCCGCAGATCCTGCGACCCGGGCGCGGGCCCGGAGCCGAGCTGCGGACGCATCTCCTCGCCATGCGCGTACACGGTGCGCCCACCGAGCCCGATGCCGAGCGCACCGGCGAACGAGGCCTCCACCACGCCCGCGTTGGGGCTCGGATGTTTACCGGCATCGCGATGCCACGCAGCCCACGACGACGCCGGATCCGGTCCCAGCACCACCACGAGAAGTCCGCTGAGCCGCGCCGGTACGACGTTGGCCAGGTCGTCGAACCGGGCACTGGCCCAGCCGAAGTTCAGGTAGCGCGCCGACCTGTAGCCGACCATCGCGTCGAGCGTGTTGACGGTGCGATACGCGACGAGGCCGGGTACTCCGGCGACTGCACCCCATACGACAGGCGCGACGGTCGCATCGGAGGTGTTCTCTGCGATCGACTCGACGGCGGCCCGGCACATGCCGTCCGCGTCGAGCGACCGCGGGTCGCGGCCGCACAGGCTGGGGATCAGGGCGCGGGCCGCGTCGATGTCCCCGGCATCGAGGTTGTCGGCCATCTGCTCCCCGACCCCGGCGAGTGTGGTGCCACCGAGCACCGCCCACGTCGCCGTCGCCACCAGCACCGGTTCGATCGAGCGCAGTCGTCGCGTCACCAGCGCCGACGCCAGGCCCATGCCGCCGACGGCCACCGCCGCGTACGCAACGCCCGCGCTGCGAGTGTCACGGTAGAGTTCTCGCTCCAGGCTGCCGAGAATCCGGCCGAGCCCGGCGACCGGATGGAAGCGCCGCGGATCGCCCAGCATACGGTCGGCGGCGTAGCCGGCCACCAGGCCGACGGCAACAGAATCCACGCGCCGGAGCGTAGCAACCGGTGCGGCGTCCCTACACTCGTCGCTGTGTCCAAGACCCAGCCGACTCCGGCGCCCGGAGTGCATCGGATCGATTCGGGTACCTGCGAGCTCGCACCCGACCCGATCGCCGGCGGTTGGCTGCTCACCATCAACGGCGCCCACAGCTCGCACATCGACCCCGACGATCCGCTGCTTCTCGACTTCGACTACATGCGGCAGATGGTCGCGGTCATCGAGCAGCGCTACGAACCGTCGGCGTCGTTGCGGGTACTGCATCTGGGCGGGGCCGCCTGCTCACTGCCCCGCTACCTGGCGGCGCGCTATCCCGCTACCCGGCAGGTGGCGGTGGAGGTCGACGCCACCCTCGCCAGGCTGGTCCGCGAATGGTTCGCCCTCCCCCGATCCCCTTTGCTACGCATCCGCGTCGGCGACGCCCGCGAGGTCCTCGAATCCGCCCACGACGGCTCCCGCGAGGTCATCGTGCGCGACGCGTTCAGCGACGCCGTCACCCCTGATCACCTGACCACCCGCGAGTTCACCGCCCACGTCCACAGAGTCCTGGCCCCGGGTGGGCTGTACCTGGCCAACTGCGGCGACGACCGCACCCTGCGCCGCGCCCGCGCCGAGGTCGCCACGGTCGCCGACACCTTCACCAACGTCGCCGTCATCGCCGACCCGTCGATGCTCAAAGGCCGCCGCACCGGCAACGTCGTCATCGCCGGTTCCGACGGCCCCCTCGACCCCGACCCGGCTCTCGTCCGCCGGCTCCTGTCCGACGCCCTCCCGTCGTCGATACTCACCGGCGCCCAGGCCCGTGCGTTCGGTTCCCGGCCCATCCTGCGCGACCCGGCATAGCGTCCGACCTGGACCGGATAATCGACGACAGCCCGCCAGAAGGTCCTCCTCCCTCCAATAGGCTCGATCCCGGAGCCGACCGCGACTGATCGACCAGTAGACTCGCCTACTGTGATCACAGTCGACCGCAAGCTTGCGGAACGAAAGCCCGATGTCATGGCCTATTTTCGCGAACGAGCAGCAGAAACTATGTCCGAGACACGGCGTAGATTCGGTGAATCCCAGTTCAAGGATCGCGCGAGCCATATCAACAAGGCATCAACCGAGGCATACCGCCAAGTAGTTGAAGGTGTTCGTGCAAAATCTGCTGCCGAATCGTGGGACAGCGAGGAGCAACTATCTGCACTGCTCATGCTAAATTACGCTAACGCGGTTGTCATGGTTGAGACCCGAAACGAAGTCTGGCCATACGACTACATGACATTCTCGCGACGTATTGGCGAACTTTGGCAGCCGTTCTGCAAGCTCTGCTTTGAGTATCCAGTATCTACGGTTCAGCCCGTCATCCCCCCCTTATTCAAAGACGTGAAATTAGCCCTCGCAAACGAGGTGGAAGCCTACATATCTGAACTACCAATTTCAGCCGCACAGCATATCGAACTGAAAGCCTACTACGACAAGGTGTGGGCGCTAGTAAATTCAGGTGAAATAAACCTCGCACTAGACCTACATTTCCAATTCGATAGCACTCAGTTCGCAGTCGACTTCAAGAGCGCATTTGGTTCGAACGAAAAAGGCAACACCAACAGGCTACTCCTCGTCGCTTCAATCTACCGCGCGTTCGACAAGGACAGCCGCTGCTTGCTCTGGGTGAGGGCGGAAGAGGATCAAAACAATGCCTACTTTCGAACACTCCAGCGCTCCGGGATATGGGAAGCATTCTGCGGTGACGAAACCTACGATCAGATCTCCCACTACTCCGGGTTCAACCTGCGTGAATGGATGAGAAGTAATGTTGACTGGCTGACCGACCTCGATACCAGCACCGCGAAACATATAGTTGATTCAGGACTTGGACGGTATGTAGAATGGTGATGAAATCTGCGCGCGACAACTACCAGGCATATCATACCTATTCCGAGACGCTTGTCAACTACCTGGTTGATCGCATCGATGCAAATCCAGGCGATCATGTACTTGAGCCGGCCGCTGGCACCGGGTTGTTAATTGATGCGACTCTCGCGCGTTATCCTGACATCACAGTTGATGGATACGAAGTGCAACGTGACCTCAGCAATCAACTCTCGACCCGCTATTCGAACGACAGACGAATTCGACTCTTTACCGAAGACTTCATTGACGCAACCCTCCGTAGCTACGACAGGGTCATCGCCAACCCACCTTATGGCGCATGGCTCGATCATGCACGACGGGATAAGCTGCAGCGTGAATACACGGGATTATACGTGCGCGAAACATACACATTATTCATGTACCGTGCGCTGCATTCCCTAAAACCCGGAGGACGTGCAGTTTTCATTGTGCCCGAAACCTTTCTTTACCTACACCGACACAAATATCTTCGGCACGCCCTCCTTACTGAATCTCGAATAATTGACCTAGTGGTATTTCCCTCAAGACTCTTTCCTGGTATCGGCATGGGGTACGCAAAACTATGCATCATTACATTCGAACGAGATCTCGATGAGGATAAATGTCGGACGAACCAGTTTAACGCTCGATTCGGAATCAGTTCAATCAATGAGCTTACCAAGGCTTCGACGGGTTCCACGCTTTCAATTAGTCAATATTCCGTCTTGACTAGTATTGGATCCGCCTTCCTACTGTCAGATTTTCGAACGGCCACTGACTTGATCAATACCGCACCGACCAGGATCGGCGATATCGCAGCATGCGTTACTGGTTTCTACTCAGGCAATGATCTCAGCTTTCTACGAAATGCAGATCCCACAGCCCGAAACGCTAAGCGATATGCGCGAGTTGATCCTCGAAAGATTGCTGACCACATCCCGAATGCTGACGAGGCCCTTAACGGAATTGCAAATGTCCGACACTTCGTACCAGTACGCAAGGGCGGTCCCGATCGTTTTGTTAGCCTTCCTCGCTGGTACATGGACTGGAGCGAAGACGCACTCGTCAAGTATCGCACGAACAAAAAAGCAAGGCTGCAGAACATGCGCTACTACTTTAGACACGGAATCGCGGTCCCAATGGTTTCAGGTGGAGTACTTCGTGCCTGCCAAATTAGCGGCGAACTCTTTGACCAAGCAATAGTTGGAGTTTTTCCATACAATCCCGAAGATGAGTTACTGCTGCTCGGGTTTCTCAATTCACCCACCGCAACCCATCTAATCAAGACCATAAATCCGACAGCCAATAACTCTGCGAATTACCTAAAGAAGGTGCCGCTTTTAATCCCCCCTGTCAAGTTGCGCAGGCAGGTCGAGATCAATACTGCTACGATCATCGATGAAATGTATGCAGGTCGCGAACCTTCCAGCCAGTACAAGGTAGAGATAGACGATATCTTTCGCGATATCTATGGATTCTAGCCTCAAAATTTCTTGAGGTGGCTGTTGCCTGTTGAGTTGGGCCCAGGTGGTGGTCTGACCTGAGTTGGACCTCTCGAGGCCGTTTTCGCGGTGCCGGTGATCGTTGGTGCTGGTCAGCGTGTTGCCGGTCGTGATTCTCAGGCACTAGCCTCAAAATTTCATGAGGTGGCCGTTGCCTGTTGAGTGGGCCCAGATGGTGGTCTGACCTAGATCCGCGAGTAGTGGTGGCGTATCGGGTTTGGCTCCGAATTTGACTGTTGTGCAAGCTGTTTAGTGGTGTTGGGCGTGCCGGTGTTCCCGAGGTCCGTTCGGGTGGGCGGGGTTTCG
>NZ_JAGQTN010000135.1 GCF_020438995.1 Gordonia sp. (in: high G+C Gram-positive bacteria)
CCCCGTCGATGATCAGACCGGACAGACCGATCAGCACGATGCCGACCAGGACGACGGGGGTGTTGTTGTAATTACTGGCGTCCTTGACCACACCACCGATTCCGGGGATGCCGTTGAACAGTTCGGCGGCCACCACCGACGAGTACGCCATGCCGACGGCCAACCGGATACCGGTGAACGTCTCGGGCAGCGCGGCGGGCACCACGACATCGCGGATCACCTCGGTGCGGGAGGCGCCGAGCGCCCGGGCCGCCTCGATGAGCGCCACCGGCGCGGCACTGACGGCCGCGGTGGTGGCCACCGCCGCCGGCGGCAGCGCGGCCAGTGCCAACAGCGTGACCTTGGGCGACTCGTCGATGCCCAGCCAGATCACCAGCAGGAAGAAGTAGGCCAGCGGCGGCAGCGCCCGCAGGAACGTCAGCCACGGCTCCAGCAAGCGGCGCAGCCAGGTGACCGAACCCATCGCCAGACCCAGCAGCACACCGGCGACCACACCGATCACCACGCCCGCCAGTACCCTGCGCAACGTCATGTACAGGTGTTCCCACCAGAAGTAGTCGGCGTACCCGCGCACCCCGTCGTGCGTGGTCGACAAGTCGATGAAGGCGTCCCAGACCGTGCCGATCTTGGGTACGAAGGTTTCGCTCCAGATGCCGCTGATGGCGACGAGCTGGTACACGATCAGGAACACCACCACCGACAGCAGCGGCAGTCCCCATTGGGATCCCAGGGTCCGCAGACGCGAGGACGCGTCGGCCCGGCCCGGTGCGGGCGGTGCCGCGGCGTCGAGCAGCGGTTCAGAAGTCAGACTCACCCGAGAAGATGTAGTCCGATGGAAGGACGAGGGACAGAGTTAACTTCGCGGTGAAGTAATGTCCGCGCCGCCGGGCGATGTCAGTCACACTGCGATGGGTGCACCACACCCGACGCGGTGCGGCCGGGTCCCGACGAACCCGGCCGCAACCGCAGACCTCAGCGGACAGCGAGCCAGACGGCCAGGAGCAGGCCGCCGATGCCGATGGTGATGCGCAGCGGGCGTTCGGGCAGCCGCTTGACCACGGGCGGGCCGCACCAGCCGCCGGCGAAACAGCCGATGCCCATCGCCAGTGCCGCCCACCAGTCGACCGGGCCCCAGATCATGAAGGCCACGGCGGCAACTGTATTGGAGATGCCGAGGAACAGTGACTTGGAAAGTGCTGCCTTCCACAGTGGTTCACTGGTGACGATCAGCATCAGCGCCAGCACCATGATTCCGGCACCGGCGCCGAAGTAGCCTCCGTACACCGAGATGGCCAGCATCCCGAGGAAGAACAGCCACGGCCGATCCTCGTGCGTGGCGATCCTGCGCAACGCGGGCTGACATAGCAGCGCCAGGGCGGCGATCGCCACCAGGAACGGGACGATGATCTCGAACGAGTCCTCGGAGCCGAGCAGCAGCGCCGCGGCGCCGATGACACCGCCGATCAGTGATGCGGCGATGCCCGACCAGGTGCGGCGCCGCTCACCGTCGAACAGCGCCTTTCCCGCCTTGGAGGTGCTGCCGATACCGACCGCCACCACCGACACCGTGTTGGTGACGTTCGCCGCCACCGGACTCAGGCCCACGGCCAGTAGCGCCGGATAGCTCACCACCGACGCCAGACCCGTCACAAAACCGATCAGCCCGGCCCCGAAACCCGCGGCGAGCAGGAAGATGAATTCGGTGACCGGGTTCATAGGAGGTGGCCGCGTTGAGAGCGGAGGGTCACCGGACCCAACGCGTCGCGGTCGGCTCGCAAGCTCGCAGACCGCTCCTCAGGGATCAAGATGACGGGAAAGCCCTCACCCACCACGAGAGCGCAAGGACCCTCAGCGATCAAGATGGCGGGAGGATTCTTGATCCCCGAGGCCGATGCGAGGAACGAGCGAGGGTCACGAGGGGTCCGGTGACCCGAGGCACCCGACCGGGGCACGGCCGGACGATCAGTGGGCGAAATGGCGGGCGCCCGTGAGGTAGAGGGTGACTCCGGCCTCTGCGGCAGCTGCGATCACCTCGGTGTCACGGATCGAACCACCGGGCTGTACAACGGCTTTGACGCCGCCGTTGATCAATACCTGCAGGCCGTCGGGGAACGGGAAGAATGCGTCGGAGGCGGCGACGCTGCCCTGGGCGCGCTCCCCCGCCCGGTTGACGGCCAGATGCGCCGAATCGACCCGGTTGACCTGGCCCATGCCCACGCCCACCGACGCGCCGCCCGATGCCAGCAGGATGGCATTGGACTTGACGGCTCGGCATGCGCGCCAGGCGAATTCGAGGTCGGCGAGGGTGTCGGCGTCGGCCGGGTCACCGGCGGCGAGGGTCCAGTTTGCCGGGTCGTCGCCCTCGGCGTCGATCACGTCGCGTTGCTGGATCAGCAGGCCGCCGGACACCGGACGGGTCTCCACCCCACCCGGCGTAGGCGGCACCGCCCGCAGCACGCGGATGTTCTTCTTGCGGGTGAGCACCGACAGCGCGCCGTCGGCGAAACCGGGAGCGATAAGCACCTCGGTGAAGATCTCGGCGACCTGTTCGGCCATCTCGACGGTGATCTCGCGGTTGGCCGCGATCACGCCGCCGTACGCGCTGACCGGATCGCACGCGTGTGCCTTGCGGTGCGCCTCGCCGATGTCGGCACCGACGGCGATGCCACAGGGGTTGGCGTGCTTGATGATCGCCACCGCGGGACCGTCGAAGTCGTGGGCGCTGCGCCAGGCGGCGTCGGCATCGGTGTAGTTGTTGAAACTCATCTGCTTGCCGTGCAGTTGCTCGGCGGTGGCCAGACCCGACGGCGCGTGCACCGACTGGTAGAGCGCGGCGGCCTGGTGCGGGTTCTCGCCGTACCGCAGCACGTCCTTGCGTTCCCAGCTCGCTCCGGCCCATTCGGGGAACACGCTGCCGTCCTCCGACGGCGCCACGACGCTCGACATCCACGACGCGACGGCCACATCGTAGTCGGCCGTGTGACGGAAAGCCTTGGCCGCCAGCTGCTTACGCTGTGCGAGGGTGAAGCCGCCGGCGCCGAGGGCCGCGGTCACGTCGTCGTAGTCACCGGGGTTGACCACCACAGCCACCGACGGATGGTTCTTGGCCGCACCGCGCACCATCGACGGTCCGCCGATGTCGATCTGCTCGACGCACTCGTCCGGCGAGGCACCGGAAGCCACCGTCTGGGTGAACGGGTACAGGTTGACCACGACTAGTTCGAAGGCCTCGACACCGAGCTCGGCGAGCTGGCTCAGGTGATCGTCCTTGCGGGTGTCGGCGAGGATGCCGGCGTGCACCTTGGGATGGAGCGTCTTGACCCGTCCCTCAAGGCATTCGGGGAATCCGGTGAGGGTGGACACCTCGATGACCGGGACGCCGGTGTCGGCGATGGTCTTGGCGGTGGAGCCGGTGGAGACGATCTCCACCCCCGCCGCGTGCAGGGCTGCGGCGAGTTCGGGCAGCCCGCTCTTGTCGTAGACACTCACGAGCGCCCGGCGGATGGGTCGGCGGCCGTCGGCTGAGAGAGGAGCGTTCACGGGATGCGGGCCTTTCGTCCTTCGATGACAACACCTTTGGCGACCAGGGCGGTCACCATGTCTGCGAGCAGTTCGCGCTCGATGATCTTGATCCGTTCGTGCAGGGTGTCGGCGGTGTCGTCGTCGGCGATCTGGACGGCCCGCTGAGCCAGGATCGGTCCGG
>NZ_JAGQTN010000136.1 GCF_020438995.1 Gordonia sp. (in: high G+C Gram-positive bacteria)
GTCACCAACCCGTCGGACTGGCCGGAAGGTAAGTCGCGCACCATCTTCGAGCCCATCGTGAAGATGACGATCATCGCGCCGAGCGAATTCATCGGCGCCATCATGGAACTATGTCAGTCCCGGCGTGGCGACCTCGGTGGCATGGACTATCTGTCCGAGACCCGCGTCGAAATGCGGTACACGATGCCGCTCGCCGAGATCATCTTCGATTTCTTCGACGCACTCAAATCGCGCACCCGCGGCTACGCCAGCCTCGACTACGAGGAGGCCGGCGAACAGGAAGCCGACCTGGTGAAGGTCGACATCCTGCTGCAGGGTGAGGCGGTGGACGCGTTCAGCGCCATCGTGCACAAGGACGCGGCCTACACGTACGGCAACAAGATGGCCCTCAAACTCAAGGAACTCATCCCGCGCCAGCAGTTCGAGGTGCCGATCCAGGCGGCGATCGGCTCGAAGATCATTGCGCGTGAGAACATCCGGGCCATCCGAAAGGATGTTCTCGCCAAGTGCTACGGCGGTGACATCTCCCGTAAACGCAAACTGCTTGAGAAGCAGAAGGAGGGCAAGAAGCGGATGAAGACGATCGGTCGCGTCGATGTGCCGCAGGAAGCATTCGTCGCGGCGCTCTCGACCGATCAGTCCGGCGACAAGCCGAAGGGCAAGTGAGATGAATCCCGTTCTCGCGCAGTCGGAACTGCCGCACGGTCTGCCCGATTTCGCGTCGATCTCCGACGATGATTTCCTGCCCGCATTCACCGAGGCGATGGCGACACACCTCGCAGAGGTGGAACAGATCGCGGCCGATCCCGGACCCGCGACATTCGCCAACACCGCCGAGGCGCTGGAGTTGTGCGGCCGGGACCTGGCACGGGTGAGCGGTGTCTTCTTCAACCTCGTCGGCCCGGACACCAATCCGAAACGCAACGAGATCGCCCAGCACCTGTCGACGGCGCTCACCGATCACTTCAACACCATCGCGATGAATCCCGAACTGTTCGCACGTATTTCGTCGCTGCACGAGCGGGCCGATGAACTCGGGCTGTCCGAGCCGCAGCGCCGGTTGCTCGACAAGCAGTACCGCAGCTCGGTGCGGTCGGGGGCCGGACTCGCGCCGGACGGACAGGCACAGATACGGGAGATCTCCTCGCGGCTGGCATACCTGACCACCACGTTCTCGCAGCTTCTCCTCGACGACACCAACGACTCCGCCGTGCTTGTCGACGACGTCGCCGAAGTCGACGGGTTGTCGGCCGCCGAGATCGCCGCCGCCGCCCGGGCCGCCACTGAAGCCGGACATGACGGCAAACATCTTCTGGCGCTGCAACTTCCGACGAGCCAGTCGGTGCTCGCCTCCCTGGCCGATCCCGCACTGCGGCAACGGATTCTCGATGCGTCGGTACGACGATGCCTGCGCGGTAATGATTTCGACACCCGCGACATCGTGTTGGAGATCGTGCGGCTGCGGGCCCGCCGAGCTGAACTGCTCGGCTACCGGACACACGCCGACTACGTGATCGCCGAGGAAACCGCACCCGGCCCCGACGCCGTCGACAAGCTGCTCACCGAGCTGGCCGCGTCGGCGATGCGGGCGGGTTCTTCTGAGCTCGCGCGGCTCAGCGAACTCGCGGGCGGTGCGCTCGGTCCCGCGGATGTCACCTACTGGCTTGCGCAGGAGCGCAAGGCCAATGCCTCGGTCGACCTGAGCGCGTTCACCGACTACTGCGAACTCGACCGGGTACTCAACGACGGTGTGTTCTACGCCGCGGGTGTGCTGTACGGGCTGCGGTTCTCCCCACGCCCCGACCTACACGGCTACCACCCCGACGTGCGGGCGTGGGAGGTCCATGACGATGCCGGCACCAGCGTCGGGCTGTATCTCGGTGATTTCTATGCCCGGCCGTCCAAACGTGGTGGGGCGTGGATGAACAGCATCGTCGACCAGTCGGCCGCGCTGCGCAGCACACCGGTGATCGTCAACGTGCTGAATCTGACCAAACCCGACGCGGGTGAGCCGTGTCTGCTGTCAACCGACCAGTTGACGACGCTGTTCCACGAATTCGGGCACACGCTGCACGGGTTGCTGTCGTCGGTGGAGTATCCGTCGCAATCGGGTACCTCGGTGCCGCGTGACTTCGTCGAATTCCCGTCGCAGGTCAACGAGATGTGGGTGCTGCACTCCGACGTGCTTGCTCACTACGCCCGGCATCACGGTACCGGTGAACCGATTCCCGTCGAACTGGCGCAGGCCGCGCGTGAGGCGGCCAACACCGAAACCGCGCACGGCACTATCGAATATCTGGCGGCGGCAGTGCTGGATCTGGCGTGGCATCGGCTGAGCACCCAGGAGGCCGAAGCGGTCACCGATGTCGAGGCGTTCGAGCGTGGTGCGCTGGTGAAGGCGGGGCTGGCGTCCGATCTCATTCCACCGCGGTATCGCACGGCGTACTTCAACCACATCTTCGGTGGGGGGTACTCGGCCGGGTACTACTCGTATATCTGGTCGGAGATCCTCGACGCCGAGACCGAGCAGTGGTTCCTCGCCGAGGGCGGGTTGTCGCGCGAGAACGGTCGGCGGTTCGTTGAGTCGACGCTCTCGCGTGGTGACAGTGTGGATCCGCTTGTCGCGCACCGGGAACTGATCGGGCGTACGCCGAGTGTCGATCCGTTGCTGCGGCGGCGGGGGCTGGCGGTGGTGTGAACCGCTGGGTGCGGGTTTGAGGTGGGTGCGTCAGGATTCGAAAGGTCACCTGACCCTTCGTGACCCTCGCTCCTCCGTCGCTTCGGCCTCAGGGATCAAGAAGGTGTCCGCTCGTTCGTTGCTTCGGTCTCTGGGATCAAGAAGGTGTCCGCTCGTTCGTTGCTTCGGCTTTAGGGATCGAGGAGGTGTCTGTTCGTTCGTTGCTTCGGCTTCAGGGATCAAGAAGGTGTCCGCTTCTCACTGCTTTGGTCTCGGGGATCAAGATGGTGGGTGGACGTAGGATTGCGATCAGGATGAATGAAAGTTCCGCACGGATGCGGACCGGCGAGGTGAGATGGCAGTGACGGCGTTCCTGGATTGGTGGGACGGTGTCGAGGAGTGGCTGACCGGACTGTCGTTCGTGCCGCAACTGCTGGTGACCCTCGTCGTGGTGGTGCCGTTGGCCGTCGGGGCCGCGGTGGTGCTGAATCTGCTGGTAGAGGCGATGACCGGTCTTGTCGACCGGCGGCGGTTTCTCGACGACGATGGGACTGGGCTGTAGCTGATGATTCGTTCGCGTGTGACGATGGCGCTGCTCGCGCTCATTATTCTGGTGATCATCGCGTGGCTGATCACCCGCTGAAACCCCAGGTCAGCAGGGTTCGGATCAGCGTGATTGCAAGGCGCCTCCCGACGCTCTGACATTGCTAGCTTGTATCGGCATCAGTCTTCATGGCTCCCGACGGGGGAGTCGACCATGCCGGTGAGGAGAGCAATGAACAGAAGGGCCAGATCATGGCGTGCCATGGCGACCGGACTGGTCGCGCTCTGCGCGGCCGGCACCGTGACCGCCTGCGGCGGCGGATCGACCGACGAACCCGGTGGTGAGGACATCTCCAGCGGCAGCCAGCACATCAACCTTGTTGCGTACGCCGTCCCCAAGGCCGGATTCGACCTGATCATCCCGGCCTTCAGGGAAACCGATGAGGGGCGCGACGTGGGATTCTCCCAGTCCTACGGGGCGTCGGGCGACCAGTCCCGCAAGGTTGCGCGCCGGGTTCCCGCGGACGTCGTCAACTTCTCCGTCGAACCCGACATCACCCGCCTCGTCAAAGAGGGCGTCGTCGACAAGGACTGGCAGGACCAGGCGCCCAACAAGTCGACGCCGTTCGGTTCGGTGGTCGCGCTGGTGGTACGCAAGGGCAACCCCAAGAACATCAAGGACTGGGACGATCTGCTCAAGCCCGGTGTTCAGGTGGTCACCCCCAACCCGGGCAGCTCGGGTTCGGCGAAGTGGAACCTGCTCGCCCCGTTCTCGGCGAAGAGCAACGGTGGCCGAGACGTGCAGGCCGGCCTCGACTACGTGAGCGAGCTGATCCGCAATCACGTGACCGTCGTGCCCAAATCGGGCCGCGAAGCGACCACCGCATTCGAGCAGGGCCAGGGCGACGTGCTGATCAGCTACGAGAACGAAGCGATCATGCTCGAACGGCAGAACGCGACGTCATCGAAGAATCAGCAGGTCGACTACGTGCTGCCGCCGCAGACCTTCAAGATCGAGAACCCGGCGGCCGTCGTGAACACCTCGGACCATAAGACCGCGGCCAAGGCATTCGTCGACTTCCTGTTCACCCCCGAGGCACAGCGGCTCTGGGCCAAGCAGGGGTTCCGGCCGGTGGTACCCGAGGTCATCGCAGAGACGGCCGACCAGTTCCCCGGCCATATCGAGAAGCTGTGGACCATCGACGAGATCGGCAAGGTGCTCGGTGAAGGCACCGCGGCCAAGAACGACGGCAAGGACCTGACCGGCTGGAAAGCGGTCGACGGCGCGCTCTTCGGCTCCAAGGGCGCCATCACCAAGATCTACAACTCCGGAGGGCGACAGTGAGCATCGCAACCGAACACACACCCACGGGCGCGGGCGCACCCGGGGGATTCCTCGGCCGGTCGCGCACCTTCAGCGGTGTGTCACCCGCCCAGATCGGTGTCGCCTGGCTGTGGCTCAGCGTCATCGTGCTGCTGCCGCTCGCCGCGATCACCGTGCAGTCGTTCGACAACGGCTGGAGCGGCTTCTGGGACGCCATCACCGACGACGCCGCGATCGACGCACTGACGATCACCGTATGGGTCTCGCTCGTCGTCGCCCTGATCAACGTCGTCTTCGGCACGCTCATCGCCTGGGTGCTGGTGCGTGACGAGTTCCCCGGCAAGGCATTCGTCAACGCGATCATCGACCTGCCGTTCGCGCTGCCGACAATCGTCGCGAGCCTCGTGTTGCTGTCGCTGTACGGACCCAACAGCCCGATCGACATCCAGCTCAACGCCACCCAGCCCGCGCTGGTCATCGCGCTGACCTTCGTCACGCTGCCGTTCGTGGTGCGGCAGGTGCAGCCGGTGCTACTCGAACTCGACAGAGACGTCGAGGAGGCCGCGGCGGTGCTCGGCGCCAGCAATGTCACCACCTTCACCAAGATCGTGCTGCCCGCGTTGCTGCCGTCGATCCTCACCGGTGCGGGCCTCGCCTTCACCCGGGCGATCGGCGAATTCGGGTCGGTGGTGCTGATCGGTGGCAACATCCCCGGCGAAACGCAGGTGGCATCCCAGTACATCCAGCAGCAGATCGAGGTCGACGAACCGGTCAACGCCGCCGCCATCTCGGTGGTCCTGCTGGTCATCGCGTTCATCGCACTGCTCATCCTGCGGATCGTCGGCAGGCGGCAGTCCGTCCGAGAGGAGAAGGACCAGTGAAAATCGCTCCCTGGGTCCGCTTGAGTTTGCGGACCGTCGCCCTCGTCTACCTGTTCATCCTGCTCGTGGTACCGGTGTCGCTGATCTTCTGGCGCTCCTTCGAACACGGCTTCGGCCAGTTCTGGGACTGGATCACCACCCCCGCCGCCATCTCGGCGCTGCAACTGAGTCTGATCATCGTCGCGATCGTGGTGCCGCTGAACGTGGTCTTCGGCATCGCCACCGCGCTGGCCCTCGTCCGTGGCAAGTTCCCCGGCAAGGGTTTCCTGCAGGCTGTGGTCGACCTGCCGTTCGCGGTCTCGCCCGTGGTGGTCGGCGTAGCGCTGATCCTGCTGTGGGGACACGGCGGCTGGTTCGGTGGTATCGAAAGCCTCGGCTTCCGCATCATATTCGGCTTCCCCGGACTGGTGCTGGCCACCATCTTCGTGACGCTTCCGTTCGTCGTCCGCGAGGTGGAGCCGGTGCTGCGCGAGATCGGTACCGAACAGGAACAGGCCGCCGCCACCCTCGGCGCCAACGCCTGGCAGACGTTCTCGCGCATCACCCTGCCGGCGATCCGCTGGGGCCTGACCTACGGCGTGGTGCTCACCATCGCGCGTTCGCTCGGTGAATACGGCGCTGTAACCATGGTCTCGTCCAACTTCCCGGGCGTCTCGCAGACGCTGACGCTGTTGGTGCACTCGCGGTACACCGACGACTACAACGAATTCGGCGCATACGCCGCGGCGACACTGCTGATGTTCGTGGCCATTCTGGTGCTGGTCGCGATGACCTTCATCGAACACCGCGCCAAGGGCCGCATCGCGGAGGCGAGCCAGTCCTACACCGCCAAACCCGGTACCGCCGGGTCGGCGGACCCGACAGAATCCGCCGCATCGGGCGGCAACAATTCCTCCGCCGGCACAGCGGTTCTCGCAGGGGCCGCCGGCTCCAAGGAAGGTGTGTGACATGTCCATCCAGGTGATCGGCGCCAACAAGCGCTACGGAGATTTCGCCGCACTCGACGATGTGTCGATCGAGATCCCCGACGGCTCGCTGACCTCGCTGCTCGGACCGTCGGGCTCCGGCAAGTCGACGCTGCTGCGGGCCATCGCGGGCCTCGACTCCCTCGACTCGGGCACCGTGGTGATCAAGGGCAACGACGTGTCCACCGCGTCGCCGCAGAAACGCGACATCGGTTTCGTGTTCCAGCACTACGCCGCGTTCAAACACCTCACCGTCCGTGACAATGTGGCGTTCGGGCTCAAGATCCGCAAGCGCCCCAAGAACGAGGTCGACGCCAAGGTCGACGAGCTACTCGAGATCGTCGGGCTCGCCGGTTTCCAGAAGCGTTACCCGGCACAGCTTTCCGGTGGTCAGCGCCAGCGTATGGCGCTGGCCCGGGCACTGGCGGTCGATCCGCAGGTGCTGCTGCTCGACGAACCGTTCGGCGCGCTCGACGCCAAGGTCCGCGACGACCTGCGAAAGTGGTTGCGCCGCTTGCACGAAGAGGTGGGCGTGACCACCGTGCTGGTGACCCATGACCAGCAGGAGGCACTCGACGTGTCCGACCGGATCGCGGTGCTCAACAAGGGCCGCATCGAGCAGGTCGGTTCACCCGACGACCTGTACGATCGCCCGGCGAACGAGTTCGTCGCATCGTTTCTGGGGCAGACCGTCCGGCTCAATGGAGAGTTGGTGCGCCCGCACGACATCCGCATCGGACGCAACCCCGAACTGGCGCTCCCGGCCGCCGACGCCGCGCTCGACACCGGCATCATCAAGGCCACCGTCGACCGTGTGGTGCACCTCGGTTTCGAGACCCGCGTCGAACTGACGTCACTCGCCTCAGGTGAGGAGTTCGCCGCACAGATCACCCGCGGTGACGCCAACGCGCTGAACCTTGTGACCGGAGAACAGATCTACGCCCGCGCGACGAAGGTTCCCGCGCTGACGGCGGTCTGATGGGTGAAGTCACGAGGGGGTTGCGTCAGACGTGTGTCTCGCTGGACCCCTCGTGACCCTCGCTCCTTCGTCGCATCGGCCTCGGGGATCAAGATGTGGTCCTCGATGTCGGCGGCCGCCGACCATTACGCCGACACGCCTTTGTCGCATCGGCCTCGGGGATCAAGATGCGGTCCCCTTGCTTCTTCGAGGCTTCGTTGGGGGAGTCCATCTTGATCCCTGAGGAGCGGGTGCGCGAGCTTGCGAGCCGGCCGCGTCACGAAGGGTCCGGTGAGTCGACCGCATGACTCGAACCGGTGATCGCGGCGGCCACGTCGGCTGGGCGTTCCCAGTGCAACATGTGACCGGCGTCGGGGAAGTCGATGCGTTCGACATCCGGTGCCGCAGCCGCGATCACGTCGGCGATCAGGCACATGTCGTCGGCGTCGCGGGCGCCGCTGAGCAGGGTCGTCGGGGTGCTGAGTGCATGCAGTCGTTCGGCGTCGGGGAGTTCGCGACGCTGGTCGTCGCCGAGCCATTGACGGCCGGCGAAGCGGTTCAACGCCATTCGCAAGTCACCGGCGACCGGGGTTTCGCGGACCGCATCGAACATGGGGTGCGTCCACCAGAGGTCGCGGGCGCCGTCGATGTCACCCGCCTGTACGAGTGTGGCGACGTCCTTCCAACGCGCTCGCCAGTCGCGGGACCACCGCCAGGCGGTCAGTGCCGGACTGATCAGCACCAGTCCCGACACCCGGTCGGGGTGGTTGAGTGCGGTGTTGACGACGATCGCGCCACCCATCGACACCCCCACCAGCACCGTCCGGTCGATGCCCTGGGCGTCGAGAACGGCGATCAGGTCGTCGGAATGGGAGAACTCCACGCCGTCCGGCCCTGTGGACTCCCCGAAGCCACGCAGGTCGTACCGCAGCAGCGGCAGATCGTCGGGCAGTGCCCGGACCAGCACATCCCAGTCGCTTCGATCGCCTGCCATACCGTGTACCAGCACCACGGCCGGTGACTCGGAACCTTCTCCCGCCAGCCGTGCGCCATCGACGTCGACGATGAATTGCCGCATGCACGTCAGAGTAGTGGTGTGGCCATCGACGCGGTGAATGCCGTCGCCTCACGGCACAAGAGCAGGCGCGGTTCCGTCCGGGAGCCGAAGAATGCTGAAGTGCCTGCGATCCAGAGTCGCGATCGTCCGGGTTTGATACGCATCCGCGAGAACGATGTTCGAGGCGTCGGTGATGCCGATCGGTATGTCGGCGTACTGCTTGACGATCGACGACGCGGTCGTGAACCGGGCGATGTCGAACGTCGCCAATTCCCAGGATCCCGAGGACAATTCATCGAGAACCAAAGCCTCGGCCCGTGATCCGTGCCTGGTCAACACGATGTAGTCGAGTTCGGCGACCACGAACGGCGATACCACGAGCGGCTCACTCGTGGATTCGACGGCCTCCGAGACTGCCTCATGGGTGGGTTCTGAGCTGTCGAAGAATGCCAGGAGAGCGCTGGTGTCGACGATCACTGACCGAAGCCGTCGGCGAGTAGATCATCGACCCGGTCCGCGACCGGATCGCCGCTCGCGAACAGACCACCGCGGGGGCGGCGACGAGTCTGATCGGCGAGGGAAGACCGCAGTGCCTGACGAATGACCTCGGCTTCGGACAGGGACTGACGACGCGCTTCGAGTTCGATGGCACGTTTGAGATCGTCGGGAAGATAGAGCGTCGTCTTAGCCATACCATACATGGTACCACCGGTGGTGCTGTGAGTGGGTGCAGGCGATTGCCGCAGGCAAGTCGACATAGTGGTCCACGTCGGCTGATGCGTCCCAGTAAATTGAACCGCGGGTTTCCGGCGTCTGGCGGTGACTTTCGGCGACAGTGATGGAGTGCGGAATGGCGATGGGGTTCCGTGTCGGCGTGCCCGGAATGCGGGTGCGGGTGTCGACACGGGGAGTGCGCGCTTCGGTGGGTCCGCGTGCCGCGCGGGTGCATTTCGGTAGCGGCCGCACCAGAGTCTCCACCGGGTTCGGGCCGTTCTACGCCTCGCAGTCGGTGGGCGGACGGTCCCGGGGGCGACGGAGTACCAGTACCCGGCGCACACACCGGCCCGGTGCGTCACCGGCGCAACTGGCGCGCGCGGCACGTGCTGCCGAGCGGGCAGCACAGCAGGCTGAGCGCGATGCTGCCATCGCGTCGCTCAACCAGTTGCACGCGTCGTCGACGACCGTTCATCTCGACGACTGGCCGCCCGCGGTCCGTCCGGAGATACCCTTGCCGCCCCCGCTGAATATCCACGCCGTGCAGGCGCAGATGACCGCGGAACTGTTGCGTGGGGTGGGCAGGTTCGCCCGATCGCAACGTGCCGCGGCACGGGAGCAGGCCGCGGCAGCGGCGAGTGCGTACTGCGTGGAGGAGACCGAACGGACGTCGCTGATCTATCAGTCACTGGTGGCCTCGGCCGGGGATTGGTGGGATGCCCTGTGCCGCAACGAGGAGACCACCGTCATCGAGGCTGTGAACACGGCGTTCGCGGACAATCCGGCCGCCGGATGCGCCGTCGGGGTGGACGGGGCGACGCTGTCGATCGTGATGAGACTCCAGGACATCGAATCGCTCCCTGACAAGATGCCGAGCACCACCGCGGCCGGCAATCCGACGCTCAAAGCCCTCACCAAACGCGACAGAACCGCTTGGTGGCAGCACATCCTCGCCGCCAACCTGGCAGCAACCTGCCGGGAGGCGTTCGCCGTCGCACCAGCGATCATGACCGCCAACGTCGTTGTCATCACGCGGTTTCCCGATCGCAGGCTCGGTGTGGTGGCGTACGGCTCCTGGGACCGCCGCATCGTAGAATCCACACCCTGGCGCACCGCTGATGACGCGTTCCGGATTTTCGACATCGGTGTGGACGTGCAGTCCAGTATCCGGCTGACGGTCTCCGGTAATGTCTCGTCGACGCTGAAACCGCTGAATACCAATGGCATTCCGGGACTGACCGAACTGATCGCCGGTGCCGACGACGAAGGATTGGGCGGCGCGGACGCTTCCGGGCTCGCCGGACTCGACATCGCCGTCAGCGAGGCAGCGAACCCCGAAACCCCTTTCGGCGAGGACCTCCCGGATCCATATCTGCTCACACCGTGCACGGACTGGCTGGCCGCGAGATCCGGTGCAGCACCGGCACCGTCGCCTGCTCCGGATGGCGACAATCCGCCTGCGGAACCGGAATGCGTCACCATGACGGCCGGTCAAAGCAGCGTGCTCCCGGACTCGGCTGTCGAGTCGCTCGATACCTATTTCGAGTTCGCGGGCGCCGACGCCGATCTCAGTCTGCTGCTCGTCGACCGCACCGGGCAGGTCCGCGGGGATGCCGACTTCGTCTTCTACAACCAGCCCGCGACACCGGACGGTGCCGTCCGGATCAACGGAAAGTACGCCACCGCAACAGGAATGGGGGAATCGGGGACGATCCACCTGGCCGCGGTGCCCGCCGCGGTGGCCCGGGTCCTGGTGGTGGCGACGATGGACACCGAGGCCGGTCACGGATTCGGCGCATTGACCGATCACGGCGCGGGCATCGTCAGTTTCGGTATCCGCTGGACGTTCCGGCCCGTGCTGGAACCGGTCATCCGGGCCGCAATCCTGTTCGAGATCTATCGGCACACACCCGGAGGTGGGCGCGAACAGTGGAAGGTCCGCGCGATCGGCCAGGGCTGGAGCGACGGATTGGCAGGACTTGCCCGCGACCACGGCGTCGACGTCGACGACTAGGGCGCCACCGTGCCGGTTCAGGAGTACCTGAACCCTCCCGAGAGTATTTCGTCATCGCGGGTGCCGCCGCCGATGGCGTCGGCATACAGCTCGACGACGGTGTCGACCACGTCGGGGTGTGCGCCGAGGGGACCGGCGACGAGGGCGTCGGGGCACAGGCGATCTAGTGCGGTTTCGACGCGTTCGGTGAGCAGACCGGCGGACAGGAAGTACGGGCTGAGCACGATTCGTTCGGCGCCGGCCGCCTTCAGCCTCCGAACCGAACTCCTGAGGGCGTTGTCGCGGGAGCCGAGTTTGGTGGCGAACACGACGTCGACGGGCCGGTGCAGGAGCGTCGAGAGTTCGATGGAGCGACGGCGGGCGTGGCGGTCGGCACTCGCGTCGGACGAGCCGACGGCGCAGAGAAGTACGCCGTCATCCTCGCGCAGGCCCGCTTCGGCCAGGCGATCAGCGAGGGCGCCGGTCAGCGAATGCGAACCGATCACCGGGGTCTGGACCACGCGCTGCCCCGGGCGGGCATTGTCGACGACGATCGCCGGCAGATCGATCTTGGAATGGAATCCCTCGGCGAAAAGCAGCGGGACCACCACACAATCGCCGGACCGGGCGATCACCGTGCCGATGGCCGGATCGTTGAGATCCAGGTACGACAGTTCGACGTCGATACCGGGCATCGCCGCGGCGACCGCCGACCGTACTCGCCGCGCGGTGGCCGCGAACCGGGGATCACGGCTGCCGTGCGCGACGAGCACCAGTTTGGGAGAATGCACAGCAGGTCAGACGAGTTCGGCTTCTTGCAGGTGCAGCGGCGACAGTGCGTCGCCCACCAGACCCGCGGCCAGGGTGTTGCCGCCCTGCGGGTCGATCAGCAAGAAGCTGCCCGACTCCCGGTTCACCTGATAGTCGTCGGCGACGATCGGCTCGGCGGTCTGCACCGAGATCCGGCCGATCTGGTTGAGCTCCACCGTGTTCGGAGCGTCGACCAGCGTCAGGTTCTGCTCGTCGAACAGCGCGTCGAGCCCGCCGACGATCGCCTGCGTGGTGCGGGTGCCGTGCTTGAGCAGCAGTCGGGCGCCGGGACGCAGTGGCTTCTCGGCGAGCCAGCACACGGTGGCGGTGAACTGCTGAATCGGTTCCGGCGCGTCGGCAGCGGAGGCGATCACGTCACCGCGGGAGGCGTCCACGTCGTCGGCGAGGAGCAGGGTGACGCTGCGGCCGGTGTGCGCGGTGGCCAATTGGCCGTCGGGCGTGTCGATCTGACTGATCGTGGTGCGGGTGCCCGACGGCAGGATGACCACCTCGTCGCCCACCGACACCCGGCCTGCCGCGATCTGCCCGGCATAGCCGCGGTAGTCGGGGTATTCGGCGGTGCGGGGACGGATGACGTACTGCACCGGGAACCGCAGACCCACCTGACGGCGGTCGGTGACATTCGGCACGGTCTCCAGATGCTCGATGAGCGTCGGGCCGTCGTAGTACGGGGTGCGGTCGGACTTGATGGCCACATTGTCGCCGTGCAGCGCCGACACCGGGATCTCGATGACCTGATCGTCGGCCCAGCCGAGCGAGCGGGTCAGCTCACCGAACTCCTGCGAGATCTGTGCGAACACCTCGGCGGGATTGTCGACGAGGTCGATCTTGTTGACGGCCAGAACCAGTTGCGGCACACCGAGAAGCGCCATCACCGCGGCATGCCGGCGGGTCTGCGAGACGACTCCGTTGCGGGCGTCCACCAGCAGGATGACCAGCTGCGCGGTCGACGCGCCGGACACGGTGTTGCGGGTGTACTGCACATGCCCGGGGGTGTCGGCGAGGACGAACGAGCGCTGTGGGGTGGCGAAGTAGCGGTAGGCCACGTCGATGGTGATGCCCTGCTCACGTTCGGCGCGCAGACCGTCCACCAGCAGCGACAGGTCGGGACCGTCGAGGCCGCGGTCCACCGAGGCGCGCACGACGGCGTCGATCTGGTCTGCCAGAACGGATTTGGTGTCGTAGAGCAGCCGGCCCACAAGGGTGGACTTGCCGTCGTCGACGCTGCCCGCCGTGGCGATACGCAGCAGGTCGGGATGGTGTTTCATCAGAAGTATCCTTCGCGTTTGCGGTCTTCCATGGCGGCCTCGGACACGCGGTCGTCGCCGCGGGTGGCGCCGCGTTCGGTGAGTCGGGACGCGGCCACCTCGTCGAGGACGGCCTCGTTGGTGTCGGCGTCGGAAAGGATTGCGCCGGTGGTGGATCCGTCGCCGACGGTGCGGTAGCGCACCTTGCGGGTCTCGACGGTCTCGCCCTCGCGGGGGCCTCCCCACGAACCGGAGGTCATCCACATGCCGTCGCGCTCGTACACCTCACGCTCGTGCGCGTAGTACAGCGGTGCGAGCAGCACCTGCTCGCGGGCGATGTACCGCCAGATGTCGAGTTCGGTCCAGTTGCTCAGCGGGAACACACGCACGTGTTCGCCCGGTGCGTGCCGGCCGTTGTACAGGTTCCACAGTTCCGGACGCTGACGCTTGGGATCCCACTGGCCGAAGGCGTTGCGCAGGGAGAAGATCCGCTCCTTGGCGCGCGAACGCTCCTCGTCGCGGCGACCGCCGCCGAACACCGCGTCGAACCGGTTCTCGGTGATCGCGTCGAGCAGTGGGATGGTCTGCAGCGGATTGCGGATGCCGTCGGGGCGCTCCGTCAGCCGGCCGTCGGCCAGGTATTCCTCCACCGACGCCACGTGCAGCCGCAGATTGTGCCGCTCGACGATCTCGTCGCGGAACTCGATGATCTCCGGCAGGTTGTGGCCGGTGTCCACGTGCAGCAGCGCGAACGGCAGCGGTGCGGGCCAGAAAGCCTTGAGCGCCAGGTGCAGCAGGACGGTGGAGTCCTTGCCGCCGGAGAACAGGATCACCGGACGCTCGAACTCGCCGGCCACCTCGCGGAAGATGTGAATGGCCTCGGATTCGAGTGCGTCCAGGGTGGTGAACTCGTCTTCCGGTACCTCGTCGATAAACACGTCGGCGCCTGCTCTGCTGGTATCGATGGTGGTCATGCGTGCAGCCCACATTCTGTCTTGGCGCGGCCGGCCCAACGGCCACTGCGCTTGTCGGATCCGGGTTCGGGTTTGGCCGTGCACGGTGCGCAGCCGATCGACGGATAGCCTTCGTCGACAAGAGGATTGACGAGGACGCCGTTGGTGTCGATGTAGTCCTGCATGACCTCGTCCGACCACGGGGCGATCGGGTTGATCTTGACCAGCCCGAAACCTTCGTCGAACGAGATCAGCGGGGCATTGGCCCGGGTGGGTGCCTCGACGCGGCGGATGCCGGTGATCCAGGCATCGTAGCGGGCCAGATTCGCCTTGAGCGGCACCACCTTGCGCAGCCGGCAGCATTCGGCGGGGTCACGGGAGAAGAGGTTGCGGCCCAGCAGCGCGTCCTGCTCGGCGACCGTATGCTCGGGGTGGAGATTGACCATCTCGACGCCGTACACCTGCTCGACCGCGTCACGCGTGCCGATGGTCTCCGCGAAGTGGTAGCCGGTGTCCAGGAACAGGACTTTGAGCTGGTGCCCGTCGAGCAGTTCGGTATCGACATGCTTGGCGGCCAGGTCGACGAGTACCGCGTCCTGCATGTTGGAGGCCACCACGAAGTTGTCACCGAAGGTGGTTGCCGTCCAAGCGATCAGCTCCTCCGGTGTGGCATCGGGGCCGAGTTCGACCGCGCCCTGCTCGGCTATTGCGCGGAGTTCGTCCTCGCTGTGCCGACGCCCGGTGCGGGTGATCGTTCCGGTGGTCATCGCAATGCCTCCTCATCCGCGCGAACGGCCCACTGCGCGAACCGTTCACCTTCTTCACGCTGCTCGACGAAATTGCGGACGACCCGATCGATGTAGTCGCCCATCTCGGCGGAGGTCACCTTGTGCTGGCGGAGCTTGCGGCCGAAACCGGAGTCGAGGCCGAGGCTTCCGCCCAGATGAACCTGGAAACCTTCGGTCTGGCCGCCGTTGTCGTCCTCGACGAGCTGACCCTTGAACCCGATGTCGGCGATCTGCGACCGTGCGCACGAGTTGGGGCAACCGTTGATGTTGACGGTGATCGGGACGTCGAGCTTGTCGTTGATGTCGGCCAGGCGTTCCTCGAGCTCGGGCACCAGATCCTGTGATCGCTTCCGGGTCTCCACGAACGACAGTTTGCAGAACTCGATCCCGCTGCACGCCATGAGATTCCGGCGCCAATTGGACGGACGGCCCGAGAGACCGTATCCGGCGAGTTCTTCGATGAGGGAATCGACCTTGTCGTCGGGAACATCGAGCACGATGAGCTTCTGGTAGGGCGTGAACCGGATGCGGTCCGAACCCACGCGCTCGGCGGCGTCGGCGACGGCGGTGAGCTTGGTGCCCGATACCCGGCCCGCGATGGCGGCGAAGCCGACGGCATTGAGGCCGTTCTTGAGTTTCTGCACACCGACGTGATCGCGGGGGGCCTTGAGCGGCTCGGGCGCGGGGCCGTCGATGAGCTTGCGGCCGAGGTACTCATCCTCCAGGACCTGCCGGAACTTCTCGATACCCCAGTCTTTGATGAGGAACTTCAGTCTGGCTTTGGAGCGCAGCCGCCGGTATCCGTAGTCACGGAAGATCGAGCACACACCCTCCCACACGTCGGGAACCTCGTCGAGCGGCACCCAAGCGCCGACCCGCTGGGCGAGCATCGGATTGGTCGACAGGCCACCGCCCACCCACAGGTCCAGGCCCGGGCCGTGTTCGGGATGCACCACGCCGATGAAGGCGACGTCGTTGATCTCGTGCGCCACGTCCTGCAGGCCCGAGATGGCGGTCTTGAACTTACGCGGCAGGTTCGAGAGGTTCTTGTCGCCGATGTAGCGGCGCACGATCTCGTCGACCGCCGGAGTGGGGTCGAGTACCTCGTCGACGGCCTCGCCGGCCAGAGGCGAACCGAGGACTACGCGGGGGCAGTCGCCGCACGCCTGCGTGGTCTTGAGCCCGACGGCCTCGATGCGTTCCCAGATGGTGGGGACGTCCTCGACGCGGATCCAGTGGTATTGGACGTTCTCGCGGTCGGACAGATCGGCGGTGTCGCGGGCGAACTCGGTGGACAACTGCCCCAGGGTGCGCAATTGCTCGGCCGACAGGGCGCCGCCGTCGCAGCGGATCCGCATCATGAAGTGGTTGTCTTCGAGAAGGTCGATGTTCTCGTCGCCGGTCCAGGTGCCGTCGTAGCCTTCGCGGCGCTGGGTGTAGAGGCCCCACCAGCGCATCCGGCCGCGCAGATCCTGCTTGTCGATCGAATCGAAACCGTTCTTGGCGTAGATGTTTTCGATGCGGGCACGCACGTTGAGCGGGTGGTCGTCCTTCTTGACCTGCTCGTTGGGATTGAGGGGCTCGCGGTAGCCGAGCTTCCACTGGCCTTCGGCGCGGCGCTTGACGGGGCGGGGCGCACGGGCCGGCGCATCGCCGTTCGCGGCCGCGGCACGAGGCGTTCGGGGAGTACGGGTCCGGGGTGCTGCCTCGCCGTCTGCGCCGGCGCGGGGTGTCCGTGGGGTCCGCGCCCTCGGGGTGGCCTCACCGTCGGCGGCGGGGCGGGGCGTGCGGGCACGGACCGGAGTCTCACCGTCGGCGGTTGCAGGACGCGGAGTGCGGGCACGGACCGGCGTCTCGCCGTCGGCGGCGGCGCGCGGCGTGCGCTGACGGACGGGCGTGTCGCCGTTCGACGTGGCGCGGGGGGTGCGAGGGCGGGTGCGAGGCCGGGCTCCGGCCGCGGCAACCGTATCCGTGTGTGTGCCGTCGGCGGGTTCGGTGCCTTCGGAGGGGTCGGTGTTATCCGAGGCCGTGAGGGCATCCGTGGTCGACGTCATGAAGTCTCCTGTAGGCGCGCAGCGCCGTGTCAGTCACGATCAAATGGGCTGAAGATCACGTGGCGGCATCCCGCGAGCGGGGACAGTTCGGGGCCGGGAATCCGTGGCGGTCAATCGCTGGTGCGGGATCCGCAACGGTCACACGTCGTCTAAGGACGACAGGATGCGCTGGCTACGCGCTTGAGATCAATGTGGCGACGCATCGTCAGCCACACCCCGGGTGAAGTCACGCCCTCCATCGTGCCACGCGAAGCCCCGTCGCGTCTACTTGGGCTTATTTTTCCTCACGATGAGGTAAAAGCCGGATTGTGGATAGTCGCAGGACACGGCGCATGATGGGCGGGTGAGTTCCACCTTCGACGCCGCCACTGTATCGGTGGCGCCCGCGGTCGCGTCGGCATGCCGGTCGGCCGACTCGTCGACAGGATTCGGGCTCTACCTTCACGTGCCGTTCTGCGCCTCACGCTGCGGCTACTGCGACTTCAACACCTACACCGCAGGCGAACTCGGATCATCGGCGTCCCCGGCATCATGGCACGAGGCGGTCGCCCGCGAACTGGACATCGCCGCAGCCGTCCTGACGCCGACCCGGCCGGTGTCGACGATATTCGTCGGCGGCGGTACCCCGTCGCTGCTCGGTGCGACAGGCCTGACCCGGCTGCTCGATGACGTACGAAGAAGTTTCGATCTGGCCCCGGGTGCGGAGGTGACCACCGAATCCAACCCTGAGTCGACATCGCCGGAGTTCTTCGCCGGTCTGCGCGAGGCCGGCTACACCCGTATCTCACTCGGCATGCAGTCGGCGGCACAGCACGTGCTGGCCGTCCTCGACCGCAGGCACACCCCCGGACGTGCCGTCGCCGCGGCCCGCGAGGCACGCGCCGAAGGCTTCGAGCACGTCAACCTCGACCTCATCTACGGCACCCCCGGCGAGTCCGATGACGACCTGCGGGCCAGTCTCGATGCGGTCCTGTCCGCGGGCGTCGACCATGTGTCGGCGTATGCGCTCATCGTCGAGGACGGCACCGCACTGGCCCGGCGGGTGCGTCGCGGTGAACTGCCCGCCCCCGACGACGATGTGCTGGCGAACCGCTATCAGCTCATCGACGCACGCCTGGCCGGTGCCGGACTGCACTGGTACGAGGTGTCGAACTGGGCGTCGGGCCCGGACTCGGTGTGCCGGCACAACATCGCCTACTGGGACAGCGCCGACTGGTGGGGGATCGGCCCCGGCGCCCATTCGCATGTCAACGGTGTGCGCTGGTGGAACCACAAGCATCCCGCGCGCTACGCCGGCACGCTGGCCGACGGCGTCCTGCCTGTCGCCGACAGTGAGACGCTCGACGACGAGGACCGCCACACTGAACGCCTGATGCTCCAGATCCGTTGCCGCACAGGCCTACCCAAGGATGACCTGGCAGGGCATGAGCTCTCGAGGGCCGACGTCTTCGTCGCGGACGGCCTGCTGGAAGCGACCCCCACCCACCTGATCCTCACCGACGCCGGGCGCCTTCTCGCCGACGGCATCGTCCGCGACATCCTCACCGCGTAACCGTTCCAGGTAATCAACTCATAAGCGGTAGCCCCCGCCGGCTATGAGGTGCGAGCCGGCTCGGTCGCTGGGCGACCTCGCGCCTCAACCGGCAAGAGGTGCTTTCGTCGTAACTGCCGTATCGGATGTCGAGTATTGAACTTGAAGGTGGATTCAACTACGGTGTGGGAATGCAGGTTGACGGCAGTGTGGCTGTGGTGACAGGAGCAGGTGGCGGTATCGGGGCGGGGATTGCCCGGGCACTGGTGGCCAGTGGGGCGAAGGTGGTGCTCACCGACCTCAACGAGGACGGCGTCAGCGAAGTCGCGGCCAGCCTGCCTTCGGATTCGGCGGTGTTCGCCTCCGGTGATGCGGGTTCGGTGGAGCACATCGACGAGGTGGTCCGGCTCGCCGAGAGCACCTTCGGGCCTGTCGACTTCTACTTCGCCAATGCCGGCATCGGCGGCGGACCGGGGCTGCAGGCGACCGAGGAGCAGTGGGACGCCGCGTTCAATGTCAACGTGATGGCGCATGTGCGGGCGGCCAAGCGTCTCGTTCCCGGATGGGTCGAACGGGGCAACGGCTATTTCGTCAGCACCGCGTCGGCGGCCGGATTGCTCACTCAGCTCGGGTCGTCGACGTACGCGGTCACCAAGCACGCGGCGGTCGGATTCTCCGAATGGCTCAGTGCCACTTACGGAACCCGCGGCGTGAAGGTGAGCTGCCTGTGCCCGATGGGCGTCGACACGAACCTGTTGCGGCCCAATGAACCGGCCCCCGCGGGCTCCGACGAGGAACTGATGCAGCGGGCGGTGACCTCCGCCGGGCGGGTGCTGACCACCGATGAGGTGGCCACCGCGGTTCTCGACGCCATCGCCGACGAACGCTTCCTGATCCTGCCGCACCCCGAGGTCCTGGACATGTACCGGCACAAGGGAACCGACTACGACCGCTGGTTGCGCGGGATGCAGCGCTACCAGAGCACGCTGATGAGCTGAAGAAACCAACGAGGATCTGGAGACGACGTGGACACACTTTTCGAGCCGTCCGAACGCGCCGAGGGCTACCGGCAGCGACTGCTGGCATTCATGGACGAGCACATCTACCCCAATGAGTCCGTCTACGAAGAGCAGATGCGTGAGCTGGCGGCGGCGGGCAACCCGCACGCCACCCCGCAGATCCTGCTGGATCTCAAGAAGAAGGCAAAGGCCGCCGAACTGTGGAATATGTTCCACCCCTACGCCGAATGGGGGCCGGGACTGACCAACCTGGAGTACGCGCATCTGGCCGAGATCACCGGCCGCGTGCCGTGGTCGCCGGAGGTGTTCAACTGCAATGCCCCCGACACCGGGAACATGGAGGTGTTCACCCTGTTCGGAACCGACGAGCACAAGGAGAAATACCTCAAGCCGCTGCTCGACGGTGAGATCGCCTCGGCCTTCGCGATGACCGAACCGGCCGTCGCCAGCTCCGACGCCACCAACGTGGAACTTCGGATGGAACGCGACGGCGACGAGTACGTGCTCAACGGCCGGAAGTGGTTCGCCTCCAACGCTGTTCGTCCCGACTGCAAAGTGCTCATCGTGATGGGCAAGACCGATCCGACCGCGCCCACGCATCGTCAGCAGTCGATGATGGTGGTGCCGATCGACGCCCCCGGGCTCACGATCCTGCGCAACCTGTCGGTGTTCGGCTACGTCGACCGGGAAAGCCACGGCGAGTTGATCTTCGACAATGTGCGGGTGCCGTCCAAGGACGTCCTCAAAGGTGAGGGTGAGGGATTCGCGATCGCGCAGGCACGCCTGGGCCCGGGTCGTATCCATCACTGCATGCGCGCCATCGGTATGGCCGAACGCGCGCTGGAATTGCTGTGCAGGCGTGCGGTGTCGCGTACCACGTTCGGTGCGCCGCTCGCCGACCGCTCCAACATCCAGGACTGGATCGCCGAGGCGCGCATCGAGATCGAGATGGTGCGGCTGCTCACCCTCAAGGCCGCCTACATGATGGACACCGTCGGCAACAAGAAGGCTGCCACCGAGATCGCCGCCA
>NZ_JAGQTN010000137.1 GCF_020438995.1 Gordonia sp. (in: high G+C Gram-positive bacteria)
ACAGGAACACCACAACCGATGGGCACAACCCTCGAACTCCTCCCCGCAGTCGACGTCGCCGACGGGCAGGCCGTCCGGTTGGTGCAGGGTGCCGCCGGCACCGAAACCTCGTACGGGTCACCGCGCGAGGCTGCGCTCGCGTGGCAGCGGGACGGAGCCGAGTGGATCCACCTCGTCGACCTCGATGCCGCCTTCGGTAAAGGCAACAACCGTGAACTGCTCGCGGCTGTGGTCGCCGAACTCGATGTGAAGGTGGAACTGTCGGGCGGTATCCGCGACGACGATTCGCTGGCCGCGGCGATGGCCACCGGCTGCACCCGCGTCAACCTGGGCACTGCGGCGCTGGAGAACCCGGACTGGTGCCGCAAGGCGATCGCCGAATACGGCGACCGGATCGCCGTCGGCCTCGACGTCATCAACGAAGGCGGTTCCTGGCGGCTGCGCGGTCGCGGCTGGGTCACCGACGGCGGCGACCTGTGGGAGGTGCTCGAACGCCTCAACAACGACGGCTGCGCCCGCTACGTGGTCACCGACGTCTCCAAGGACGGCACCCTCAAGGGCCCCAACCTTGAACTGCTGGCCGAGGTCGCGTCGAAGACGTCCGCACCCATCGTTGCCTCGGGAGGGGTCTCGGCGATCGAGGATCTGGTGGCCATCGCCGGACTCGTGCCGCACGGTGTTGAGGGCGCGATCGTCGGCAAGGCCCTGTACGCCGGACGTTTCACCCTGCCCCAGGCACTGGAGGCGGTGTCCGGGGCGTGAGCGCGGATCTGGACTATCCGCGTCTGCTGCATGTGGCCGGGACGATCCTCGACGGCGCGGTCGAGGAGTTCCGCGCCGGGGTGGGCGCACCGAGTGCGGTCGTCAAGGGCGCCACCGACTTCGCCACCCAGGTCGATCTCGACCTCGAACGCCGACTGTCGGCGGAACTGGCCGAGCAGACCCAGATCCCGGTGCACGGGGAGGAGTTCGGCGGTCCCGACCCGGACTCGGGCGTGGTGTGGGTGCTCGACCCCGTCGACGGCACCTTCAACTACTCCACCGGTGTACCGCTGACCGGCATCCTGCTCGGCCTGGTCGTCGACGGAGATCCGATCCTCGGACTGACCTGGCTGCCGCTGCAGAACCGGCGGTACGCGGCGCACGTCGACGGTCCGCTGCTCGTCGACGGTGAGCCGGCGCCACCGTTGACCGAGACGGACCTGGCCACCTCGGTGCTTGCCTACGGCCCGTTCAATGCCGGCTATGGCGGCCGCTATCCCGGTGCACAGCGTGCCGATGTGTTGCGTGGCCTGAGCTCGCGGGCGGCACGGGTGCGGATGACCGGCAGCACCGGCGTCGACCTGTCGTTCACCGCCGCCGGAATCTTCGGTGGCGCGGTGATCTTCGGCCGCCACGCCTGGGACAACGCACCGGGCACGGCACTGGTGCGGGCAGCGGGCGGCGTGGCCACTGACCTGGCCGGAGCACCGTGGACTGTCAACTCGCCCTCGCTGGTCGTCGGTGCGCCCGGGCTGCATTCCGAACTGCTGGACGTCATCACCGAGGCCTCGTACGGCGAGTGGAAAGAGTAGTCACATGCCAGTAGCTGTCCGGGTTATTCCCTGCCTCGACGTCGACGACGGTCGCGTCGTCAAGGGCGTCAACTTCCAGAACCTCCGCGACGCCGGCGACCCCGTCGAACTGGCCGAACGCTACGACCGCGAAGGCGCCGACGAACTGACGTTCCTCGACGTCACCGCGTCGAGTTCGGGTCGCGCCACCATGGTGGACGTGGTCAAACGCACCGCCGACCAGGTGTTCATCCCGCTCACCGTGGGTGGGGGCATCCGCACCGTCGACGACGTCGACACCATGCTGCGCGCCGGCGCCGACAAGGTCAGCGTCAACACCGCCGCCATAGCCCGCCCGGAGGTGCTCGACGAGATGAGCCGACGATTCGGCTCGCAGTGCATCGTGCTGTCGGTGGACGCTCGTACCGTTCCCGACGGCGAGCGGCCCACCCCGTCGGGCTGGGAAGTCACCACGCACGGCGGCCGCAAGGGCACCGGCATCGACGCCGTCGAATGGGCCCGACGCGGCCAGGACCTGGGCGTGGGGGAGATTCTGCTGAACTCTATGGACGCCGACGGTACCAAGGCCGGATTCGATCTGCGCATGCTCAAAGCGGTCCGCGAGGCCGTCAGCGTGCCGGTGATCGCGAGCGGCGGCGCGGGCAAGGTCGAGGATTTCGCGCCCGCAGTCCATGCGGGGGCCGACGCGGTGCTCGCGGCGTCGGTGTTCCACTTCGGTGAACTGACCATCGGCCAGGTCAAGGACGCGATGCGCGCCGACGGCATCACGGTCCGGTAGGAGGGAGGTTCCGATGGCATTGGATCCCGAACTGAGCGCCAAGCTCACCCGCAACGCCGACGGCCTGTTCGCGGCGATCGCGCAGGAACGCGGCACCGGCATCGTGCTGATGATGGCGTGGATGGACGACACCGCCCTCGAACGCACCCTGGAGAGCCGCCGCGCCACCTACTACTCGCGCTCGCGGCAGCAGTACTGGGTCAAGGGCGAGACGAGCGGCCACTTCCAGCACGTGCACGACGTGCGCATCGACTGCGACGGCGACACGCTGCTGCTGATCGTCGACCAGGACGGTGCGGCCTGTCACACGGGCAGCCACAGCTGCTTCGACACCCCGTCACTGCTGCCCGAAGTCACCGCACCACAACCGACGTACACACCAGAGAGCTGAGGAGCAGACGATGCCCTTGATCCAGATCTCCCAGACCCCCGGCATGTCCGATCGCATCAAACGCGAGACGATCGCCGCGGTCACCGAGGCCTACGCCCGGGCCACCGGCAAGAACCCCGACTCGGTGTGGGTGACCATCAACGAGATCCCGCGCACCCAGTGGGGCGTCGGCGGCGAGCCGCTCGGATGAGCGCGGCCGTACAGCAATCGGGCTTCGGGCACACGACGACGTTCGAGGAGTTCGCCGACCTGGCCCGTGACCACCGGGTGGTGCCGGTGACCCGCAAGGTGCTCGCCGACGCCGAAACCCCGCTCTCGGCGTACCAGAAGCTGGCCGGTGACCGTCCGGGCACCTTCCTGCTGGAGTCGGCGGAGAACGGCCGTTCGTGGTCGAGGTGGTCGTTCATCGGCGCGGGCACCCCGTCGGCGCTGACCGTCGCCGACGGTGAAGCGCACTGGTGGGGGACGGTGCCCGACGGCGCACCCACCGGAGGTGATCCGCTGGAGGTGCTCGGTGCATCCCTGAAGCTGCTGGCCACCGACCCGCTGCCGGGGATGCCGCCGCTCACCGGTGGTTTCGTCGGCTTCATGGCCTACGACATGGTGCGCAGGCTGGAGAATCTGCCGTCCACCACCGTCGACGATCTCGGGCTGCCCGATCTGGTGATGCTGCTGGCCACCGATATAGCGGCGGTCGATCACCACGAGGGCACTATCACCCTCATCGCCAACGCCGTCAACTGGGACGGCACCGACGATCGCGTCCACGATGCGTACGACGACGCCATCGGCAGGCTCGACACGATGACCGCCGCGCTCGCGGCTCCGCTGGCCTCGACCGTCGCCCAGTACGACCGTCCCGCACCCGAGTACACCGCGCAGCGCGACGTCGACGAATACGGTGCCGTCGTACGGGCCATGGTCGGTGAGATCCAGGCCGGCGAGGCGTTCCAGGTGGTGCCGTCGGTGCGGTTCGAGATGGAGACGACGGCCGACCCGCTCGACGTGTACCGGGTGCTGCGCGCGTCCAACCCGAGCCCCTACATGTATCTGTTGCGGATGCCCGGGGCGAGCGAAGCGACGGGAGGTGTCGGGGCGAGCGAAGCGACGGGGGGTGTCGGGGCGAGCGAAGCGACGGGAGGTGTCGGGGCGAGCGAAGCGACGGGGGATGCGACCGGTCAGCTCGCCGGACACGGGATCGCGCAGGAGCCGTTCACCATCGTCGGCAGCTCACCCGAGGCGCTGGTGACGGTGGCCGACCGGGTGGTCACCACACATCCGATCGCCGGAACCCGGTGGCGCGGGGCGACCGAGGAAGAGGACCTGCTGCTGGGCAAGGGCCTGCTCGAGGACCCCAAGGAGAACGCCGAGCATCTGATGCTCGTCGATCTCGGCCGCAACGATCTCGGACGCGTCTGCCGTCCCGGTACGGTGAAGGTCTCCGACTACTGTCACATCGAGCGGTACAGCCACGTTATGCACCTGGTGTCGACGGTGTCGGGCACCCTGCGCGATGACCAGGAGGCCTTGGACGCGGTCACCGCATGCTTCCCGGCGGGCACTCTCAGCGGTGCGCCCAAGGTACGGGCGATGGAACTGATCGAGGAACACGAACTGACCCGCCGCGGACTGTACGGCGGCATCGTCGGCTACCTCGACTTCGCCGGCAACGCGGACACCGCGATCGCGATCCGCACCGGGATCCTCGCCGGTGAGCGGGCGTTCGTGCAGGCCGGTGCGGGCGTCGTCGCCGACAGCGACCCGGTCTACGAGTACACCGAGGCCAAGAACAAGGCGATGGCCGTCCTCAACGCGATCGCGGCGGCGGGAACGATGCGCCGCGTCGGGGACATTTCGTGACCGACGACCCATCCGGACAGACCGGCGACACCCAGCGCCGCGTGCGCCGCACCAAGATGATCGCGGCGTTGCTGCTGGCACTCGCGGCGGTGGTGTTCTGGGCAGCCGGACAGTTGCACTGGTGCCGGGTCGAGGCCGAACCGCTCGACGGACTGACGCGGCAGCGGGCGTTCGACGTGAAGGGCTCGGACTGGAGCCCGTGGCTGACGCCGCTCGCGCTGGTGCTGCTCGCGGCGATCGCGGCCGCGTTGTCGGTGCGGGGCTGGGGTCTGCGGCTGATCGCGGTCCTGGTGGCAGCCGGTGGGGTGGTGGCGGCGATCCCGGTCATCTCATTGCTCAAAGACGGCGCCGACTCCGGCTACGCAGGCGATGTGGCCGACATGCCCGACCGTTATCAGGTGCTGTTCGTCGACGTCCACGAGTGGGCGGTGGCCACGGTCCTGGCGGGTAGCGCGCTATGTGTGGCGGCGGGTGTGTTCCTGCTGCGGGCGGCCCGGGGCGGTGCGGCGCCGGCATCGAAGTACCGGACGCCCGCGGCGCGCCGCGAGGACGCCGAGCGCGAGATCTTCCGCGAGTACGAGGAGCGTAAAGCTGCGCAGGCGCAGAGTCCGGGCGAGTCGGCGGCCGAGGGCGGCACCAGCGAGCGGATGCTCTGGGACGCACTTGACACCGGTCTCGATCCGACGGATCTCGACGTCGGTGACAACCCTCGCACCGATCCGGACGTCCACTAGGGACACGCATCAGGTGACCGCGTTGTACCCGCGATCACCACTGTTTCCCGATGCGTCTACCCTTAATCCACATACTTCAGGTGAAAGGGGCCGACCACCCGTGAGCACGCCGACCGTCCTCGACTCGATCATCGAGGGAGTCAAGGCTGACGTCGCCGCACGCGAAGCCGTTATCGACTACGCGGCGATCAAGACGGCCTCGGAGAAGGTCGCGCCGCCCAAGGACGCGACGGCCGCACTGCGGCTGCCCGGCATCGGGGTGATCGCCGAGGTCAAGCGCGCTTCGCCGTCGAAGGGTGAGCTGGCCAGCATCGGCGATCCGGCACAACTGGCCAAGGCCTACGAGGACGGTGGCGCCCGCATCATCAGCGTCCTGACCGAGCAGCGGCGATTTCGCGGATCGCTCGCCGATCTCGATGCCGTCCGGGCCGCGGTTTCGATCCCGGTGCTGCGCAAGGATTTCATCGTCGGGCCGTACCAGATCCATGAGGCACGGGCGCACGGCGCCGACGTGATCCTGCTGATCGTCGCCGCTCTCGAACAGAACGTGCTGGCCTCGCTGCTGGACCGCACCGAAAGCCTGGGTATGACGGCCCTGGTGGAGGTGCACACCGAGGAAGAGGCCGACCGGGCACTGCAGGCGGGTGCATCGGTGGTGGGTGTGAACGCCCGCAACCTCAAAACCCTTGAGGTCGACAGGGATTGCTTCGGCCGGATCGCACCTGGATTGCCCACCAAGGTGATCCGGATCGCCGAGTCCGGTGTCCGGGGCACCGCCGACCTGTTGGCATACGCCGGTGCGGGAGCCGATGCCGTTCTGGTGGGTGAGGGTCTGGTCACCAGCGGTGATCCGCGGGCCGCGGTCAGCGAGCTGGTGACCGCCGGTACGCATCCGTCGTGCCCCAAACCTGTTCGCTGAGAGCAGTTTTCGGCGCGTGAGTATTTAATAGTTTGTGCCCTGGGGATTTCCGGGGTGTGATCAGTTGTATCCGGGGGTTCTGGCCGCCGGTGCGATGATGAGGGAGTCCGCGAGTTCATGACCGGTAGCAATGCCCAGGAAACGGCCGAATTTCCCACGGCCAGTACGGGATTGACGACGCGGACCAGTATCGAACCGGACGCCGGGGGACACTTCGGGGTATACGGCGGGCGACACGTTCCCGAGGCGCTGATGGCCGTCATCGAGGAAGTCACCGCCACCTACGACAAGGTGCGTTCCGACGACACCTTTCTCGCCGAACTCGACCGCCTGCAGCGGCAATACACCGGACGGCCGTCGCCGCTGTACGAGGCGACCCGGCTCAGTGAGTTCGCCGGCGGTGCTCGGATCTTCCTCAAACGAGAAGACCTGAACCACACCGGATCCCACAAGATCAACAATGTGCTCGGGCAGGTGCTGCTCGCGCACCGTATGGGCAAGACGCGGGTGATTGCCGAGACCGGTGCCGGCCAGCACGGTGTGGCCACCGCCACCGCCTGCGCGCTGCTGGGCATCGAATGCGTCATCTACATGGGCCGCGTCGACACCGACCGCCAAGCCCTCAACGTGGCCCGGATGCGGCTCCTCGGCTCCGACGTGATCGCCGTCGACAACGGCTCGGCCACCCTCAAGGACGCCATCAACGAGGCGCTGCGCGACTGGGTGACCAATGCCCACAACACCTACTACTGCTTCGGCACCGCCGCCGGACCGCACCCGTTCCCGGCTATGGTTCGCGACCTGCAGCGCATCGTAGGCCTCGAAGCGCGAGTACAGATCCTCGAACAGGCCGGGCGGCTGCCCGACGCCGTCGTCGCCTGCGTCGGTGGCGGCTCCAACGCCATCGGCATCTTCCACCCCTTCATCGACGATGCCGGGGTGCGCCTTGTCGGTTACGAGGCGGCCGGTGACGGTGTGGAGACGGGGCGCCACGCGGCCACGTTCACCGGCGGCACACCCGGCGCGTTCCAGGGCGCCTACTCGTACCTGTTGCAGGACGAAGATGGCCAGACCATCGAATCGCATTCGATCTCGGCGGGCCTGGACTACCCGGGTGTCGGCCCCGAACACGCCTACCTCAAGGACATCGGCCGTTCGGAGTACCGGCCCATCACCGACACCGAGGCCATGGACGCCCTCGCCCTGCTGTCCCGGCGCGAGGGCATCATTCCGGCGATCGAGTCGGCGCACGCCGTCGCCGGCGCGCTGCAACTCGGCCAGGAACTCGGTGAAGGCGCCATCATCGTGGTGAGTCTGTCCGGGCGCGGCGACAAGGACGTCGACACCGCCGGACGCTGGTTCAACCTGTTCGACCCCCCGCCGTCGGAGAACGACGTGCACGCCATCGACAACGCAGGGAAACAGTGATGAGCAGCGAGAGCGCCGTGGCAGAAACCGGGACCGTGAAGGCGGCCCCCGAATCCAGGCTCGCGTCGGTGTTCGCCCGCTGTAAGGCCGAAGGCCGCGCCGCCCTCATCGGGTATCTGCCCGTCGGCTATCCCACCGTCGAGAAGTCGATCGAATCGTTCCGGACAATGGTAGAGGCCGGCTGCGACATCATCGAGGTCGGCGTGCCCTACTCCGACCCGGTGATGGACGGCCCCACCATCCAAGAGGCCGCCGAACTCGCCCTCACCAACGGGGTGCGGGTGCGTGACGTGTTCACGGCCGTCAAGGCCATCACCGAGGCCGGTGGTGCCGCCGTCGTCATGAGCTACTGGAACCCGGTCCTGCAATACGGTGTCGATCGGTTCGCCCATGACCTGGCCGAGGCCGGCGGTGCGGGCGTGATCACCCCCAACCTGATCCCGGAGGAGGGCGCGGCCTGGCACGAGGCGTCCGACAAGCACGGCCTCGACCGCATCTATCTGGTCGCGCCGTCATCGACCACCGAACGGATCGCACTCACCGTCGACGCCTCCCGCGGCTTCGTCTACGCGGCTTCGACGATGGGCGTGACGGGTGCCCGAGACAGCGTGTCCAACGCGGCCCCCGAACTGTGCGCACGGGTCCGTGCCTATTCCGACATCCCCATCGGGGTCGGCCTGGGTGTGCGTAATCGTGAGCAAGCTGCCGAGATCGCCGCCTACTCCGACGGTGTCATCGTCGGCTCGGCGCTCGTGACCGCCGCGCACGCCGGCCAGGACAGGCTGCGTGAACTTGTCGCTGAACTGGCCGAAGGTGTCCGCGGCCACCGGGCCCTGTAGCCGGTCGGTTAGTGTTGGCAGGCGTGACCATTGCACCTCTGGCCTACATTCCCAGCCCGTCACAGGGCGTATGGCATCTCGGCCCCGTGCCGTTGCGCGCCTACGCGCTGTTCATCGTTCTGGGCATCATCGTCGCGGTCTGGTGGGGCGGACGCCGCTGGGTGGCCCGCGGTGGCCGCGAGGGCGACATCCTCGACATAGCCATCTGGGCGGTACCGTTCGGCCTTATCGGCGGCAGGCTCTACCACGTCATCACCGACTGGAAGACCTACTTCGGTGATACCCCCGACGACGGCAAGAACGCGGTAGATGCCCTGCGCATCTGGGAGGGTGGCCTCGGTATCTGGGGAGCGGTGGCCCTCGGCGCGGTCGGCGCGTGGATCGGTGCCCGCCAGTACGGCATCAAGCTGCCGGCCTTCGGTGATGCGATCGCGCCGCCGCTTCTGCTCGCCCAGGCGATCGGGCGTCTCGGCAACTACTTCAACCAGGAGTTGTACGGCCGCGAGACCGACGTCCCGTGGGGCTTGAAGATCTACGAGCGCATCGACGAGTCCGGCCATCGGGACGCCA
>NZ_JAGQTN010000138.1 GCF_020438995.1 Gordonia sp. (in: high G+C Gram-positive bacteria)
CCCCGTCGATGATCAGACCGGACAGACCGATCAGCACGATGCCGACCAGGACGACGGGGGTGTTGTTGTAATTACTGGCGTCCTTGACCACACCACCGATTCCGGGGATGCCGTTGAACAGTTCGGCCGCCACCACCGACGAGTACGCCATGCCGACGGCCAACCGGATGCCGGTGAACGTCTCGGGCAGCGCGGCGGGCACCACGACATCGCGGATCACCTCGGTGCGGGAGGCGCCGAGCGCCCGGGCCGCCTCGATGAGCGCCACCGGCGCGGCACTGACGGCGGCTGTGGTGGCCACCGCCGCCGGCGGCAGCGCGGCCAGTGCCAGCAGCGTGACCTTGGGCGATTCGTCGATGCCCAGCCAGATCACCAGCAGGAAGAAGTAGGCCAGCGGCGGCAGCGCCCGCAGGAACGTCAGCCACGGCTCCAGCAGGCGGCGCAGCCAGGTGACCGAACCCATCGCCAGACCCAGCAGCACACCCGCGACCACACCGATCACCACACCGGCCAGCACTCGGCGCAGCGTCATGTACAGGTGTTCCCACCAGAAGTAGTCGGCATAGCCGCGCACCCCGTCGTGCGTGGTCGACAAGTCGATGAAGGCGTCCCAGATCGTGCCGATCTTGGGTACGAAGGTTTCGCTCCAGATGCCGCTGATGGCGACGAGCTGGTACGCGATCAGGAATACCACCACCGACAGCAGTGGCAGTCCCCATTGGGATCCCAGGGTCCGCAGACGCGACGCCGCGTCGGCCCGGCCCGATGAGGGCGGGGCCGCGTCGTCGACAAGCGGTTCAGAAGTCAGACTCACCCAAGAAGGTGTAGTCCGATGGGAGGACGACCGACATAGTTAACGTCGTGGTGACGAAATGTCCGCACCGGCCGGAGATATCAGTCACACTGCGGTGGGTGCACCACGCCCGACGCGGTGCGGCCGGGACCCGACGAACCCGGCCGCAACCGCAGAGTGGACAATGTCGGCTCACCGGGTTTCGAGGCTCGTCGCTTACGCTCCTCGCACCTCAACCAGCGACGGTGTCGGCTTTCCGGGCTGGGTGGGTGGTCAGCGGACGGCGAGCCAGACGGCCAGGAGCAGGCCACCGATGGCGATAGCGACCCGCAGCGGTCCGGCCGGCAACTTCTTTACGACCGGCGGTCCGCACCAGCCGCCCGCGAAGCAGCCGATGCCCATCGCGAGCGCGGCCCACCAATCGACCGGACCCCAGAGCATAAAGCCTATGGCCGCAACAGAATTGGCGATACCGAGGAACAGGGACTTGGACAGTGCCGCCTTCCACAGCGGTTCGCTGGAGACCACCATCATCAGCGCCAGGATCATGATTCCGGCTCCGGCACCGAAATAGCCGCCATACACCGAGATGACCAGCATCCCCAGGAAGAACAGCCACGGCCGGTCCTCATGCACGGTGGACAATTTGCGCAGCGCGGGCTGACACAGCAATGCCAGCGCCGCGATCGCCACCAGGTACGGGACGATCGCCTCGAACGACTCCTCGGGACTGAGCAGCAGCGCGGCGGCTCCGATGATCCCGCCGATCACCGATGCGACGATGCCCAGTTTCGTCCGCCGCGCGTCGCCGTCGAACAGCGCCTTACCCGCGTTGGTGGTGCTGCCGATACCGACGGCGACCACCGACACTGTGTTGGTGACGTTGGCCGCCACCGGACTCAGGCCGACGGCCAGCAGCGCCGGATAACTGACCACCGACGCCATTCCGGTGACATAACCGATCAGCCCGGCCCCGAAACCCGCGGCGAGCAGGAAGATGAATTCGGTGACCGGGTTCATAGGAGGTGGCCGGGTTGAGAGCGGAGGGTCACCGGACCCAACGCGTCGCGGTCGGCTCGCAAGCTCGCAGACCGCTCCTCAGGGATCAAGATGATTGGAAAGCCCTCACCCACCACGAGAGCGCAAGGACCCTCAGCGATCAAGATGGCGGGAGGCTTCTTGATCCCCGAGGCCGATGCGAGGAACGAGCGAGGGTCACGAGGGGTCCGGTGACCCGGGGCACCCGACCGGGGCACGGCCGGACGATCAGTGGGCGAAATGGCGTGCGCCCGTGAGGTAGAGGGTGACCCCGGCCTCGGCGGCGGCCGCGATCACCTCGTTGTCGCGGATCGAACCACCGGGCTGCACAACGGCTTTGACGCCGCCGTGGATCAGCACCTGCAGACCGTCGGGGAACGGGAAGAAGGCGTCGGAGGCGGCGACGCTGCCCTGGGCACGCTCCCCCGCCCGGTTGACGGCCAGGTGTGCCGAATCGACCCGGTTGACCTGTCCCATGCCCACGCCCACCGACGCACCGCCCGACGCCAGCAGGATGGCATTGGACTTGACAGCTCGGCATGCGCGCCAGGCGAATTCGAGGTCGGCGAGGGTGTCGGCGTCGGCCGGGTCACCGGCGGCGAGGGTCCAGTTGGCCGGGTCGTCGCCCTCGGCGTCGATGACGTCGCGTTGCTGGATCAGCAGGCCGCCGGACACCGGACGGGTCTCCACCCCACCCGGCGTCGGGGGCACCGCCCGCAGCACGCGGATGTTCTTCTTGCGGGTGAGCACCGACAGCGCGCCGTCGGCGAAACCGGGCGCGATGAGCACCTCGGTGAAGATCTCGGCGACCTGCTCGGCCATCTCGACGGTGATCTCGCGGTTGGCCGCGATCACGCCGCCGTACGCGCTGACCGGGTCGCACGCGTGCGCCTTGCGGTGCGCCTCACCGATATCGGCGCCTACGGCAATGCCACACGGGTTGGCGTGCTTGATGATCGCCACCGCCGGACCGTCGAAGTCGTGGGCGCTGCGCCAGGCGGCATCGGCGTCGGTGTAGTTGTTGAAGCTCATCTGCTTGCCGTGCAGCTGCTCGGCGGTGGCCAGACCGGACGATGCGTGCACCGACTGGTAGAGCGCGGCGGCCTGGTGCGGGTTCTCGCCGTAGCGCAGCACGTCCTTGCGCTCCCAGCTAGCACCGGCCCATTCGGGGAACACGCTGCCGTCCTCCGACGGCGCCACGACGCTCGACATCCACGACGCGACGGCCACATCGTAGTCGGCCGTGTGGCGGAAAGCCTTGGCCGCCAGCTGCTTACGCTGTGCGAGGGTGAAGCCGCCGGCACCGAGGGCCGCGGTCACATCGTCGTAGTCACCGGGGTTGACCACCACGGCCACCGACGGATGGTTCTTGGCCGCACCGCGCACCATCGACGGTCCGCCGATGTCGATCTGCTCGACGCACTCGTCCGGCGAGGCACCGGAGGCGACGGTCTGGGTGAACGGGTACAGGTTGACCACGACCAGTTCGAAGGCCTCGACACCGAGCTCGGCGAGCTGACTCAGGTGGTCGTCCTTGCGGGTGTCGGCGAGGATGCCGGCGTGCACCTTGGGATGGAGCGTCTTGACCCGTCCCTCAAGGCATTCGGGGAATCCGGTGAGGGTGGACACCTCGATGACGGGGACGCCGGTGTCGGCGATGGTCTTGGCTGTGGAGCCGGTGGAGACGATCTCCACCCCCGCCGCGTGCAGGGCGGCGGCGAGTTCGGGCAGTCCGCTCTTGTCGTAGACACTCACGAGCGCCCGGCGGATGGGTCGGCGGCCGTCGGCTGAGAGGGGAGCGTTCACGGGATGCGGGCCTTTCGTCCTTCGATGACAACACCTTTGGCGACCAGGGCGGTCACCATGTCTGCGAGCAATTCGCGCTCGATGATCTTGATCCGTTCGTGCAGGGTGTCGGCGGTGTCGTCAGCGGCGATCTCCACGGCCCGCTGGGCGAGGATCGGCCCGGTGTCGACGCCGTCGTCGACGAGGTGAACCGTTGTCCCGGTGACCTTCACGCCGTGCGCGAGGGCGTCGGCCACCCCGTGTGCGCCGGGAAACGACGGCAGCAGCGCGGGATGCGAATTGACGATGTGGCCGCCGAAACGGGCCAGGAACTGTGGTCCGAGGATCTTCATGAAACCGGCGGTCACCACCCAGTCGGGTTCGGCCTGCTCGGTCCGGTCGCGCAACGCGTCGTCCCAGACACCGCGATCGGGGTGGTCGGTGACGCGGCAGGTGAATGACGCGATGCCGGCCTCGCGCGCGATCTCGACGGCAGCACAATCCCTGTCGACTCCGACGGCCACCACCTCGAACACCGACCCGGGCCTGCGTGAACGCTCGATCAGCGCGGCGAGCAACGACCCCGCACCGGAGGCGAGCACCACGACCCGAGCGGACCGACCGGTGATAGGCGCAACCTGCGACGACACCGTCGGCGACGACGGCACCGCCGACGATCCTGTTGGGGCTGCACTCACCCGTGCCAGCCTAGTGGTGACCCGAATGCGGCCTGCCGCCAGGTCGCCGGGCGCGCACCGGCCCAACGCTCACATCCGGCGTTCACATCCGATCGAGGAGCTTGCGGCTGATGGCGTGCTCGGTGTCGTACTCGTCGAGGTCCATCTCACCGAGCTTGAATGCCGCCCCGTCGTATGCGGACGCATCGTCGACGTCCCGGTTCTCGGGCGACTCGGCAGCAGGCCCGCCGTCACCGGGCTCGTCCTCGGATTCTTCGTCACCAGACTCTTTGTCGCCGGATTCTTCGTCGCCGGATTCGGCGTCATCCTGGTCGACGCGGGGATCGGGGTCCCCTACCTCGTCTTGCTCGTACCAGTCCTGCTCGTCCCAATCCCGAACGTCCCAGTCCGACTCCGGCTGGTCGTTGTCCGGCCTCGACGCGGTCTTTCCGGTACCACGGACGGCGGCCCGAGCCGCACGGACCGACGGCAGCATGGCGTTGACGATTACGACGAGCCCGCCCACGAGGACGATCCACCCCAGGGTGTACGTACCGGTGATCACGGGGGTGACACCGACCTCCCCGAGTTCACCGACCCGGCCACCGGCCAGTTCGGCGAGGACTGTCATCAGCGCGGCGGCGACCGCACCGGCGACACAGACCGCGCGGAAGTGGGCGAGCGGATCGGCCGACCGGCACCGGACGGCGACGAACAACGCGATCACCGCGGGCACCGCGAAGCCGACCGCACCGATGGTGCCCAGACCGTCGGCGGGCAGCGCGGCCAGCGCGGGCAGTGGTGGCACATCGCCGCCGGTGACCGTCATCAGGTCGACGGAAGCGGTTCCGACCTGCGCATTCGCGCCCACCAGGACCGCGGCCGCGCCGATGACGAGGTTGGGAAGATACAGCACGGACAGCGTGCCCAGGCCGAGGTAGCCGTCGAAGTCGTAACCGCCGGCGAACAGGGCCCCCAGCTGATCCCAGTTGAGGATCAACCGAACCGTCACGACGACTCCGCCGGCCGCGAGCAGCGCGAACAGCGCCACCACGCCGAAACGCAGCCCCGTCCGGTCCGCGGCGCTGACCGCGACATGCCGGCGCAGCGGTTCGCGGGAGGTCGTGCCCACGCCGACCCCGGCGCCCACGGCGTGCACCAGCAGCGTGTACGCGAATGCCGACAGTGCGTCGGGGCTCTGGATCTGCGAGGTGCTCGCCCCGTCCATGACCACGGCCACGGCCATCGCGGTGAACACCAGCGGCCCGCCGACGGCCGCGGCGGCGATGGCTCCGAGTTCGCGCACCTCGCGGTCGCGGCCCGCCGACCTGACCACTGCCGCGGTGCCTGCGACGACGAGCAACGTCGGCAGCATCGGCAGCGCGCCGATCGTGACTCCGGACAATGAGATCGGCACCTGATGCACGGCCAGCCAGGCAGCACCCAGGGTGCCGGTGAGCCCGCCGATGTCCGATCCCGCAAGCAGGAGCGTCGCGACGATGAGGACCAGCAGCACGACGAGCGTGATCAGTGGCAGGCCGAATGCGACGATGAGCAGTTCACGGGGCGACCCGTCGGCCGCGAGACGCCGCGCGCGATTGTCGCGTCGGGTCTGCCTCAGGCGCGATGCGAGGTTGTCGGTCCGGGTTGCCGTTCGAGTTGCCATCGCCTTCGAGACTGGCACGTCCCGCTGGCAACATCCGCCCGACGCGCCGCACCAATCCCAAAAATCACACTGTCACCACACGCCCCGACTGCGCCTTGCGCAACACGACCACATAGCAGCAGCGAGGGCCACCCGGATGGCAAACCCTCGCTGCTCTTGGTCTGTGGCTACCGCGGTCGACTACACCGTCAGAGACGGCACGTCAGACGCCGTACCCCGGGCCGGAGGAGAAGTTGCTCTGCTGCCCCCCACCGGGCTGCCCCCCACCCGGCTGACCACCACCGGACCGGCCCGGATTGTTGAACACCGTGGTCGTACTGTCCGAACCCGGTGTGCTGCCGGTTCCCGGCGTGTTGGGGTAACCACCGTAGGACGGACCACTCGACGGTGCTGCCGGATCGGCCGGCGATTTGCCCCCGCCCGGCGCGCCCTGCCCGTACGACGGGCTGTACTGGGTGGCGCCGTAGGTGCCGTAGCTGCCGTAAGACTGCGGATCCGACGACGACGGGGCGGGCGCCG
>NZ_JAGQTN010000011.1 GCF_020438995.1 Gordonia sp. (in: high G+C Gram-positive bacteria)
AGGGGATCCTTGAGTTCACCCAGATCAAGCAGTTGCTGCTCAGTGGCGCGAGCCAGGCCAATCGCGAACGCTGAGAATCAGCGTCTCCCCGGACGTGGTGACGCCGTGCCTGTGCGTCCGGCGGCACCACGACCGGCCCCTGCGGTGGACCTTTGTCCTGGTAAACGAGTGGTTCCCCTATGCTTGACGTGCTCGTCGGCAGCAACGGCGAGCCTGGCACAACGGGAGGTCACACCTTGGCGCTGACAGCTATCGTTGAGCGGCTACAGCACCTCGGCATGTCGGGGTATGAGGCGAAAGCGTATGTTGCGCTGGTTGCTTCAGGCGTTCCCATCAATGGATACGAAGTTGCCAAGAAGTCCGGGGTGCCGCGAAGCACCGTCTACGAGACGCTCGGCAAACTCGTCGCCCGCGGTGCCGCTTTCGAGGTGAAGGCGTCGGGCGACGGCAGCGCCGTCGAATATCTGCCCTTGCCGCCCCGTGTACTGGTGAGCAGGCTCTCGAAGGAGTACGAGGAGTCCATCGCCGAGCTCGAACGAATACTCCCGACGGTCACCGCCACTCCCCAGGTCCGACTCATCCACGACCTCGGCGACAAGACCGCCCTGCTCGACTGCGCCCGGGACGTCGTCAACGGTTCCAAACATGAGCTCTTCATTTCCGCATGGGGCTCGGAATGGGATGAGCTCACCGATCCGCTCCTCACTGCGGACCGCCGGTCGGTGGACATTTCCGCGCTCACGTTCGGGGAGGTCGGTACCAAGGTGGGCCATTGCTACCGGCACACACGCTCCACACCCGAGGTGTCGTTGGCCAACCTCGGTTGCCGGATGTTCACCGTGGTCGGCGACCGCGAGGAGGCCGTGGTCGGTGGTTTGACCGACATCAACGCCTGGGGTGTCTACACCGACAATCCGGCGGTCGTACTGCTCGCGATCGAATACATCCGTCACGACATCGCTATCCAGTTAATGGGCGAGCACTTCGACGCCGCCGAAGTCGACAGGTTCTGGAAGTCCGACCCCGACCTCGAACGTCTGCGTTCCGATCACGGTATCGCCGCCGAACTGATGCGTGCCGCACACAACGGCAACCGGCCCGCCGCCGGCAGTGCCCCGCGGATCAGCAGGCGCGGATCCGGTCGCTGATCGCCCGAGGCCCGCCGACATATCTCCGAGCAGCATCCCGGTATTCGAGACGCATGTCACATACGTCGTGTAGCTTATAACTACTACGAGCAAACGGAGGCGACTCATGCGCGATGTGAAGGATTCCACGGTTCTGATCACCGGTGGTGGTTCCGGGATCGGCGCGGGAGTGGCCCGCCTGTTCACCTCGCTCGGTGCGTCGGTCGTCATCGCCGGCCGACGTGAGGACAAGATCAATGCGGTCGCCGACGAACTGGGCGACCGTTGCCTGGCGGTCCGTTCCGATGTCACCGACGGCGAAGATCGCCGGAATCTGGTGGCGCGCACGCTGACCCACGGCGGCGGGCGAATCGACACGCTGGTCAACGCCGCCGGAAACATGTACCGCAGCAACCTGTCCGACATCGATGACCGGCAGGTGCTCGACCTGTTCGACGCCAATGTCGTCGGTCCGGTGATGCTTTCCCGCGAGGCCCTGCCGGCCCTGCGTGACTCCCGCGGATCGATCGTCTTCTTCGGATCGGTGCATACGCAGCGCGCCTTCCCGGGCGCTTCGCCGTACGCCGCCACCAAGGGCGCACTCGAAACCCTCACCGGGGTACTCGCAGCCGAACTCGGTCCAAGTGGAGTGCGGGTCAACTGTATTCGCCCGGGAGGGGTGTACACCGAGATCAACGAACGGGCAGGCCTGGGCACCGGCGACGAGGCGAAGGCCCGGCTGAACGACCTGGCTGCGGCGCACGCGCTCGGCCGCATCGGCACCACCGAGGAAGTCGCCGAATCCGTTGTTCACCTGGCCGCCGCCGACTGGATCACCGGGACGGTCCTGACCGTCGACGGCGGGCTCGCGCTCGGCGTGACCAACGCCTGAGGTGACCAACGCCTGACCCAGGGTCCGGCACAGCCACCGGGCCAACACTTTTCGAGTCTGGAGGAATCCCATGACCGCAACAATCCTGATCGAGGGCGGCACCGTCATCGACGGAATCGGTGACACCCCACGATCCAACGAGAGCGTGCTGATCAGCGACGGCACGATCACCGCCGTCGGTGCCCACGCCGATGCCCTCGC
>NZ_JAGQTN010000139.1 GCF_020438995.1 Gordonia sp. (in: high G+C Gram-positive bacteria)
GCGATCTGCTGGAACTTCCAGATGCCGAGCAGCAATGCCCAGAGGAAGATCAGCCCGGCGAGGATCAGGGCGACTTGCGCGGATACGGTCAGCGTCACCGATTCACCGTAGTCCCCCGGACCATCGGCAACCCCGGGCGACCGTGGAGATGCCGTCCGATGTCGCGTTCCGTCGGTCGCCGGGCGATAGGCGAACGTCAGATACGCCACTCTCGGCCGGTCCTACTTGGTAGTAGCGCGGATCACCCACACAATGGGGTACTCGGAGGATCACAACCGGCGCGCCGTTCGGTGCCCGGGCGGTCCCCGCCTGACGACTTGGTGAATGGAGCGAGTAGACGATGTTCAGCAGAATCGCCATCGTGAACCGTGGCGAGGCAGCCATGCGACTGATACACGCCGTGCGCGACCTCGCGGCCGAGACCGGCGAGACGATCGAAACGATCGCGCTCTACACCGACGTCGACCGCAACGCCACGTTCGTGCGCGAAGCCGACATCACCTACGACCTCGGCCCGGCATCGGCTCGGCCGTACATCGATCTCAAGGCCCTGGAGAAGGCCCTCGTCGCCACTCGCGCCGAAGCCGCTTGGGTCGGTTGGGGTTTCGTCGCCGAAGACCCGGCCTTCGCCGAACTGTGCGCACAGATCGGGGTCACCTTCATCGGTCCGAGCCCGGATGCGATGCGCAAACTCGGCGACAAGATCGGCGGCAAGCAGATCGCCGAATCTGTGGGCGTACCGGTCGCTCCGTGGAGCGGTGGCGCCGTCGACACCCTCGAAGACGCCATCGCCGCGGCAGCCACCATCGGCTACCCGATGATGCTGAAGGCCACCGCGGGTGGTGGTGGGCGCGGTATCCGCGTCATCACCGAGGAAAGCGATCTGGTCGAGGCATACGAGCGCACTCGTCAGGAAGCCGCCCGTTCGTTCGGCAGCAGCGTCGTGTTCCTCGAACGGATGGTGTCCGGCGGACGCCACGTCGAAGTGCAGGTGATCGCCGACGGCCAGGGCACCGCCTGGGCACTCGGTGTGCGCGACTGTTCCATTCAGCGGCGCAACCAGAAGGTGATCGAGGAATCCGCGTCGGTCGTGTTGCGGCCCGAGCAGGTCACCCAGCTCAAGGAATCGGCCGAACGGCTCGCCGTCGCCGTCGGTTACTCCGGTGCCGCCACCGTCGAATTCCTGTATCACCCCGGTGACGAACTGTTCGCTTTCCTGGAGGTCAATACCCGTCTGCAAGTGGAACATTCGGTCACCGAACTCACTACCGGCATCGACCTGGTGCGTGCTCAGATCCAGGTGGCCGCAGGCAATAGACTCGAAGGCACCCCGCCTGCCGAACGTGGTCACGCGGTCGAAGCACGCCTGAACGCCGAAGATCCCGATCGTGATTTTGCGCCCGCACCCGGCCGGATCGCGATGCTCGACCTGCCTGCGGGTCCGGGTGTCCGTGTAGACACCGGCGTCAGCGAGGGCGACACCATCCCTGCCGACTTCGACTCGATGATCGCCAAGATCATCGCCTACGGCTCCGACCGCGAGCAGGCGCTGGGTCGGCTGCGCCGCGCGATGACAGAGACCCGCGTCATCATCGAAGGTGGTGCCACCAATAAGGGATTCGTGCTCGACCTGCTCGATCAGCCCGAAGTCATCGATGGCTCCGCCGACACCGGCTGGATCGACCGGGTCCGTGGCGAAGGTCGGCTGGTCTCACATCGGCACATCGGAGTCGCGCTCGCGCTGGCCGCCATCGACATCTACGAAGAGGACGAGCACGCCGAACAGCATCGTCTGCTCACCACCGCAGCCGGTGGCCGTCCGCAGGTGCAGCATCACAGTGGCCGTCCGCTCGACCTCAAGCTGCGCGGCGCCACCTATCGGGTGCGGGCCGCCCGGGTGGGTGCCAACAGGTTCCGCATCGGAATCGACGCGGGCACCGAGACGCAGACCGCCGATATCGATCTGCACCGGTTCGACAGGCATTCGGGGCAGATCGTCGTCAACGGTATGCGCCACCGCGTCACCACAGGCACCCATGGTCCCGTTCATCTGATAGAGGTCGACGGCGTCACCCATCGGGTCAGCCGCGATGAGGGCGGTGTACTCCGCTCCCCGGCCCCTGCCCTGGTGGTGGCCACCCCGCTGGAGGTGGGTGCCGAAGTCGAGGCAGGCGACCCCGTTCTGGTGCTTGAAAGCATGAAGATGGAGACGGTGCTGCGGGCACCGTTCCGTGCCCGGCTCACCGACTGTGTGGTCACGGTCGGATCGCAGGTCGAATCCGGAGCCCCGCTACTGCGTCTGGAAGAGCTCGCCGACGGAGACGACGAGGACGCCGACGCGGCGGCGGGTGCGGCCTCCGCGCAGGCCGACCTGGACTTGCCGGAGGTGCTCGATGGGCGCGGCGCCGACGAACAGCTGATCCGTCACCAGGAGCATCTGCGCAGCCTGCTGCTCGGCTACGACATGGGCCCGCACGGCGGCAAGATCATCGATGAGTACGTCGCCGCCCGTACCGCCGCCGCCGCGGACGGGCACCGGCAGATCGCCGCCGAACTTGAGCTCATCGAGGTGTTCACCGATCTGGCCGACCTGACCAACAACGGTCCGTCGGACCGCTATCGGCAGTCCACCGAGGACGATGACGGCCTGGGCCATGTGCACAGCGCCCGCGAATACTTCCACACGTATCTGCGCAGTCTCGACGTCGAACGCGCAGGTCTGCCCGAATCCTTCCGTACGACGCTGACCAGCGCATTGCGGCACTATGGGGTGACCGAACTCGACCGCACTCCCGAGTTGGAGTCGAGCGTGTACCGGATCTTCCTGGCCCAGCAGCGGTCGGAGACCGGCGTGATCATCTCCCTGCTGCGGGAATGGTTGCGCGAACCCGTGCCGGACAGCGCCATCGCCGGTCAGGTCACCGTCGCCCTCGAACGTCTCGTCGGGGTCACCCAGGTGCGTTTCCCCCGCATCGCCGACGTCGCCCGTAGCGTCGCATACGCCTGGTTCGCGCTGCCGGTACTGCGCCGCGATCGAGCCCGCGTGTACACCGATGTCCGCAAATCATTGCGCTATCTCGACCAGCATCCCGATGCCGCGGATCGCGCCGAACGGATCGCGCAGATGGTGCCCAGCACACAGCCGCTGGTGCGGTTGCTGGCCCAGCGCCTGGCCCGCGGCAACTACGACAACTCCGTGATGCTGGAGGTACTGACCCGCCGCTACTACGGCAACAAGGGTCTCAACGATCTGCGAGTCCGGGACATCGCCGGATGCCACTTCGTCGTCGCCGACCGGCACAACGTGACCGTCGCCTCGGTCGCCGTCAACTACGGCGCGCTCGACGCCGCAACCCGTGGCCTGATCGAACTGGCCTCAGCGAGTTCGGTGCCCGTCGTCGCCGACATCTACCTGAGCTGGGAACGTCAACCCGCGTCCTTCGACGAGATGGTGGCGGCGCTGCACGAGATCGTGTCCGCGCGCCCGATTCCCGAACAGCTGCAACGCATCACGGCGACGGTCGCCGGGGTCGGCAGCACTGTCATGCACCACCATTTCACCTTCCGGCCGTCGCTGTCGGGGCTCACCGAGGACCGGCTGATCCGGGGCCTGCACCCACATATCGCACAGCGCATGCAGATGGAGCGGTTGCACAAGTTCGATCTGACACGCCTGCGGTCCACCGACGACGAGGAGATCTACCTGTTCCGCGCGGTCGCCAAGGAGAACCCGTCGGACGATCGACTGATCGCGTTCGCACAGGTCCGCGACCTCACCCCGTTCCGCGACGAGCCCAACAACCTTCTCGTCTACCCGACGGCGGAGCGCACCATCGCCACCTGTCTGGATTCGATCCGCCGGGCCCACGCGCGGCGTCCTGCGGCCACCCGGTACAGCACCAACCGTCTGGCCCTGTACGTGTGGCCGCCGATCACCACGACCAGCGACGAACTGCAGGCCATCGCCGACCGGGTGCTGCCCACGACCGTGGGCGCCGGTCTGGAGGAGATCCTGATCATCGGCCGCCGCCCCGACGAGGAGTCGGGTGAACTGGTCAAGACTGCCATCCATCTGAGCTTCGACGCGGCCGGTAACGCCGTCGTCGACTACGACACCCCGATCGGTGAACCGGTCGAACCCATCGACGCCTACCGGCAGAAGGTGCTGCGTGCCGCGGCCCGCGGCAACGTGTACCCCTACGAGCTGGTCGATCTGCTGGGCGATTTCACCGAACACGACCTGTCCGACGACGGCACCCTGGTTCCGGTGGACCGGTCCCGGGGCCTGAACAAGGCCGCGATCGTCGCCGGCCTGGTGACCACCGCCACCGAGAAGTATCCGCAGGGCATCACGCGTGTGGTGCTGCTCGGTGACCCGACGAAGGCTCTCGGCGCGTTGTCCGAGCAAGAATGCCGCCGGGTGATCGCGGCGCTGGAACTGGCCGAGCAGCGGGACATCCCGCTGGAATGGTACGCATTGTCCGCAGGCGCCCGGGTGTCGATGGAGTCCGGTACCGAGAACATGGACTGGGTGGCGGCGGCCCTGAAGAAGATCGTCGAATTCACCCAGGACGGCCGCGAGATCAACATTGTCGTCGCCGGCATCAACGTCGGCGCGCAGCCGTACTGGAACGCCGAGGCGACGATGCTGATGCACACCAAGGGCATCCTGGTGATGACTCCGGAGTCGGCGATGGTGCTCACCGGCAAGCAGGCGCTCGACTTCTCCGGTGGTGTGTCGGCCGAGGACAACTTCGGTATCGGCGGCTACGACCGGGTGATGGGACCCAACGGCCAGGCGCAGTACTGGGCGCCGAATCTTACTGCGGCACGCGACATCCTGATGTCGCACTACGACCACACCTATGTGGTGCCCGGGGAGAGCGCACCGCGCTCAGCGGTCACCGCCGACCCGGTCGACCGTGACGTCAGTGGGTTCCCGCACGTGCTGGCCGGCAGCGACTTCGCCACTGTCGGTGACATCTTCTCCGCTACCGCCAACCCGGATCGCAAGAAGCCGTTCGACATCCGCACGGTAATGCGTGCGGTCGCCGACCAGGATCATCCGGTGCTCGAACGCTGGGCGAACATGGCCGACGCGGAAACGTCCGTGGTCACCGACGCACACCTGGCAGGAAATCCGGTGTGCCTCATCGGTATCGAGTCAAAGGCCGTGCCGCGCACCGGTTTCCCGCCGTCGGACGGCCCGGATACCTACACCGCGGGCACCCTGTTCCCCAATTCGTCGAAGAAGACGGCCCGGGCGATCAACGCGGCCAGCGGCAACCGTCCGCTGGTCGTACTGGCCAACCTGTCGGGCTTCGACGGTTCACCGGAATCGATGCGTAAGCTACAGCTGGAGTACGGCGCCGAAATCGGCAGGGCCATCGTCAATTTCGACGGACCGATCGCCTTCTGCGTGATCTCTCGCTACCACGGCGGCGCGTTCGTGGTGTTCTCCAAGACACTCAACCCGCGAATGACGGTGCTCGCGGTCGACGGATCGTTCGCGTCGGTGCTCGGCGGTGCGCCCGCCGCGGCAGCGGTGTTCGGCGGTGAGGTGTCGCACCGGACGGCTGCCGATCCCCGGGTGCAAGAGCTGCGCACCCGCACCGAGCGCGCCGAGGGAGCCGAACGCACCCTGCTGGAAACGGATCTGGAGGACGTGCGCACCTCGGTGCGGGCGGAGAAGCTCGGTGAGGTGGCCGCCGAGTTCGACAAGATCCACAGCATCCGCCGCGCCGTCGAGGTCGGTTCGGTCGACGCGGTGATCCCCGCCGCCGAACTGCGCCCCCGCATCATCGCCGCTCTCGGCGACGCCTGAGGTGATGACTGCCGGTTGAGGTGCGCGCTTGCGAGCCTCGAAACCCCGGTGAGACGACATTGTCATCTTGCGTGGTTTCGAGGCTCGGTCGCCGGCCGACCTCACACCACAACCTGCGATGGGGAGGCGTGGCCGGTTGGGCACGGTTAGAAGCGGCAGGAGCGGATGTCGGTGGCCAGGATCGCCTTCGCGCCGAGCTCGGCCAGTTCGTCCATCAGGTTCTGGTGTTGTTTGCGCGGCACCATCGCGCGCACGGCCACCCAGTCCGGGTCGGCCATCGGCGCGACCGTCGGCGATTCGATGCCCGGGGTGATCGCCGATGCCTGTTCCAGTAGCGATTTGGGGCAGTCGTAGTCCATCATCACGTACTGCTGGCCGAACACCACACCCTGAACCCGGGCGATGAACTGGCGTGCCGCCTTGCCCAGGTCGGCATCGGCTCGCGAGATGAGCACCGCCTCCGAATCGCAGAGGGTGTCACCGAAGGCGACCAGTCCATGCTGACGCAGGGTGCGCCCGGAGCCGACGACATCGGCGATGGCATCGGCCACCCCGAGCTGGATGGAGATCTCGACGGCGCCGTCGAGGCGGATGATCTCGGCGTCGATACCGCGGTCGGCGAGGTCACGGCGCACCAGATTCGGGTACGAGGTGGCGATGCGTTTTCCGGCGAGGTCGCCGACGGTCCACTGCGCTCCGGCGGGGGCGGCGTAGCGGAACGTCGATGAACCGAAGCCCATCGAGATCTGTTCGTCTACGAAGGCACCGGAGTCACCGGCCAGGTCGCGGCCCGTGATACCCAGATCGAGGGTGCCCTGACCGACGTAGATGGCGATGTCTTTGGGCCGCAGGAAGAAGAATTCGACGTCGTTAGTGTTGTCGAGGACGGTGAGGTCTTTGCTGTCGGAACGTTTCCGGTAGCCGGCTTCGGCGAGGACGGCCGAGGCGGATTCGCTGAGGGCGCCCTTGTTGGGCACTGCCACACGCAACATGGTGGGTAGATCCTTTGACGAGGTGGGACTGTGAAAGGTGTTGGGGCCTATCGGTTCACAGATGTCGGTAGATGTCGTCGAGGGTCAGTCCGCGTTTGATCATCATCACCTGCAGCCAGTACAGGAGCTGGGAGATCTCCTCGCCGAGCGAGTCGTCGGATTCGTGTTCGGCGGCCAGCCACACCTCGCCGGCCTCTTCGATGATCTTCTTGCCCAGGGTGTGGATTCCGGAGTCGAGGGCGGCGACGGTGCCGCTCCCCTCGGGGCGGCTGACGGCCTTGTCACTGAGTTCGGCGAACAGCTCCTCGAATGTCTTCACGGTGCGCTATTCTCGCACGCCGCCGGTGACCGGTCCTAATGGATATGTTGGTGCTCGCCCGTCCACGCGCCGACCAGATCGCCGAACGTGAGTCCGGCCAGGGTTGCCCGGAAGCTGCGCAGCGATCCCTTCGGGACCGGCACCGCCGACGGCACGACCAGCGTCGGGCAGCCCGCGGACGTGGCGGCGATCGTTCCGGTCGGCGAGTCCTCGACGGCCAGGCATTCGCCTGGACGTCGTCCGGCCAACTCGGCCGCACGTAGGTACACGTAGGGCTGCGGTTTACCCGCCACCACCTCGTCGGCGCAGATGGTGGCGGCGAACCGGTGCCGCCCGAGCGTGTCGAGGGCGACGTCGGTGAGTTCCCGGATCGTGTTGGTGACCAGCACCGACGGGACACCAACGTCGAGGAGCATGTCGAGCGCGTCTGCTGCCCCGGGCCGCCACGGCAGTCCCTGTGCGAAGAGTTCGGCGACATGGTCGATCACCCAGCGGCTGTCCCCGGCCATGTCCCGATCCCGCGTGGGTACTTCGGCGGCATCGTGCACCTTGGTGATCGCGTCGGGCAGCGAGTTGCCCAGCGTCGATTCCCGCAACGCGGGCGTGAGCAAGATCCTGTGACGCAGCGTGAACTGTTCGACGGCGATGTCCCAGATCGGTTCCGAGTCGAGCAGGGTGCCGTCCATGTCCCACAGGACGGCCGCCGGGGCCAGTGGTGCGGTGCTCATGGCGCCCATGATTCCCGATGCCACCCTCGGGAGGCCAAATCGATCAGGCCCTGGTATGAGTGAACGTCGGAACGGTCGTATCGCAGTCTGCCCGCGGGAAGTTCACCCGCATGGGTGACATTCGTAGTGCCGATGACCACTCATACTGAGATTCCCAGTATCGGATCACATAGATTTCCGAAAGGCGTCACCAAATGCTCAAGAAGATTGTACCGACCATCGCCCTGGTCACTGGTATTGCGCTCGCAACGATACCCACGACCCCAGCAAACGCGGCACCTGCGAGAAATGGTGTGGCTGCGATCAAGATGAAGATCAACGCCTACTACGGACAAAACTACGGGCCGAATGTCTATAGCACTGGTTTTTCCCCGGGAGTGGCGTGGTCAGCTCGTGATCGATCAGGTGCAGAAGTACAAGGTATGAACTGCCAGATCCAGATCTATTTCCCGGGTACCACCAAACCGACGTACAAGTCGGCGTTGTGTCAGGGTGGTGTCGGAGTCACGGACAACGGCCTCTACTCGAACCCCGGGCATTATCGCATCATCGTGGTCGACAAGATCTCCGGTAAGCGCGCCTGGCGGTGGTTCACCATCGAGTGATCTTCAACCGCTGAACGCCGTCACGAACAGCGGCTGACTGCCAACCCGGCCGTGTCGCGGCTCAGTACGCCAAAAGTCGCACCGAGCAAGGCTTAGGCTTGCCTCCTATGGAGACAACGCCCACCCAGATCCGTGACCGGCTGGGACTGCTCGCCGACCTCGCCTGCGGCTTTCTGGAGTCCGGGCAATCCGGGTGGCGCACCAAGCAGATCTTGAGCGCCGATGCGCACGCGCTGGGTCTGGAAGGGTTCAACTGCACCACCGTCGGGCGGGTCGTGATCGTTGAGGCGCATCTTCCGGACGGTTCCAATGTCACCGTCACCACCTGCGCCGACGCTCTCGACCTCATCGACTGCACCCGGTCGTTGCGGCTGCACCGCCTGGCTCAGCGCATCGAGGACAACGCCGATGTCGCTGTTTCCAAGCTCGACGAGCTACGCGATCAGATCGGTGAACTGCGGGCGACCGTGACCCCGTGGTGGGCGGTGACGATCGGCATGACGTTGCTGGCGTTCGTGATCGCCATGCAGTTGGGCGTGGGCTGGCAGGCGTGGGTGACGGCGAGTGCGGTGCAGGTCGTCACCGCACTCGCCGGGCAGGTCCTGGGGCGTTTGCACACTCCGCACCTGTTCACCATTGCGGTGCAGAGCTGCGTGGCCGGGGTGGCGGCGACGCTGGCGGTCAAACTCGGCCTCGTCGACCCGGTGGGTGCGGCCGCCGCGATCGCCGTGAACTGGCTGCTGCTGGTTCCGCTGCCGCAGATCATCGGTGCGATGAACGACGTGATCGACTCCGATTACCTCACCGCGGTGACCCGTGCCGGCAGCGTCGCGGTCACCGGCCTGGGCATCACCGTCGGCGCCGCGCTGACCTTCGAACTCGGTGAACTCCTGAACATGGAACATCCGCTGCTCGACGAACTGCCGGGCCTGCCGTGGTACCTCGCCCTGGTGTTCTCGGCGATCGGCGCGATCGGGAACGCCCTGGCCAACGGCGGCTGGCTCAAGCTGCTGGTGCCCGCGGCCGTCATCGGAGTGATCACCGGCGGGGTGAACCAGGCACTGCTGGTGGCCGCCGGTTTCGACACCCTCTGGGCCAACGCCGTCGCCGCGATCGTCCTCGGTGTGGTGTCGATGATCATGGCCGCCCGGACCGGTTACCCACAACACGTGTTCGCGCTGATGGGGATCACCGGCGCCCTGTTGCCCGGCATCGCCGTCGTGTCGGGGATCCTGCTGGAGATGGGCGGACAGTCCGGCGGCGCACAGTTCGCCGGTGCTGCCACCATCTGCATCGCGCTCGGCACCGGTGTGGCGTTCGGTGCGTTCTTCACTCAGCGGATGCTGCCGGACTGAACCGGCGACGGACCGTGTGGGCGACGGCGTAGATCAGGGTCAGCGCCGACAGGCCCATCGCGGTGGTGCACATCGCCAGAGTGCTGTCTCCTCGTCCCGACGTGTAGCCGTCGTTGCCGCC
>NZ_JAGQTN010000140.1 GCF_020438995.1 Gordonia sp. (in: high G+C Gram-positive bacteria)
GCCGGACCCTTCGAGACGCGGTCGGCTCGCAAGCTCGCGCGACAGCCCTCAGGGATCAAGAAGGTGGATGAATCACTGTGACCGGTTCATGCCGTGCGATGGTGCTCAGGGATCAAGAAGGTTGTGGGTTTGGTGGATGGATCGCTGTGTACCGGCTCGTACTGTGCGATGGTGCTCAGGGATCAAGAAGGTTGTGGTCGGTCATCTTGATCCCTGAGGCCGATGCGAGGAACGAGCAAGGGTCTCGAAGGGTCCGGCGAGATGAGGCTCCCAACCCGCGATGGTCAGACGAGGTTGTGGTCGTAGGCGTAGACGACGAGCTGAACCCGGTCGCGCAGAGCGAGTTTGGTGAGGATTCGGGAGATGTGGGTTTTGACGGTGGCCTCCGACAGCACCTCGGCGTCTGCGATCTCGGCGTTGGACAGACCTTGTGCGGCGCGCACGAGGATCTCCCGTTCACGCGGTGTGAGGGCGTCGTATTCAGGGCCGGGTTCGCCTGCGCGGGCCCGGTGGCGCTCGAACAGTTGCCGGGTGGCCGAGGCGGCCACCACCTGATTGCCGGCCGCAACGGCCCGGATGGAGGCGAGCAGGAAATCGGGCTGGGCGTCCTTGAGAAGAAAGCCGCTCGCCCCGGCGGCGATGGCCGACGACACGGCCTCGTCCTCGTCGAATGTGGTGAGCACCAGGATCTTCGGTGCCTGATCGCCCAGCGCCGCGATGAGGTCGCGGGTAGCGGTGATGCCGTCGATGCCGGGCATGCGCACATCCATCAACACCACATCGGGACGCGTTGTGCGGATGGATTCGGTCAGCCCGATCGCCGACGATTCCTGCGCGACGACCCTCATGTCGGGCCGGCTGTCGATGATCATCGCGATGCCGCCGCAGAACAGGGGCTGGTCGTCGACGAGGCATACCCGGATCATCGGCCCGGTCCTTCCTGGGTCTGGGCAGGGACGGTCAGTTCGGTCACCCACGCAGTTCCGCCGTCGACTGCACCGGCGGTGAGCGTACCGCCCACCCTGAGGGCGCGTTCGGTCATGCCGACGATGCCGTAGCCGGCACCGCCCGGTGCGATCGGGTCGGCGGCCACCGCGTTTCGTACGGAGAGGATCTGCCGGTCACCGTCGCGGCGTTCGGTGATGGTGACCGGTTGCCCGAGATCACCGTATTTCAATGCGTTGGTCAGGCATTCGGTGAGTACACGGAACGTGACATCAGCGGTGGCCGAATCAGTGACCGGAACCGTCTCGTCGACGATGGTCATACCCGCCGCCCGCATCCGCTCGAACAATCGCTGCCGATCGGTGTGGGTAGCTTCAGGGAGTGTGTCGTCGCGGCGCAGTTCCTCCAGCAGGCCGCGTACGTCTCCCAGCGCCTCGCGGGCAGTGTCGGCGATCACGCCGAGGGCTTTGCGGGCCGAATCGGGGTCGGTTGTCATCGCATATCGGGCACCCTCGGCCTGCGCCACCACCACGGCCAGTGAGTGGGCCACCACATCGTGCATGTCCCGGGCCAGCCGGGTGCGTTCGGTCTGTTCGGCGTATAAGTCCAGCAGCCGCTTGCGTTCGAGTTCGGCGATGGTCCCGGCGACCCGGGCCTGTTCGACGGAACGTTTCTGGTGGCGGATGAAGCCGGTCGCCCATCCACCGCCGACGACGACCGCGCAGCTCAGCAGGCCGATCAGGTGTCCGGCGGCCCTGTCGGCCAGGCCGTCGTCGATGTCATAGACGAAGGGGAACAGGATTCCGGCCAGCACCGATCCGCCGATCGCCACGGCGAGCGATCCGAAACGCACCCGCCGGTCGGGATGGCCGCCGGCGGTGTAGAAGAGGATCGCGTACGCCGCGCACGGAAGTACCGCGATCCGCAGATCGATCGACTGCACCGCCGCCGACATCAACGCGCACACCATCATGGTCGACGGCGCGATCCGGCGGCATGCCAGCGCCACGGTCACCAGTATCGCGGCCATCACCGACGAGGCGCCCTCGAAAGCATGGATGGGAATGGCGATCAGTCCGAACACACCGGCCAGGGCGACATCGACGATGATGCCGCGCCGGGTGAGGTCGGGCAGGGCCAGAGGGTCGCGCATAGCTATACCGTGCCAGGTGACGACTGGAACGTGTCGGCAGACACGTGCGCTTTACGGATGAACGGCGTATCGCCGCAGACCTTCGGACACCTTCCGCCAGTCGATGTCCGACGTCGCCGTCAGCACGACGAAATCGTACGCTTCGTGCTCATCGAACTGGTCGACGAGTTCGATCCCGTTGACCCCGAGCATGAGCCAGGCCGCCGCCCAGGCGGTGCGTTTGTTGCCGTCGACGAACGCATGGTTCTTCGCCAGCGAATGCATCAGTGCCGCCGCTTTGTCGAGTATTGATGGATAGGCGTCCTCGCCGAATGCGGAAGCCTTGGGCCGGGCGATCGCGGCATCAAGGAGTCCTTCGTCGCCGACGATGGGTGCAAACCCGCAAGCATCGGTACCTGCCCGGAGAACCTCGGCCCGGCCCAGATAGTAGATCACGCGAGAAGCTCGTTCAGTTTCTCCGACTTCTTCGCGATATCTGCCGACAGTCGAGCCACCCGCTTGTTCCAGATCGATTCGATGGCTTCTTCGGCCAGAACGGCTTTCTGGCTTCTTCCCGAACGCGCGGCTTCCTGTTTGATCA
>NZ_JAGQTN010000141.1 GCF_020438995.1 Gordonia sp. (in: high G+C Gram-positive bacteria)
CTCACACCGAAGATCACAGCGGGCCTCGATCCGCTGGGCAAGTTGAGTCTGAGCCAGAGCCCCTACCGCGATCGCGACCGGATGGTCGCCGACTGCACCTTCCGCGCGATCCGTGACGCCGTTGCCGACCGTATCTCCGAGGTATCGGCAGCGCGGACCCCCGACGATTTCGGCCACCTGCTCGCAGCACTGAGTCCGAAGGTGCGATCGACTGCACCGGAACACTTTTCGGCGGCGATCGCAGCCCTGCGGGAAGTCGCGCCGCTGCGTCGGCTCATCGACTTGCACGCCGGCTCCGCCGCCGCGGACGATGTCGCAGAACAACTCGACCATTTGATCTTCGAAGGGTTCATCGCAGCCACGCCGCTGTCGGCGCTGCGGCATCTACCCCGCTATCTACAGGCCGCGCAGCAACGGCTCGACGCACTGCCCGGCGGTGCCGATCGCGACGCGCAAGGGTTACGCAGCATCGACAGGGTCATCGAACACTGGAACTCCCGACTCACGAAGGTACCGGCCGCGCGTCGGGATGCGGTCAACGACGAGGCACAGTGGATGGTCGAGGAACTGCGGGTCGGCCTGTTCGCGCAGCGACTCGGCACCGCCTATCCGGTGTCGGAGAAGCGGGTCATCAAGGCCATCGACGCACTGCGGTGACAGCCCCGCACTACCCTGCTTCCGCGGAGGCCGCCGTATTCGAGACCGCCCGAAGGTCATCGATCTCGCGCTGGAAATCCTCCACCGAATCGAACGATCGGTACACCGACGCGAAGCGCAGATAGGCCACCTCATCGAGGTCGCGCAGCGGGCGCAGGATGGCCAATCCAACCTCGTTGCTGGGGATCTCGGCCGCACCCGATGCCCGGATGGCCTCCTCCACCTGCTGGGCGAGCAACGCCAGCGAATCCTCGTCGACGTGTCGGCCCTGGCAGGCCCGACGCACGCCGCGCATCACCTTCTCGCGGCTGAAAGGTTCGGTGACTCCGTTACGTTTGACCACCGAGAGCACCGCGCTCTCGACGGTGGAGAAGCGGCGGCCGCATTCCTGACAGGCCCGCCTGCGCCGGATCGCCTGCCCTTCGTCGGCGACACGTGAGTCGATGACCTTGGTGTCCTCGTTGCGGCAAAACGGGCAGCGCATGTTGTCCTCATGACCGTCGAGGGGCGCGCCGGCGCACCGCGGAACGGTCACACCGTGTCGGTTTCCGACTGGACCCTGTGGCATGAGAATACCGCCGATCAGCAGAGCGCTCGATGCACCCCTGACAGCGGACACCCCGTCGCAGCGCCGGTGCCTGCTCTCCGCGGCGTGGTCGCGGTTCATCTGAATCGGGCTCATCGGTATCGGGGCACGAGCAGCGGCTGACCGGGGACCACGCCGGACGAGGCGAGGTCGTTGAGCTCACGAATCCGCTCGACCACCGCTTCGACGGGGTATCCCGGGGCGACCCGGGCGGCCACCGACGACAACGACTCCCCCGAGCGCACGTACACGACCGCGGTGCCGGTGGGATCGGGCGCCACCGCGTCGGCATAGTTGTTGCCGACGATGACCAGCACCCAGACACCTGCCGCGAGCAGGGCACCCACCAGGACTGCGGTCGCGGACGCGCGGCGCCGGGCGATCGTCTCCCATGAAGCGATCTGGCGTGGGTCATGCCCCGGTGCGGTGCAGCGCGTCCCGGCCGGAACCGGTGTCCGGTGGCCGGACCGGCGCGGACCGGCGCCGTGATGCCCGGCCGGTCGCAGCGGAGCGAGCCGGTCATGAGTGGATGTCGTGCGGCGGGCGGGTTCTGCGAATGTCGCGGCCATGGCCACCACCTCCGAGGTTGTTCGACGGGCATTCGGTGTTCGAGTTGTTCGATCAGTTGTTCGATGAACTGATGTTCGATTTGTACCACGGGGGTACGACAAAGTCGCGTGGATCTCGAACAAACGTTTGGTAAGCAGGCGAAAGTTCGTCTAGGCTGGCGATCGAACATCTCGACGAATCACGCCAAAAAAGCTTGACCGGCAGGCTTGACCGACAGGAGAGAACATCCATGAGTGACAAGACCGGAGAACCGTCCGGCACACCCGATGTCGCTGTGGCAGAGGAATCGCTGACTCCGCGTCAGCGTGCCGTGCTCGAGGTTATCCGGGCCTCTGTGCGTGAGCGTGGCTACCCGCCCAGCATTCGTGAGATCGGCGACGAGGTCGGTTTGGCGTCCACGTCGTCGGTGGCCCATCAGCTGCGCACGCTCGAACGCAAGGGGCTGCTCAAACGCGATCACAATCGTCCGCGCGCGGTCAACGTCCAGGATTCCGACCACTCGCCGACCAAGCCCGCCGTGGTCGACTCGAGTCTGCCGGAGCCCACATTCGTGCCGGTCCTCGGCCGGATCGCCGCCGGTGGCCCGATCCTCGCGGAAGAGGCTGTGGAGGACGTGTTTCCACTACCGCGCGAGTTGGTGGGCGAGGGTTCACTGTTCATGCTGCGCGTCGTCGGTGAGTCGATGATCGACGCCGCCATCTGCGACGGTGACTGGGTGGTCGTGCGCCAGCAGAACGTGGCCGACAACGGCGACATCGTCGCGGCGATGATCGACGGCGAGGCCACCGTCAAGACCTTCAAACGCAAAGACGGACACGTCTGGCTGATGCCACACAACGTCCACTTCCAGCCGATCCCCGGTGACGACGCGGCCATCCTCGGCAAGGTCGTCACCGTTATGCGCCGCGTTTGACGAAGGCCCACAGACACGAAGGCCCCCAGACACGAAGGCCCCCAGACACGAATCGAACTCGCCCGGAACACTTTCCGGGCGAGTTCGATTCGTCTCCGCAGGACCTACAGCAGAATTGCGGCCGCCGCCGTCCGCGCGGCCTCCGGGTCTTCCGCTGCGAGAGCCGCTTCGGCGGCTTCACGGCACTGGTCACTGGTTGTCTGCGACAGCCGCGCACCCACCGCCGCGGCGGCGACCGGTGCGCTCGAAAGCGAGGTGACCCCGAGTCCGACCAGGACGCACGCCAGCAACGGATCGGCTGCCGCCTCACCGCACACGCCGACGGGTTTGCCGAGATCCTTGCCCGCCCGGGCGACGTTGGCCACCAGATTCAGCACCGCGGGCTGCCACGGATCGGTGAACGCGGCGAGTTCGGCCGACATCCGGTCGGCGGCCATCGTGTACTGCGTCAGGTCGTTGGTGCCGATCGAGACGAAGTCGACCTTGGACAGGATCGCGGGTGCGAGTACCGCTGCGGCGGGGATCTCGATCATCACACCCGCAACGAGCCCGCGGCCGCGTACCTCGGCGGCGAATTCCTCGGCCTCACCCGCCCCGGCGATCATCGGTGCCATCACCCACGGTGTGACACTTGCGTTCTCGGCGGCCCGGGCGATCGCGTCGAGCTGGTGGGTACGGATCTCGGGGTGGACCGAGGCGATCCGGTTGCCACGGACGCCCATCGCGGGGTTCGGCTCATGCTCCTGCGACACGAACTTCAGCGGCTTGTCCGACCCGGCGTCAAGCGTCCGGATCACCACCTTGTGACCATCGAAGGCATCGATCACCTCCCTGTACAGAGCGGCCTGCTCGTCGACCGACGGCTCGTCGGCCCTGTCGAGAAAGGCGAGCTCCGTACGGAACAGACCCACTCCTTCAACGGGATGATCAGTGGCCGCCCGGGCCGACGTACCGTCGGCAACATTCGCGAGGATCGAGACGCTGTGGCCGTCGGCCGTACGACCGGGACCTGACCATGCGGCCGCCGCCTGAGCAATCCGACGACTCTCCTCGACACGCGACCGTGCCTGTTCCGCATCGGGTTCGATCTCGATGACGCCGGTGGTGCCGTCGACCAGGATCGTGGTGCCCGCCGCCACGTCGGCGAGCTCGGAGACTGCCACGACGCACGGGATGCCCAGCTGGCGCGCGATGATCGCGGTATGGCTGGTCGGTCCGCCGAGCCTGGTCACCAGCGCGGTGACCAGGGACGGGTCGAGCCCCGCGGTATCGGCAGGTGCCAGATCGTCGGCGACCAGGATCGACGGCGTATCGGGCACCGGCACACCGGGTTCGGGCACGCCGAGCAGTTCTGCCACCACCCGGTCACGCACATCGTTGAGGTCGGTCACGCGTTCTGCCATCAGTCCACCCAGTTTGGTGAACAGTGCCGCGAACTCCTCGGTTGCTGCGATCGCCGCAGCCGGAGCCCGCACGCCCTTGGCGATCCGCTTCTTGGCCGCACCCACCCAGCCACGATCCTCGGCGAGCCCCGCGGTCGCGGACAGGACCTCTGCGGCCACACCACTGGAATGCGACGCCCGCTCACGCAGCCGTCCCGCGACGGCGGCAGCGGCTTCGGTGAACCGATTCGCCTCGGCGTCACGCTCACCCTCGGGTACGTCGGCGGAGCCGGACGGCGAATATACCGGACGCTCGCCCGGCCACAATGCCGGCCCGTAGGCGATGCCGCCGACGACGGGCGTTCCCTTGAGTGCTGTTGTGGGCATGGTCCACCATCCTTGTGACGTGGCGGTCCCTCACTCCGGCACCGCAGCTGCGAGGAACCTTCGAGACTACGAGTCAGCATGTGACTCAGCTAACAGTTCGGTGAATCAAGACTCGCAGGCAGTTGCGGTTCTGTCAACAGAGTCGGACACACTCATACACAAACCCACAGATCGGCCACGCCGCGTACTCGCCATGCGAATCTACCCACGAAATCGCTCATCACGGACCTCTTCTGTGATTTACACTACATTTGTGCCTTGACTTGAACCAGAGACAAGCGTAAACACAGTGATATCAACAACTAAATCAAACGTAGCTCACACAAACTCACACCAATGATCGGGCAACTCAAGCCGATACACACCTTCTGGTATGTGGTGTTATGTGGTTCTGGAGGGAACGATCAGAAGAAGGTCGAGCCCTACCGACCGGACGCGGTCGAAGTCCAGGGGTGTCAAACCCTGACCAATGAAAAGTCCAGGGGTGTCAAACCCTGGCCAATGAGCTGCCCCATCAACGAACGGAGTGCGCGTGTACGCGGAGGAACGTCAGCAGGCGATCGCCGACGAGGTGCGCCGCATCGGTCGCGCCTCGGTCGCCGATCTCGCCGGCCGGTTCTCCGTCACCAGTGAAACCGTCCGCAGGGATCTGGCCACGCTCGAACGCGCCGGTCATCTACAACGCGTCCACGGTGGTGCTGTGCGGCCCGGCCTCATCCGCGTCGTCGCCGAGCAAGGCCTCGATGTCCGGGAGACCACGCACGTCGACCGCAAGCTCGCGATAGGAACGGCGGCGATGAAGTTCCTGCCACCGAACGGCGGGTCAGTGCTCTTCGACGCGGGCACCACGACGTTTCAGGCCGCGATGGCACTTCCCCACGGCCACGGCCTCACGTTGATCACCAACAGCATCCCTATCGCGGGTGTGCTGACCAACCACTCCGACGGCTTCGTCCACGCTGTCGGCGGTCGGGTGCGCGGCCTGACCCAGGCCACCGTCGGCGCCGATACCGTCGCCGCCATCGCACGCCTGCGGGTATCGACGGCGTTCATCGGCACCAACGCGATCACCACGCGCCACGGCCTCTCGACACCCTATCCCGAGGAGGCAGCCGTCAAACGCGCGATGGTGTCGTCTGCGGATCAGGTTGTGGTGCTTGCAGATTCATCAAAGATGGGCCGGGAGGACCTCGTCCGCTTCGCCTCCCTCGACGAGGTCGACGTTCTCATCACCGACTCGACGGTCAGCCCGACGGACGCCGCCGAACTCGCCGACCACGGAATCGAGGTTGTTCTCGCATGACCGCCGCACCCGACAGCTCCGCTCACTTCGACATCGTGACGCTCACGGCCAACCCCAGTCTGGACCGCACCCTGGAATTGCCGGGCGTCCTGCAGCGCGGCGAGGTGCAGCGTGCCGCCGGCTCCCGCGCCGAACCGGGCGGCAAGGGCGTCAACGTCTCGCGGGTCGCCGCGGAGGCGGGAGTGCCCACGCTGGCGCTGCTTCCCGGTCGCGACGGTGACCCGCTGCTCGCCGCACTCAATGACGTCGGATTGCCGTACCGGACCATGCCCGTCGACGGCGAGATCCGGTCCAACCTCACCATCGCCGAACCCGACGGCACCACCACCAAGATCAACGCGCCCGGGGTGGCTCTCGACACCGATCAGGCGCGGCGCCTGACCGAACTCGTGCTCGAACACGCCGCGTCGGCGGCGTGGGTGGCGCTGTGCGGATCGCTGCCACCGGGCCTGCCCTACAACTGGTACCGGACGCTCCTCGACGCCCTGGCCGACCTGCCGTGCCGTGTCGCCGTCGACACTTCCGGGCCGCCGCTGGTCGCTGCCGCCGGCGGACGGTCGGACCTGCTCAAACCCAATGACGAAGAGCTCGCCGAGGTCACCGGTGCGGACTCCGCAGTTCTCAAATCGGCTGCGGCAGCAGGAGATCTGGCACCGATAGTCGCTGCTGCGACCGAATTGTCCGCCCGCACCGGAGGTTCGGTGCTGGCCACGCTGGGTGCGGCGGGCGCGGTGCTCACCACCGCATCCGGCAGCTGGGCGGCGATCCCGCCACCCACTGTCACCCGAAGCACCGTCGGCGCCGGCGACTCGTCACTGGCCGGTTACGTCCTGGCCGCATTGCGAGGTGAGCCCGAACCCGAGCGGCTGCGTTCGGCCGTCGCCTACGGTGCGGCGGCGGCCGGGCTGGCCGGTACCCAGCCGCCATCGCCGGCTCAGCTCGATCTCGAGCGAGTCGTCCTCACCGAACTGACCCCGATCCGCTGACGCTCCCCTTTCGCAGAGGAACCCCGACAAAGGAAGACCCCATGGCACAACAGATCATCACCGTCGACACGGTGCGGCTCGATGTCGACGCCGGTGCCGATCCACCGGCGGTGATCGGCTTTCTCGCTGGAGCGCTCGGCGAGGCAGGCCGCACCACGGACGCCTCGGACCTCGTCGAGGCCGCCCTGGCCCGGGAAGCCAAGTCGGCGACCGGGTTGCCCGGCGGCATCGCCATCCCGCATGCCCGCGCCGAATCGGTCACCGAGGCGAGCCTGGCTATGGCCCGGCTCGCGCCCAAGGTCGACTTCGGAGCACCGGACGGACCGGCGGACATCGTCTTCCTCATCGCCGCACCGGCGGGTGGGGGCAGCGAGCACATGAAGCTGCTCAGTGCGCTGGCCCGCGCCCTGGTGCGGCCCGACTTCGTCGCGGATCTGCGTTCGGCCGAAACCCCCGAACGCATCGTCGAACTCGTGGACGGGGCGATCACTCCGGCGCCCAAGAAGACCGCTGCTCCTGCCGCCGCAGCAGCGTCGGCCACAGCGGCGCCGGCAGCGGTGACCCCCACCGCGACAACCGAGACGGCACCGGCAGCTTCCGACAAGCCGTCGATCGTCGCGATCACCGCGTGCCCCACCGGCATCGCCCACACCTACATGGCCGCCGACGCACTCAAGTACGCGGCCGAGCGGGCCGGTGTCGAGTTTCACGTCGAAACGCAAGGATCCTCGGCGACAACGCCTTTCGATCCGAAGGTGATCTCGGATGCGGGCGCGGTCATCTTCGCCACCGATGTCGGCGTCAAGGGCAAGGAGCGGTTCGCGGGCAAACCCGTGATCGCCTCCGGCGTCAAACGGGCCATCAACGAGCCGGACAAGATGATCGCCGAAGCCGTTGCGGCGGCGGGTGATCCGAATGCCGCACGAGTGGCCGGAGCAGAAGGCGGCGCCGCCGACGACGTGGCACCGGCCGGCGGCGGCGTCGGACTGGGCGGGCAGACCCGACAGGCATTGATGACCGGCGTCAGCTACATGATCCCGTTCGTCGCCGCCGGCGGCCTGCTCATCGCACTCGGCTTCCTGCTCGCCGGGTACGAGATCGGCAAGTCCACCCTCGACCCGGGCGGTTCGCTGTCCGACGGCGCCTACATCGCGCTGCACAACACCATCACCAATCTGCCCGACGGCGGCATCGGCACCTACCTGGGTGCGGTGAGCTTCGCCATCGGCGGCGCGGCCCTCGGCCTGGCCGTACCGGTTCTTGCCGCATACATCGCGTTCGCAATCGCCGACCGGCCCGGCATCGCCCCCGGTTTCGTGGCCGGTCTGGTGTCGGTCGCCATCGGCGCGAACTTCCTCGGTGCGCTGCTCGGTGGTCTCATAGCCGGTGTGGTGTGCCTGTGGATCGCCCGAATCCCGCTGCCTCAGTGGGCGCGTGGCCTACAGCCGGTGGTGATCATCCCCTTGCTCGGCAGCGCAGCGGTCGGCGGTGTGCTGTACATGGTGCTCGGCAGGCCGCTGTCGTGGCTGATGGACAGGCTCAACGACGGCCTCGATTCGATGTCCGGCGGTTCGGCTGTCGCACTCGGAATCGTGCTCGGACTGATGATGTGCTTCGACCTCGGCGGCCCGCTCAACAAGTCGGCATACCTGTTCGCCACCGCCGGAATCGCCTCGGCCACCGCCGGCGACGCGCAGTACCAGATCATGGCCGCGGTGATGTGCGCCGGCATGGTGCCACCGCTGGCGATGGCCCTGTCGACCGTGCTGCGGCCGGGCCTGTATTCGGACCCGGAGAAGGAGAACGGCAAAGCCGCCTGGCTGCTGGGCGCGTCGTTCATCTCCGAGGGCGCGATCCCGTTCGCGGCGACCGATCCCCTGCGGGTGATCCCGTCGACGATGCTCGGCGGAGCCGTCACCGGCGCACTGTGCATGGCATTCGGCGTGGAGCTGCGCGCACCGCACGGCGGCGTGTTCGTGTTCTTCGCGATGAACAACTGGGGCCTGTTCCTCGTGGCTCTTCTCGCCGGCACCGTCGTCTCCGGGCTGGCCGTCACCGCGGCCAAACAATTCTGGAAGCCCAGCAACAAGTCCGGCGATACCGCGCAACCGCAGACGGTCGCGGCCTGACCCGCCTACGATCGCAGCAACCCGCCATACCCCACTGAATACCGCTCAATTGAAGGAGAAATATCTCATGCCCAGCACCACCGTCACCGTCGGATCCGCGGTCGGCCTGCACGCCCGCCCCGCCACCATCATCGCCGAGGCCGCCGCGGAAACCGGGCAGTCGGTCACCATCGGCCTCGAAGGCGAAGAGCCCGTGGACGCCGGTTCGGCCCTGCTGATCATGACCCTCGGTGCGGAGAAGGGCACTCCCGTGGTCATCAGCGCCGACGATCAGGCCACCGTCGACGCGATCGCCGCGATCGTCGCCAAGGATCTCGACGCCGAATAGCCTGTCGTCCTGATGGTTCCGGCCCGTCACGCATTGTGCGTGACGGGCCGGAACCGTTCGTTCTGGGCGGCGAGTGCTAAGACACCCGCAACTCGGCGAGCTCACCGGCCATCGACGCCGGCACCCGTACCCGCATGACGGTGCCCTGTGCGTCGTGGTCGGTCGAGAGCACCTCGCCGTCGCGGTGGATGCGGGAGACCACGTCGCCGCGGCTGAACGGCACCGCGATCGTCACCTCAACGTCGCCGCGCGCGATCTCGGTGCGGATTCGGTCGAACAACTCGGGGAGCCCCTCCCCGGTCTGCGCCGAGACGAACATCGCGCCGCCGAGCATGCCACGCAGTTCGGTACGCCGGGTCTCGTCGATCGCGTCGATCTTGTTGACCACCAGCAGCTCCGGCGGAGCGGCGGAGCCCTCGTCGGCGACGACCTCGTTGATCACCCGGCGTACCGCCGAGATCTGTTCGAGCGGAAAGGGATCCGACCCGTCGACGACATGCAGGAGCAGATCGGCATCGACGACCTCCTCAAGCGTCGACCGGAACGCCTCTACGAGTTGAGTAGGCAGGTGCCGTACGAATCCGACGGTGTCGGTGAACACAACCTGACGTCCGTCTGTGAGAGTGGCGCGGCGAGTGGTGGGATCAAGGGTGGCGAACAGCGCATCCTGAACCAGGACACCGGATCCGGTCATCGCGTTGACGAGGCTGGACTTGCCCGCGTTGGTGTAGCCGGCGACCGTGATCTTGGGAATCGAACTCCGTTGCCGCGCAGCGCGTTTGGTTGTCCGTGCGGTCTTCATCTCGCGGATCTCGCGGCGCAACTTGGCCATCCGTTCCCGGATGCGGCGGCGATCGGTCTCGATCTTGGTCTCGCCGGGGCCACGCAGGCCCACGCCACCGTTGCTGCCGGCCCGGCCACCGGCCTGGCGCGACATGGACTCACCCCAGCCGCGCAGCCTCGGGAGCATGTACTCCATCTGGGCGAGTGACACCTGCGCCTTACCCTCGCGTGAGGTGGCGTGCTGGGCGAAGATGTCCAGGATCAGCGCGGTGCGGTCGATGACCTTGACCTTGACGACCTTCTCCAGGGCGGTCAGCTGCGCCGGGGTCAGTTCGCCGTCGCAGATGACGGTGTCGGCGCCGGTCGTGAGCACAACCTCGCGGAGTTCGTCGGCCTTACCCGAGCCGATGTAGGTCGCGGCGTCGGGGGTGGACCGGCGCTGGATGAGACCGTCGAGAACCTGCGAACCGGCGGTTTCGGCCAGGGCTGCGAGTTCCACCATGCTCGCCTTCGCCTGCGCGACGGTGCCCTCGGTCCACACGCCGACCAGCACGACCCGTTCCAGGCGCAGCTGTCGGTACTCGACCTCGGTGACGTCCTCGAGTTCGGTGGACAGTCCGGCGACACGCTGCAGCGAGGCTCGATCGGACAGTAGTTGCTCACCGGTGGTCGGCGGTGCCATGCGGAATGCCGAGGCCGTCCCGGAACCGGCGGTGACCGGGCCGAAGTCGTCGGGGTCGAAGTCGGGCTCGTCGGTGAGATCTGCGGAGGTGTGGGATGAAGATTCAGTCATTTGCCCTCCATGATGACACGGTGCACATATCCCGGGCATCTGCTTTTTCGCCCCGGTTCCGGTCTGCTGATCAGCCGTCGCGCGACCATCCCGGCCGGAAGCGGCCCTCGGCGACAAGCATCGACGGTCCGCGCAGCGTCGCCCCGTCGGCGGTGATCGTGACCAGCACCGATCCGCCCGGGACGGTGATACGCAACGATCCCGAATCCTCACTGAGCACACCGAGCGAGGCCTTGCCTGCGGCGACGAGCCCGGTACCGCAGCTGCGGGTCTCACCCACTCCCCGCTCGAAGACCCGCATGTCCGCAGCCCAGTCGGCATCTCCGTCGGTAGGCCGCGCGGGGGTGACGAGTTCGAGGTTGGTGCCGTTCGGGAACACGACGGAGTCGATCGTGACACCTGCGGAGAAGTCGACTTCGGCCAGCAGCTGCGGGGTGAGGTCGGGAACCACACAGGCCAGATGCGGATTGCCGACATCGACAACAGCGCCCGTGTAAGTCGTCTCCCCGACTCGCGCCTGTGATTGACCGTCGACGCGAGCCTGCCCCATCACGACGGTGACATCGGCGTGCACGTCGTCGTGGGAGTGCACGATCACCGGACGCGCTCCGGCCCGCGAGCCCACGGAGAACGTGTCGGTGTCGATCAGTCCGGTGGCTCGCACATAGTGCGCGAACACCCGAACCCCGTTGCCGCACATCTCGGCGATCGACCCGTCGGCGTTGCGGTAGTCCATGAACCAGTCGTCGGGCCGGACACCATCAGGCAGTCCGTCGAGGATCCCACGCTCAACCAAGGCGACCGCGCGGGCTACGCGCAACAGACCGTCCGCTCCGATGCCTCGCTGCCGGTCGCAGATCGCGGCCACCACATCGACGCCGAGATCGAGTTCGGCGGCAGGATCGGCGAGCACCACGAAGTCGTTCTGGGTTCCGTGCCCTTTGACAAAACGCAGCGCGTCGGTATCGCTCATCGTCACAACACTACGTGCCGGATCGGCGCGGCCGGACGAATGCGTGGTACTACAGGGACATGCGGCTTCGAACGACACCGGCACGGCTGTGCGTGACGGCGCTGGCGGTGACCGCCGCGATCGGTTGTTCCGGCGGCACCTCGATGTCCGGGCAGACCTCCGCCACTCCCGCGGCGACGCCGGTCAACGGTGCGGCTCGGGCAGCCGGGCTGGTTGACGTCCGCACGGTGGTGCCCGACGCCATCATCGATCTGCGCTACGCGACCACGCGAAACTTCGTCGGTGTACGCCTGTATCCGGTGAACGCCCGCTGCCTGGTCCACCGGTCGATGATTCCCGGGCTGCGCGCGGCCGGCAGCGCCCTCCGGTCCGCGCGACGGGGCGAGAAGCTCGTGTTCTGGGACTGTTACCGGCCACATTCGGTACAGCAGAGGATGTACGACAAGGTGCCCGATCCGGCGTGGGTCGCGGCGCCCGGCCCGTATTCGGTCAGCCACGAATCAGGTCGCTCGGTGGATGTGACGCTGGCGGTCCGGCGACCCGGCTGCCCCGCCGCAAGTCGCCTGTACCAGTACTGCCTCGTCGATATGGGCACCGGCTTCGACTCGTTCACCCCGCGGGCAACCGCGTACGCCACCGAAGGCGTGTCACCCTCGGCACGAGCCGCGCGGGCCCGGCTACGGACGGTGATGGGCACCGGCGGCCTACGGGTCTATTCGGGCGAATGGTGGCACTTCGACGGTCCCGGCGCGGATGTGCACCGCCCCATCATCGACGTGCCACCTATCTGACGCCGACGACGACGGTGCCGTTCAATCGGATCCGACAACCCCCATCGCGGTGGTCAGCAGGTCCGGGTCGCCGCCGTCGAGCCAGGTGATCCGATGGTCGCGGCGGAACCACGAGCGTTGCCGCCGCACGTAGCGGCGGGTCCCGATGAAGGTGAGTTCGCGCGCCTGGTCAAGGTCGATCGTGCCGTCGAGATAGTCGAGCACTTGGGCGTAGCCGATCGCCCGCGGCGCGGTGACTCCCTCTCGGAGCCCTGCCTCGCACAGTGCCTCGACCTCGGCCACCAGCCCATCGGTGAACATCTGCCCGGTGCGCCGGGCGATCCGTTCGTCGAGGGCCGCGGTGTCCCGGTCGACCGCAAGGATGATCGTGCCCCACCGTGGTTCGCCGATTGTCGGGGCCGACGCGGCAAACGGCTTTCCGGTCAGTTCGACGACTTCCAGCGCACGCACGATGCGTCGGCCGTCGGTATCGAGGATCGTGGCGGCCGCCTGCGGGTCCACCTCGGCAAGCAGACGGTGCATCGCTGCGACACCGATGTCGGCAAGTTGCTGCTCGTACCCGGCCCGGACAAGCGGATCGGTGGCGGGAAACGACCAGTCGTCGAGAAGTGCCTGTACGTACAGCATCGATCCGCCGACGATGACGGGTGTGATGCCGGTGCCAAGGAGTCGTTCGATGTCGGCGCGGGCTGCGTCCTGGTAGCGCGCGACGGTCGCCGTCTCGGTGACGTCGAGGACGTCGAGCTGATGGTGGATGATGCCGCGCCGCTCGGCGACGGGCGGTTTGGCAGTACCGATGTCCATGCCGCGGTACTGGGCCATCGCATCGACGTTGACGATCTGGCCGCCGAGCCGTTCGGCGATATCGAGGCCCAGCGCCGACTTGCCGCTCGCGGTGGGCCCGACGATCGCGACCGGCACAGGCGGTTTCGATGACCCACCGCTCATGTCAGGGAAGTCCGTGTCCCGGGCGTCCAGGATGCGACGAGGTACCCGACGCCGAACGGTGCTCCGGCATAGTCCAGATGTGCGGTGATCGGCAATCCGTCGCCCAGTCCTGCCGCTACCTGCCATGCTGCGCGGCCACCGACTCCGGCTCGGTCGCATGCCTCGGCCGACAGGCCGGCCAGCAGGTCACGGTCTCCGGCTCCGATGGCCGCGACCAGCTGATCGTTGAGCGTGACCGACTCCTGTACCAGACCACCGCCGGGCGCCGACGGACTCAGTTGTGTGGAACCGTCGCCCACGACCAACACGCCGACAGGCCTGTCCGTTGCCGCCAGCTCGGCGGCCAGCGTCCGGCCCACATGCAGACATCGGTCCGGTGTCTCGTCCGGATCGATGGTCAACGGTTCGACCCGATCCGCCCCGGCGGCCTCGCGTACCCAGGCCGCGATCAGCATGGACAGTGGGAGCCTGCCGGCGAGCCCCGCGGCGTCCGTCTCGCCGGGCGATGTCGCCAGACCCCGGCGCCCGTCACCTTCGTCGTGGACGTCGCCGTCGGCGCGGTCGTGGGCGCGCAACGACACACCGACATCGACGCCGTAGGGCGCGAACGACCCACGCGTCGCCAATCGTGTGCCGGGGATGTCGGCGGCGCCGATGGCCACCCAATCCGGGGCGAACTCCGCGAGCGCCGACCCGGCCGACCGGACGGCGTCACGTACCGCGGCCGTGTCCGTCGCCCGGGGACCGGCCAGTTGTGGCACCACCAAGGGCGCACTCGGAACGAAGACGACGCGGGCCAACACAATGGGCCACGGTATCCGAACAGCGTGCAGCGGTGTCCGGCCGGGCACCGGCTCGCGCCGCGCTTCCGACCGGCTACCACTGCGTGATCGACCACGCAACCATCAGCGAGAACATCGGTCGACAATCGCCGAAAAACGCGGGAGGACGCGACACCAACTCGCCTGAACTGTTTGAATGGTGGAGATGATCGGCGTTCCATGTCACTGTGGTCGCCGATGTCAGCGATAACGGCAGCCGCGACGCGCGGCACAAACGAGTGCAGGGACGTGTGAGCAAATGACCAATCCGACCGATCCCACCGCGAACGACCAGGGAACCCCACGCCCGGCTCCTGCTCCCCGGCCCGGGCCTCGCCCCGGACCGCGGCCCGGCCCCAGACCGTCGGCGGCAATTCCTCCGACGCACGCACCGGTTCCGCACGGCGACCCGCACGCGTTCGGGCGCATCGACTCCGACGGCGTGGTGTGGCTCAAGACAGCCGAGGGTGAGCGTTCGATCGGCTCGTGGCAGGCGGGGTCGATCGAGGATGGACTCGCGCATTTCGCCCGGCGATTCGACGACCTGGCCACCGAAGTCGAGATCCTCGAAGAACGGCTGGCCGCCGGATCGGGAGATCCTCGCAAGGCCCAGCAGAGCGCCAAGCACCTGCTCGACGAACTGCCGACAGCGACGGTCCTCGGCGACGTCGCCGCCATCGAACGACGGTTGACCGCCATCGTGTCCAGCGCCGACGATGTGGCATCGGCCCAGCGCAGCGCCCGCGAGGAGGCCAGGGCGACGGCGATCGCCCGGAAAGAAGAGCTGGCGGCCGAAGCCGAACAGATCGGCGCCGATTCGACGCAGTGGAAGGCATCCGGCGACCGGCTACGGGCCATTCTCGACGAATGGAAGGGCATCAAGGGCGTCGACCGCAAGACCGACGACCAGCTGTGGAAGCGCTACGCCAAGGCCCGCGACGCCTTCAACAGACGACGGGGCGCACACTTCGCCGAGCTCGACCGCGAGCGGGTCGGTGCCAAAGTGCGCAAGGAGGAGATCATCGCCAAGGCCGAGGAACTCTCCTCGTCCACCGACTGGGCGCCCACGGCCGCGAAGTTCCGGGACCTGCTCGCCGAGTGGAAGGCTGCCGGACGTGCACCCCGAGACACCGACGATGCCCTGTGGCAGCGGTTCAAAGCCGCTCAGGACGTGTTCTTCGCCGCCCGGAATTCCGTGGCCTCCGAGCGGGACAACGAGTTCGCCGCCAACGCGTCGGAGAAGCTGGCTCTGCTCGCCGAGGCCGAAAAGCTGATCACGCCGAATACCGATCTCGATGCGGCACGGCGCGAGTTCCGCGCGTTCCGCGACAAGTGGGACGAGATCGGCAAAGTGCCACGCGAGCAGATGCACGCCCTCGAGAACCGGGCCCGCGCACTGGAGAAGAGGATCCGGGACGCCGAGGACGCCCAGTGGCAGCGCACCGATCCTGAGGCCGAGGCGCGTGCGGCGCAGTTCGCCGACCGTGCGGCCCAGTTCGAGGAACAGGCCACCAAGGCCGCCGAACGGGGTAAGGACCGCGACGCCGCCAAGCTGCGTGAGCAGGCCGCGCAGTGGCGTGAGTGGGCCGAAGCGGCGCGTAGCGCCATCTCCGATCGCTGAGTCACCTCACAAACGGGTCAGGGCCACCGGAACATCCTCCGGTGGCCCTGACCCGTTGCTTCGCCGCCTAGTGCGGCCCGTCCTCATCGCCCGTGGCCGATCGGGGGCGGCTTTGCAGTACCCGGGCCAACTCGTCGCGTTCGGCGGCCTCGCGCCTGCGCTCCTCTTCCAGAGCCAGATGGTAGGTGCTCCGCGCCCACACGATCCGGGCCCAGTGGAACGCGAGCAGCAGCGCCGCGATCTCGCCGAGCACCAGCCCGATGCCGACGCCTGACGGCGGTTCCACGCCCCCGACGCCCGGTGTGTGCCGTGACCACCACGCCAGCATCCCGGCGACGCAGGTCACCGCGGTGCCGCACAACGCGACCCAGGCGACGACCCACCTGCGGGTCAGCAGCGCCGCGGCCGACGCCCCGATGGGAAAGATGACGAGCATGAAGACGAAGATCCGCGAGGTGATGTTGAGGTGGGCGGCATCGGCGTCGGCGCCCGAGGCCAGCACCTCGATACCGCTCGCGTCGCCGGTGTGCGGCAAGACCAGCGACAGCATCGCCAGCAGTATCCCGACGGCCACCATGAGCGCCCGGGCTCCCGGATCGATCTCACCCGCCACTTTCTTCTCGGCGGCCCGCAGGTCCGCCTCGTAGGCCGCGAACTGTCCGCCCGCGGGACTTTGGGCAGGTCCGATGTGTTCGTTCACTGCGCTCTCCTTTCAGGACCCGCAACCGACCGAGCAGCCCGTTACGGCGGGCTCGGCGGGCCGTGGACCCATCGACGGCATGCCCAGCCCGACACCGATCGGTGCGGTGACCGGCGTGATCGCCTTCTCGTGTGCGTCACCGGCGCGGGTCGTGCGGTGGCTGATGACGCCCGCGTCGGCGACCAGGTGATGCGGTGCGGCACCGGTGATCGTGGTGGTCACCACATCACCCGGCCGGATCGCCTGCGCCCGGTAACCGGCTGTGAAATGCACCAGTCTGCCGTCACGGGCACGACCTGTCTTCCGTTGTGTGGCAGCGGATTTACGACCCTCGTCGGCGACGACAAGCAGTTCGGCCTCGGTACCGACCAGGCGCTGGTTCTCGTCGAGGCAGATCTTCTCCTGCAGGGCGATGAGCCGCTTGTACCGCTCCGAGACGACCTCCGGCGGCACCTGGTCGTCCATCGTGGCTGCCGGGGTTCCCGGTCGCGGCGAATACTGGAAGGTGAACGCGCTGGAGAACCGGGCCTGCTCCACGACGTCGAGAGTGGCCTGGAAGTCCTCCTCAGTCTCGCCGGGGAACCCGACGATGATGTCGGTGGTGATGGCCGCGTGCGGCATCGCCTCACGCACCTTGTCGAGGATGCCCAGAAACTTGCGCTGCCGGTAGCTGCGGCGCATCGCCTTGAGAATGCGGTCGGACCCGGACTGCAGCGGCATGTGCAGTTGGGGGCACACGTTGGGGGTCTGCGCCATAGCCTCGATCACGTCGTCGGTGAACTCGGCCGGATGCGGCGAGGTGAAGCGGACGCGTTCCAGACCGTCGATGTCGCCGCACGCCCGTAGCAGTTCGGCGAACGCACCCCGGTTACGTGGCTGGTCGGGGTCGGCGAACGACATGCCGTAAGCGTTCACGTTCTGCCCTAGCAGCGTCACCTCCAGAACACCCTGATCGACGAGCGCCTGCACCTCGGCCAGGACATCGCCCGGTCGCCGGTCGACCTCCTTGCCGCGCAGCGACGGCACGATGCAGAACGTGCAGGTGTTGTTGCAGCCCACCGACACCGACACCCAACCCGAGTACGCAGAGTCTCGTTTGGCCGGCAGCGTCGACGGAAACCGTTCGAGGGAGTCGAGGATCTCCACCTGCGCGGCCTCGTTGTGCCGGGCACGATCCAGCAGCGCGGGCAGCGACCCGATGTTGTGGGTGCCGAACACCACGTCCACCCACGGTGCCTTGCGCAGCACCGTGTCCTTGTCCTTCTGCGCCAGGCAGCCGCCGACCGCGATCTGCATTCCGGGCTTGCGGGACTTGACCGGGGCCAGGTGTGAGAGATTGCCGTACAGCTTGTTGTCGGCGTTCTCGCGGATGGCGCACGTATTGAACACGACGAGGTCGGCCTCGTCGTCTTCGGCGGCGCGGACATAGCCGGCCCCCTCCAGGAGGCCGGAGATCCGCTCGGAATCGTGCACATTCATCTGGCAGCCGTACGTGCGGACCTGATAGCTCAGCGTCTCCCCCGATACGGTCCCTGCCAAATCCGTCACGGCCGCCATGGGTTCCGGCGCACGCTCGGACAACTCGATACTCACCCGTCCAGAGTACTAACCCGACGCAAATCGCCCGCCCCCGTCCGGAACGGACTCGTGAGGCCGTCCGGAACGGACTCGTGAGGCCGTCCGGA
>NZ_JAGQTN010000142.1 GCF_020438995.1 Gordonia sp. (in: high G+C Gram-positive bacteria)
GAAGTAGCCGCCATAGGGACGTGCCGAGGCGCCGGCGAGCGTCACCGGCCGGACGAGCCCGCCGTAGCCGGAGGTATCACCGGAACCCTTCGCGCCGAACAGGCCACGCCGGACGGCGATCACCTCGTGGTCGGGCGCCGGGCGTTCCGATGCCCTGCGTTCAGAATCGGTCGTCATCGAAGCAGCCCCGTGAACTCGATGGTCGGTTTGGCTTCGAGTGCGGCACGTTCGGCCGCCCAGATCGCCTTCTCCCTGTCGACACCGAGCGGCATCTCCTGGATCTGCTGATGCAGGGTCAGGATCGCGTTGAGCAGCATCTCCGGCCGGGGCGGGCAGCCGGGCAGATAGATGTCGACGGGCACCACGTGGTCGACGCCCTGAATGATGGCGTAGTTGTTGAACATTCCACCCGACGACGCACAAACCCCCATGGCCAGAACCCATTTCGGTTCGGCCATCTGGTCGTAGATCTGCCGCAGCACCGGCGCCATCTTCTGACTCACCCGGCCTGCCACGATCATCAGGTCGGCCTGCCGGGGCGATGCCCGGAACGCCTCCATCCCGAACCTGGCCAGGTCGTAGCGGCCCGAGGTGGTGGCCATCATCTCGATCGCGCAACACGCGAGGCCGAACGTCGCCGGCCACAGTGAGCCCTTGCGCATGAACCCGGCCAAACCCTCGACGGTGCTCAGCAGGACACCGCTGGGGAGTTTCTCTTCCAGTCCCATCGTCTACTCCCAGCTCAGGCCGCCGCGCCGCCACTCGTAGGCGTACGCGATGGACACGTTGACGATGAACAGACCGACGGCCAGCAGACCGAACCAGGCGAGCTGATCGACGGCCACCGCCCACGGATAGAGGAAGACGATCTCGATATCGAAGATGATGAACAGCATCGCGGTGAGGTAGAACTTCACCGGTATTCGCTGCCCGGTCCGGCTGATCGACGGTTCGATACCGCACTCGTAGGGTTCGAGTTTTGCACGGTTGTACCGGCGCGGGCCGATGAACACCGCGATGCCCACCGACACCACGGCGAACACCGCGGCGATGGCCGCAAGCACCATGATCGGTACGTAAGCGTTCATGAACGGGCCTCCATCCGCGACTCGTGGTCGCCGGGAGATGCGTCGACTTACCTATAGCCCAGGCTGTGAGCTACAACACAACCCTACAAGGCGTGATCGGCGTGGTGGGGACGTTTGCTGTTTCCCGGGGTTTCGTACAGCCGGTGGTGGGCCCGGGGTGGTTCGTGTAACGAGGGATATGTGTCACCCGACACAAGCGATGAGTGCTATCTGGCATGCGCGCCCGCGGTCGCGACCAGGCCGTGGACGTGCGAAGGATCGACCACAAGGAGAGATTTCGCCATGATCAAGACCTCGACGACCAAGATCTCGACGACCAAGATCTCGACGGCTGCTCGCGCGGTCGCGGGTACATGCGCGGCGGTCGCGCTCGCGGCAGTGAGTACCGGGCCGGCGAGCGCCGCGCCGGTCAGCATTCCCGTCTATCAGATCCCGTCCACCGCGCTCGCGGTGAGCGGACTGGTCGTGCCCGGGCCGTACTTCGCCACGGTCAACGTCACCACCACCGACAATCCGGCCGTCGTCCGGTTCTCGGCCCCGGCCTCACCGACGGTCTGTGCGACCTCGGCAGCTGGTGCCCTGGTACGGGTGTACTGGGTGAACCTGACGAGGATGTGGACGGGCGCGGCGACGGTCAAGGCGTGCCGCAACTACCTCGGCAGCACACCCACCTCGCTCACGGCGATTGTCGGGGAGGGCCGCGTCGTCATCCATACCCAGGTGATCGGTTCGCCGCTGAGCCCGCGGGCCGGACAGCCGTCGTTGCCCGGCGTGGGTACCTTCACCGTCGGCGGGCCGGGCTCACTGACCGGTTCATTGACGGGTTCGTCGACCGGCTCGGGGTCATGACCGGGCGGTGATCCCCGCGGTGTGCAGCATCTGCGCGAACGCCGCCGACAGAGCCAGCGGATCGACCGGGAGCACGGCCGTCGCCTCGGTGCGTGACCAGTCGGCCAGCCAGCGGTCGTCGGCGCGGCCGAGCAGCACCAGCGTGGGTGGCGCCGGATCGTATTCGTCCTTCATCTGCTTGGCGATGCCCAGACCGCCGACCGGGGAGGCCTCGCCGTCGAGGATCGCGGCGTCCACCGATCCGGAGTCGAGCTGCGTGAACAGCATCGGTGCGGTGGCCACCTCGTAGTACGACAACTCGGGGCCATCGGCGTCGAGGCGGGTACCCAATGCACCGATCACCTGGGCACGCGTGTCGGAGTCGCTCGAATAGACGAGCACGCGAAGGGTATTCGTCACCGGCCCGATGCTACGCCGTGGTTGCGGGCGGCGAGGGCTGTTTCCTGCCGACGCTCGGAGGTCGCCGCCTAGCCGAGCAACCCCTGTGCGACCCGTTCGAGAGCAGCCACGCGGCTGCCCTTGACCAGTACCGCGTCGCCGTCGGTCAGATCTTCGAGGGCTGTGACGGCCGCATCGACGCTGTCGACGTGCCGGGCACCGTCGCCGTACGCGGGTGCGGCCACGGCGATCACCTCGACACCCAGGTCGAGCGCGGTGCGGGTGACGCCGGCGTGCGCGGCGTCGGAGTCGTCGCCGAGTTCGGCCATCGTGCCGAGCACCGCGATCCGGCGGCCCGCCCGGAGTGTCGCGAGGGAGTTCAGTGCCGCGGTCATCGACGTCGGGTTGGCGTTGTAGGCGTCGTTGATGACGATCACGCCGCCCGGCGTGGTGACCAGTTCCATCCGCAGCCCCGACAACGCGGCACTGCGCAGGCCGAGCACGATCTGTTCGACCGGCACGCCCACCCCGCCACCCGCAGCGGCCGCGGCGAGCGCGTTGGGTACCTGATGCTCGCCGCGCGCACCGAGTTGTACGTCCGACTCACCCCACGGGCTGTGCAGCCGGAACGACGCCCGCAGTTCGTCATCCAGCGACACCGCGGACGCGTACACGTCGGCCGAGGCGGACAGGCCGTACGTCAGAACCGGTGCGGACGTACGTGCCGACATCGCCGCGACCACCGGATCGTCGGCATTGAGCACCGCGACGCCGTTGTCGGGAAGGGCCTCTATCAGCTCGCCCTTGGCCCGGGACACCGCTTCCAGCGAGCCGAACATCTCCAGATGCACCGACTCGACGCGGGTGATCACCCCGACCGTCGGCCGGCCTATGCCGCAGAGCAGCTCGATGTGCCCGACGCCGCGCGCACCCATCTCCAGCACCACGGCCTCGGTGTCGTCGGGGGCGTTCACCAGCGTCATCGGCAGGCCGAGTTCGTTGTTGAACGACTTCTCGCTCGCCGCTGTCGGATACGTGGTGGCCAGCACCCCGGCCAGCAGATCCTTGGTGGAGGTCTTGCCCACCGAGCCGGTGACGCCGACGACCCGGTCGGGCAGCCGGGTGCGGGCCGCGCGGCCCAGATCGGCCAGGGCCAGGGCGGTGTCGGCGACCCGGACGATCGTCGCCCCCGGAACGTCGGTACCTGTATCCGACGACAGATACACCGTCGCCCCGGCGTCGACGGCCTTACCGATGAACGCGTGACCATCCCGTTCGGCGACGATCGGCACGAACAACTGCCCCGGTTCGACGATGCGCGAATCGATGTTCACCTCGTCGATCACGGCGCCGGCGTCGCCGACCACCTCACCACCGGTTGCCTGAGCGATCTGTGCTGCCGTGAAACGCATGCCGATCAATGTACTGGGCGCCCGGTCGGCGCCCGCGTCACGGACCGACGC
>NZ_JAGQTN010000012.1 GCF_020438995.1 Gordonia sp. (in: high G+C Gram-positive bacteria)
CCCCATCACCGAGCAGAAGCTGTACCAACTGACCAAGGACGACAAGAGCGCCAAGGTGATGGCGATCGTGCCGGGCGGTCCCACCCCCATCGCGGACTACCCGCTGATCCGGCTCGCCGCGAATCTGATATCCGCCGAGGCCTCCGAGGGCGCGGCGGAGTTCTTCGACTTCCTGACACAACCGCGTCAGCTCGCCATGCTCACCGCGCTCGGGTTCCGCGGCGACGCCCCCCTGCCCCCGACCACGGCCACCGTCACGTTTCCCAGCACACCCGAACCGATGCCCGCCCCGGAGAACGCAGCCGCCGTGACGATCAACCGGCTGGTCTACGGGGGCTGAAACGCCGCCCCGGTAGACCAGCTGCCGTCAATCGGGTGCCTTCAGTAGGCCGGCTCAGTCCGTGACGGCGAATGCGTCGATCGGCGGGCAGCTGCACACCAGGTTGCGGTCACCGTAGGTACCGTCGATACGCCGCGAACCGGGCCACACCTTCGGCCTGGCACCCGCCGAAGGCAAGCCCATCGGATACACGGCCAGTTCGCGCGAATACGGGTGATCCCATTCTGCGACAAGACATTCGGCAGTATGCGGAGCACCTCGCAGCGGATTGTCGTCGGCGGGCCACTCACCGGCGGCCACCCGGTCGATCTCACCGCGGATCGCGATCATCGCGTCGCAGAAGGCGTCCAGTTCGGCCAGGTTCTCGCTCTCGGTCGGCTCCACCATCAACGTGCCCGCCACCGGGAAGCTCATCGTCGGGGCGTGGAAACCGTAGTCGGCCAGTCGTTTGGCCACGTCGTCGACGGTCACGCCGGTCGTCGCGGTCAACGGTCGCAGGTCCAGGATGCATTCGTGCGCCACGAAGCCCTGGTCCCCGTCGCCCTCCTTACCGGTGAACAGAACGGGGTAGTGCTCGTCGAGGCGTCTGGCGACGTAGTTGGCCGAGGCGATCGCCGTCAATGTCGCCCGGCGCAGCCCCTGCGCCCCGGTCATCGCGATGTACGCGTAGGTGATCGGCAGGATCGACGCCGATCCGTACGGTGCGGCCGCCACCGTCGAACCACCGGGCAACTCGTCGGCCAGCGGGTGCCCCGGCAAGAACTCGGCGAGGTGAGAACGCACAGCGACCGGACCCACGCCGGGGCCACCGCCACCGTGCGGGATGCAGAACGTCTTATGCAGATTCAAGTGGCTGACGTCGCCGCCGAATCGACCCGGGCGGGCAACGCCCACCAGTGCGTTCAGGTTCGCGCCATCGACGTAGACCTGGCCGCCGGCGTCGTGTACCAGCGCACAGATGTCGGCGATGTCGTGTTCGAAAACGCCATGCGTCGACGGGTAGGTGATCATGATCGCGGCCAGGGACTCGCGGTGTTGATCGATCTTGACCCGTAGATCGTCGACATCGACGTCGCCGTTCTCCCGGCATCCGACCACCACGACCCGCATGCCGGCCATGACCGCGGACGCCGCGTTGGTGCCGTGCGCGCTCGAGGGGATCAGGCAGATGTCCCGGCCCTCGTCGCCGCGGCTGCGGTGATACTGGCTGATGGCCAGCAGCCCTGCGTACTCCCCCTGCGATCCCGCGTTGGGCTGCAGGCTCACCTTGTCGTAGCCGGTGATGGTGACCAGCCACTTCTCCAGCGTCGCGATGAGTTCCCGGATGCCTTCGGTGTCGGCCCACGGTGCGAACGGATGCAGCCGGGCGAAACCGGGCCAGGTGATGGACTCCATCTCGGCGACCGCGTTGAGCTTCATCGTGCACGAACCGAGCGGGATCATGCTGCGGTCCAAGGCAATGTCTTTGTCCGACAAGGCACGCAGGTAGCGCATCATGGCGGTCTCGGTGTGGTAGCTGTTGAACGCCGGATGGGTCAGATAGTCGCTGGTCCTGGTCTCGATAGGCTGCGCGAAAGCTCCCACGTCGTCGCGTTTGAGCACACCGTCGGCCTCGAAGGCCCTCAGTACGGCCGCCACATCATCGAGCGTGGTGGTCTCATCGCACGAGATCGCGACCAGGTCACCCGAGACCAGGCGCAGATTCACGTTGTCATGGCGTTTGGCCCGCGCGACGATCGCACGTGCCTGGCCGGGTGCGCGGACGGTGATGGTGTCGAAGAACCGGGAGTTCTGAACCCGATAGCCGGCCGTCGTCAGGCCGTTGGCCAGCTTCTCGGCCCAACCATGGGTACGTCGGGCGATGGTTCGCAGGCCCTCGGGTCCGTGGTACGAGACGTACATCGACGCCACGATCGCGAGCAGGACTTGCGCCGTGCAGATGTTACTGGTGGCCTTCTCCCTGCGGATGTGCTGCTCACGGGTCTGCAGCGCCAGCCGGTAGGCCACCTTGCCGTCGGCGTCCTTGGACACACCCACCAGGCGTCCGGGCATCTTCCGGGCATGCGTGGTGTGCACCGACAGGTAGCCGGCGTGCGGCCCGCCGAACCCCATAGGCACACCGAATCGCTGCGTCGTGCCGAAGCAGACGTCGGCGCCCTGCTCACCGGGCGGTGTGATCAGCGTCAGTGCCAGCAGATCCGCGCCCACGGCCACCATCGCACCACGATCGTGGGCCTCGGCGATGATCGGCGCCGCATCGACGATCCGTCCCGATGCGCCGGGCACCTGCAGGATGACGCCGAAGAAGTCGCCCTCGGGCAGACCGCGCCGCGGCAGATCCGGCAGCAGCGTCGCCTCGACCACCTCAATGCCCAGCGGCTGTGCCCTCGTCTCGATGACCGCGCGCGTCTGTGGGAACAGATCGGCATCGACCACCAGACGCGACGACCGAGAACGACCGGCCCGGCGCATCAGCGTCATCGCCTCGGCCGCCGCCGTCGCCTCATCGAGCATCGAGGCGTTGGCCACCTCGAGACCGGTCAGGTCCGCCACCATCGTCTGGAAGTTCAGCAGCGCCTCCAGCCGGCCCTGGCTGATCTCGGGCTGATACGGCGTGTACGCCGTGTACCAGGCCGGATTCTCCAGCACATTGCGCACGATCACCGGCGGTGTATGGGTGTCGTAGTAGCCGAGCCCGACCATCGATCGGGCCACGACGTTGCGGTGGGCCAGGTCCGCCAGATGCGCCAGGACCTGGTCCTCGGTCATCGGCTCGTCCAAGGCGTCGAGCCCATTGTTCGCGGGATCGTCGGCGATCACGGCGGGCACCACCAGCGCGGCGAGTTCGTCGAGAGACGCCACACCCAGCGTCTTGAGGATCATCGCGGTTTCGGCTTGATCCGGTCCTACGTGGCGGTCGATGAACGGCTGGGACATCGGCGGAAGACACCTCTCGGCAGCGGGCGGCGCCAGCGCCGACCGGTGAGCCCTCCCCCTCTGTCATGTCCCGACCGAGTCGATCCGGCACGTGGACGCCTGAGAGTTTCAGGCCGGCATGCCGACCCTTTCACCGTGGGCGGACGGGTGAACCCCATCACTTTCCAGAGACGCCGTCATTCGCACGGTCCTGGTGCCTGAGAGTTTGACGAGGAGGTATTGCTCCTTCGGCGGCCACCCTCACCACTGGTCAGAAAATCAGAACGATCCGAAAAGCAGAATCCAGCGGTGGGTGACGCTCTCCCGTGCGGGTGCGACGTGGGATCAGTTTAGCCGCGTGATAGCGCCTGCTCGCAAGCTGAACGGACGATGATCACACCGGTCAGCCGATACGGCGGGTGCGATTCTTGCGCCGTGCGGCGAGTTCGTCCTCGGGGGCCGGTTCGCTCACACCACCGTCGGCGCGCTCGCCGGGGAAGTCCGCGATCGTTCCGGTCAACTCGCGCATCGCGCCACTGACCGCGATCCCGAATACGCCCTGCCCACCCTGCAGTAAATCAACGACCTCCTCGGCCGACGTACATTCGTATACCGTCGTCCCGTCGGAGAACAGGGTGATCTTGGCCAGATCCTCTACGCCGCGCTGACGCAGATGGTCGACGGCGACACGGATGTTCTGCAGCGATATTCCGGTGTCGAGGAGTCGCTTGACGATCTTCAGAACGAGAATGTCCTTGAAGGAGTACAGCCGCTGGCTGCCCGAGCCGGCCGCGCTGCGAATCGACGGCACCACCAGCGACGTCCGTGCCCAATAGTCGAGTTGACGGTAGGTGATCCCGGCGATCTGGCATGCCGTGGGAACCCGGTACCCGACCAGATCATCGGGCACAACATCGTTGGGAAACAGTCCCGGCACCACATCGCTCAACCGACCCTGCCTGGGCGTCACCGCGTGGGGTTCCGTCATCGACGACTCATCAGGGGACCCTACGGCGGTGGAGTCGACAACAGGGGAATCGATGACAGGGGCATCGACGACCTGGGTGGTCGACCGCTCATCATCCCGACCGAACTGCTGATCGCGCACTTCAGACTCCTCGCAACGCTCAGATCGGCCTCGCCCCGGGCAATTGTCGGGGCGAGGTCCGGCGTACTGGACTACAGAGTACGCTCGATGTCACCGATCTTGGGGACGACACGTCGTAGTGTCGCGCATTCGACGGTAGCCCCCGAACGAGCCAATTTGATGCGACGCGCCGATACCCGGGCATCACACATCAAGGAGAAACCTTACAGTGACCTGAGAGAGGCCTATTTGTGATCTTCAGACCCCGCGTCCCGAGAATCACGCGCCGCCGCTGGCCTTGAAGTCGTCCGGCGAGACACTGTCGAGGAACTCGCGGAACTTCTCGACCTCGTCTTCTTTCGCAGGTGCTCCGTCGCCTCCGTCCTCCTCCGGAATCAGCAGACCGGCCTCGGTGAGTACGTCTTCGTCGGCGATGATCGGCACATCCGACCGCAGGGCCACGGCGATCGAGTCCGACGGCCGTGCCGAGACACGCACGTTGCCGTCGAAGACCATCTCGGCGTAGAAAGTGCCCTCTTGCATGTCGATGATGCGCACTTCGATCAGCTTGCGTTCGAAAGCGCCGATGAGGTTGACCATGAGGTCGTGCGTCAACGGACGCGGTGGCTCGATACCCTTCTGCCGCAAAGCGATAGAGGCCGCTTCACTCTGGCCGATCCAGATGGCCAGATACCGCTCGCCTTCGAGTTCGCGCAACAGCAGCACCGGCTGGCTGTTCGGCGGCTCCACCCGGATGCCGACCACCCGCATCTCGCCCATCTTCCGGACCTCCTGGGATTAGGTGCTTGCCATCGACGCTACACCGTACCGAGCGCCCGGTCGTGCTCAGTCGAGGGCGCCCCGCAGCCCCGCCTTGACGAGTTGGGTATGCAGAGTCACCGACAGCGCCGCAATCTCACGCACGAGTTCTTCGGCGCGGTCGCGGGCACCGGTGCCTCTGCCCTTGGCTATCGGTCCCGCGATCTGTGCCACCAGGCCTGCCTCACGATCGGCCGACACCTTGAACGCCCGCAGATGCCGGGTCTCGATACCGTAACTGACCAATGCCGCAGCCGCTTCGACCAGACGCACGGCGTCTTCGTCGTAGTAGCCGGCGGGGCCGACCGCCAACAGACCGTTACGTTGCAGCTCGGTGATGAACGCGTCGTCCGCGCCGGTCCGGTCGATGAGCGCATCGCGCGACACCCGGCCGGCCCGCGCACCGAAATCCGTGGCCGGCGCGACGGAGCTGCGGGCCGATGAAAGCAGCCGAGTGCCGCCGTGCCCGACGCCCCCGACACCGGAATCCATCGCGTCGAGTTGTTCCTTGATGACCTTCAACGGCAGGTAGCGGTCGCGCTGAGCGGTCAGGACGAAGCGCAGCCGATCGCAATCGGCCTCCGAGAAGCGCCGGTATCCCGACGGCGCACGCTCCGGGGTGATGAGGCCCTCGGATTCGAGGAAGCGGATCTTCGAGATCGACACCTCGGGAAAGTCCTCCCGAAGGCGCGTGAGGACCGCCCCGATCGACATCGAATGCTCACCGGACCGTGTTCCCTCCGTCCGTGGCACATGAGTCTGGTCCCCCCCACCGCTATGCCCTGCCGCAGACGACGACACGACGACTATGCGCCCGCGTCGCCGGACCGGGGAGCGCTCAGGAAGACCAGCCGGAACTTTCCGATCTGAACCTCGTCACCGCTGCTCAGCGAGGCGGTGTCGACCGGTTCCCGGTTGACATAGGTGCCGTTGAGGCTGCCCACGTCGACCACCTGGAACTCGTTGTCTCCCAACCGGAACTCGGCATGCCGACGGCTCACGGTGACGTCGTCGAGGAAGATGTCGCTGTCGGGGTGCCGTCCCGCCGACGTGGTCGCCTGGTCGAGCAGGAATCGCGACCCCGCATTGGGTCCCCGCTTGACGACAAGCAGCGCGGTGCCGGGCGAGAGGCGCTCGACCGCGGTGTCCGCGGTTTCGCTGGGCGCACCCGCATGCGCGTCGAGTTCCTTGATGAACTCCTCGCGAAACACCGACGTGGTCTCCACGGGTGCTTCGAGTTCCTTGTCGTAGTCGCTCACGATTCTCCTTCTCTGTGTTCGGTCTGCCCGCGCGGCACCCGGGAATCCCTCTGACCGGACGCGCCGTGCGCAGCCGCCTCGATGTCGGTGATGGTGTGCTCCGCGACACCGCCTAGCCAACCTACCGTGTCACCCCACCGGGCCGGTGAACCGACCTCCGGGACAACTCGACCGGCACCGACCTCGCGGCGCAACACCTTGGACCAGCCCCCATCATGCCGTCTCGTCCGGCGGCCCGACGGGGATACGGACGATCATAGCGCGCCCGCATGTGTGTCCAGTGTGGTTACGGTGTCTCCAGTGACCCGGTGGTCAGTTTTCGATGATTGCGCGATATCCGTCCGCATCGAGCAGGGCGTCGGACACCTCTTGTGCGGTGGTGCCGGTGCCCACCGTGATCTCGGCGAGCCATCCGGCCCCGTACGGGTCGGAGTTGACCAGGTCGGGAGTGGCGTCGAGGTCGGCGTTGACGGCCGCCACCGTGCCGGCGAACGGACCGTAGATGTCCGAGACGCTCTTGGTCGATTCAACCTCGGCGAACGACTCACCCGATTCGACCACGTCGCCGACGGTCGGCAGTTGAACGAAGACGACGTCGCCGAGCTGGCCCTGCGCGTAGTCGGTGATGCCCACCCGCACGGTGTCGGTCGCGATGACCTGTACCCATTCGTGTTCGGCCGTGTACCGCAGATTGTCGGGAACAGTGCTCTCACTCACCGGCTCCGTACCTTTCTCGTTGTTGGAACTCTCGTCAGTATCACGGCATTTGCCGCACGGCTTGTGACATTAGGCCATCTGGGTCCAGGCGACCCGGCATCGGATGATCAGGGTGCCGGGGTCGGCATACGTGGCCTCACGCGATCCGGGGCTGCCGCATCACCAGGATTGTCTGATACCAGTACAGGAGGAAGGTCCACAGGTACATGCCGACCCCCCAGATCAGGAACGCCCAGCCGATCGGATAGCACACCGTACCCACCACCGAGTCGAGTTGGCCGGCCAGCAACCAGGGGAACGCGCTCATCAGCGCGAAAGTCGCGGCCTTGCCGATGTAGAGCGTGGGCAGCGCAAGATGCCCACGGGTACGCAGCAGTGGTGCGGTGGCGAACAGCAACACATCGCGGGCGATGATGATCGCGATGAGCCACCACGGCAGGATCTCCCGGAACCCGAAGGCCAGCGGTATGACCACCACGTACAGCCGGTCGGCGGCCGGATCGAGCAACTCCCCCAGCCGCGAGGACTGATCGAGCAACCGGGCCAGCTTGCCGTCGAGCCAGTCGGTGGCCCCCGAGACGAACAAGATCGCCAGCGCCCAGCCGTCGGCCTCCTTCGCCAGCAGCAACCACACGAACACCGGAATGAGCAGCAGCCGCATCACGCTGAGCGCATTGGGCACGGTCAGCACGCGCGAGCGGCCGGCCGGTTCCGGGTCTGCGTGCGCGGTCACCGGAAGATGCCGATGATGCCCTGCAGTGCTTTCGCACCTCCCGAGGAGAACAGGTTGTCGTGCACCATGTACGTCCAGGTGGACGTCGACCTGTGCAACCCGAGTCCGTCGAGCTGCACACCGTCGGCGGTGATGGTGGCCTCGCGGAACGTCTTACGGGCGGCGGCGATGGCCTCGGCAGGCACCGAGGCGAACTCTTCGAGGATCAGCTTGTGGAACTCGTCGAGCGGGCTCTGCTTGCCGATGGCACGCAGGTGGATGCTGGCACGCACGTCGGAGACGAAGGCCAGGTGATCGGTCCATGCCCGGTCGAGGTGATAAAGCACGATCTCCCGGCACGCCTGCGACAGAACGTCCTTCGGTACCGGTTCTTGGGTCACCTGCTCGGATGTCCCGGCACCTTCCTGCTTGTCCGTGTCCTCTTTGTCGGCGGCGACTTTGTCCGTGTCCCCGTCCGGTGCGGTCCCCTCCAGTAGTTGCTTGTACCTGTCCGGTTCGAGTTCGGCGAGTTCGTCGGCTGCGGCGTCGCCGGTCAGCACCTCGGTCCGGCGGCGCACGATGATGTCGCGCTGCTGGTTGACCAGCGTGTTGTAGCGCCAGGTGTTGGAGTGCAGTTCGAGCATCACGCCCTCGGCGATCCGCTGGGCCTGCTTGATCAGTTCGACGCCCTTGGAGCCCATCGAACCGTCCTCGGACTGGGCCACCGGGTCGCGTTTGAACGCCAGGTTCCGCGTGACCACCGGGTCTTCGAGGCTGGAGAAGAACACCGACCGGCCCGGATCACCCTGCCGGCCGGCACGTCCGCGCAACTGGTCGTCGAGACGTTCGGTGTCGTGGCGTCCGGTGCCGACGACACAGAGGCCGCCGAGCCCGATCACCTCCTCACGGGCGTCGTCGTCGCTGTTCGATCCGCCGAGCCGGATGTCGGTACCGCGACCGGCCATCTGTGTCGACACCGTCACCGCGCCACGTTTGCCGGCTTCGGCGATGATCGCCGCTTCCTGAGCGTCGTTCTTGGCGTTGAGCACCACCGACGGCACTCCGGCCTTGTCGAGGAAGTAAGCGAGCTCCTCGGACTGGGCCACATCATGGGTACCGATGAGGATGGGCTGGCCGGTCTCGTGGATCTGTTTGACGTAGGCGACGATCGCCTCGACCTTGTTGACCTTTGAGTCGTAGACCCGGTCGACCTCGTCCACCCGGATGTTGGGCGTGTTCGGCGGGATCTGCGACACGAGCAGCGAATAGAACTGGCGGAACTGTTCACCTGCGGCAAGGGCGGTGCCCGTCATCCCGCACACAGTGCGATAGCGGCCGATGAGCGCCTGGACGGTGATCGTGTCGATCATCTCGCCCGGATCGGTCTGGGCGAGCCCCTCCTTGATCTCCACCGCGGCCTGCACGCCGTCGGGCCAGCGCTGCAGCTGCGCGACCCGGCCGCGGGAGGCGTTGATCAGGTGCACCCCACCGTCGCGGACGATGTAGTGGACGTCGCGCTCGAGCAGGTAGTAGGCGTGCAGTGTGATGTTGACGTGGACCAGAGTGGTGCCGACATGCTGTTCGCTGTACAGGTCGATGCCGCCGAGCTCTGCCTCGACGAAGGAGGCGCCCTCATCGGTGAGCGTTACATTGCGCCCGTCGGTCTCGATCTCGTAGTGCTTGCTCTTGAGCCGTGCGACAACCTCATGGATGGCCTGGTCGGGCACCTGGGCCTTGGTGGAACCGGCCAGGACGAGCGGGATCAGCGCCTCGTCGACGAGTACCGAGTCCGCCTCGTCGATGATCGCGACATCGGGTACCGGCGAGACGAGGCCGTCCTCGGTGGTCGCGAGCTGGTCGCGCAGCACGTCGAAACCGATCTCGTTGACCGACGAGTACGTCACATCACAGCGGTAGGCGTCGCGGCGTTCGTCACGGGTCGAGTTCTCCGACACCGAACTCAGGCCGATGCCGAAGGCGTCGAACAGCGGCCGCATCCACTCGGCGTCGCGGGTGGCGAGGTAGTCGTTGACGGAGATGACATGCACACGACGCCCGGACAACACGTATCCGACGGCCGCGATCGCACCCGAAAGCGTCTTGCCCTCACCGGTCGCCATCTCCACCACATCGCCCTCGAGCAGGCGCAGTGCGCCCTGCAACTGGACGTCGAAGGCACGCATATCCAGTGCCCGGTCGGACACCTCGCGGACCAGCGCCAGGAACTTCGCCAGGTCCTTCTTCTCACCCATGTCCAGTGCCCGCGCGGTCTCGGCCACATCCGCCTCGCTCACGCCCTCGGCCCACGCGGACTGCTCGTTCGCCTCGGCGATCAGCGACAGCGACTTGGACTGGTTTCGCGTGCTCTGCGATCCCAACAACCGCCACATGCTGTTTGTCAGCTTTCCCACCGAGAAGATCTCCTCCACACGTGCACCGCCGGCTCCGGCGGCGCCCAGGCCCTATGTCGGGGTCCACGGTACCGTTCGCCGCGCCCGGCCCGCCGCGGGTGCCGCCGGACGGTGGTCGCGGGCCGCACGCCTTTACACTCATGCGACCGGGGTATCCGCCCTGGCCAGGAGGGATACCCGAAGGGG
>NZ_JAGQTN010000143.1 GCF_020438995.1 Gordonia sp. (in: high G+C Gram-positive bacteria)
ACGATGCGATCTGGTCCGGTGTTCAGGGTGGACGCGGCGATCTGGGTGTGCACTGTGGTGGTGCCGTTGCCGAACTCGCAGGTGCCCACCCCTATCCGATAGGTACCCGATGCGTCGACGGATGCGGTGACCGTGGAGAAGTGCCCACGCGGTGCCATCGTCGCGATGGTAGCCACGGCCATGCCCTCACCGACCCGCCACGATGGTCCGTCGGGTGCGGTCACCCCGTTGCCGCGTTCGAGGGCCTCCTGTGCCATGTCCAGGCATTGGTCGAGACCGTAACTGCCCCACACCAGATCGTGTTCGGGTTCGGTTTCCGCCACCAGCAACGGATCGCCGTCGGCGACGGCGTTGTGGCGGCGCAGTTCGAACGGGTTGATGCCGAGTTTCAGGGCCAATTCGTCCATGGCGCTTTCGATCCCGAAGATCACCTGACCCAGGCCGTATCCGCGGAACGCGCCCGACGGGGGATTGTTGGTGTAGACGACCTCGGCGTCGACCCGTTTGACCGGGCAGGTGTACACCGACACCGACTCGGCGCACGAATGGAACATCACCCCGATCGCGTGATTGCCGTAGGCGCCGGTGTCGGAGAGGACGTCCACCTTCATCGCGGTGAGCGTGCCGTCGGCGTCGGCGCCGAGATCGACTTTCACGCGGAACGGGTGGCGCCAGGTGGTGCGGGTCATCTCGTCGGTGCGGGTCATCTCGTAGGCGCACGGCACCCCGGTCCGCAGAACTGCCAGTGCGACAAGGTCTTCGGTGAGCAACTCCTGTTTGCCGCCGAATCCGCCGCCGACGCGGGCGCTGAATACCCGGATCTTCTCCTTGGGTAATTCGAAGAGCAATGAGAGTTCGTCGCGGACCAGGAACGGCACTTGGGTACTGGTGCGGATGACCAGTCGCCCGTTCTCGTCGAGATATCCTATGCTGCCGTGGGTTTCGAGTTGTCCGTGCGTGACCCGCGCCGTGCTCCAGGTGCCCGACACCGTGGTGTGCGAGGCGGCGAGTGCTTCATCGGGGTCGCCGCCGAAACCCTCATGGAAGGAGGCGATCACGTTGCGGTGTGCCTCGGCGACCCGATCGTCGGGCGTTCGGTCGGGGTGGATGAGCGGGGCGCCGGGGGTGCGCGCCTGCTCGGGGTCGAACACCGCGGCCAAGGGGGCGTACGTCACCTCGATGGCGCGGCAGGCTGCCTCTGCGATCGCGGCGGTGGTGGCGACGACGGCCGCCACCCGCTGCCCGATGAACCGGACTACCGGGTCGAAGATCAGACTGTCGTCGGGGTCGTCGGTCCGGAACTCGTGGCGTCCGGTGGAAAACCTTCTGGTGGAGACATTCTCGTGGGTGAACACGGCGACGACGCCGTCCATCGCCTCGGCGGTAGAGGTATCGATCGACAGGATGCGGGCGTGTGCGTGCGGCGACGTCGCGACGCGGACGATGTGCATCGGCGCGCCGAACGAACCGGGATCGACGTCGAAGGTGTAGGGCTCGGTGCCGGTGACCACCCTGCGGGCGGCCGGCGGATTCACCGATGTGCCGACGGTGCCGGGTACCGGTGCCCAGTTCTGCGGAACGGGCACCCGTGCGGGCGGGCATAGGCGTGCGGTGTCGCCGTCGGCAACTTCACCGCCCGTGGGATTGATGACCGTCGGCGCGCACGCGTAACCGCACGAATCAGGTTGTCCGGTCACCGCATTGCTGATCGAGGTGCGAATCGCGCGGTAGCCGGTGCACCGGCACAGGTTGCCCTTCATCTTGCGGGGCAGGTTCTCGATGTCGTCGGGCTGAAGTGTCGAGGCGGTGACAATCATTCCGGCCGTGCAGAATCCGCATTGGAAACCGAAATTGTCGACGAACGCCTGCTGCACCGGATGCAGGTCATCGGGGGTGCCCAGTCCGGAAACTGTTGTGACCGTGTGCCCATCGATACGCTGTGCCGGAAAGATGCACGAATGCACGGGGTTTCCGTCGACGAGCACCGAGCATGCGCCGCAGTCGCCGGCGTCGCAGCCCTTCTTCACCTCGAAATGCCCACTGTCCCGCAGGAAGGTTCGCAGACACTGGCCGGGGGCCGGGTCGGCTTCGACGGGCTGATCGTTGATATGGAACTTCATCGGGTGCGTCCGAACCGGTAGATGTGGCTGAGTCGTGGCGCGCGGGTCGCCGGACCCCTCGTGACCCTCGCTCGTGCCTCGCTTCGGCCTCGGGGATCAAGATGGGTGGTCGGGTGTGGGCTGTGTGGTTTGACCTTGTGCTGAGTTTGGAGGTGATTTGGGGGATCAAGATGGGTGGTCGGGTGTGGGCTGTGTGGTTTGACCTTGTGCTGAGTTTGGAGGTGATTTGGGGGATCAAGATGGGTGGTCGCCGGTGCTCTGTGGTCAGACATCGGTGAGCTCGGTTCGGATCTGTTCGGCGAGAACGGCACTGACGGCGCGGCGCCAGTCTTCCGAGCCGAGGGGGTCGGTGTAGTAGCCGTCGGCGGATTCGATGTCGCGGCGCAGGGTTTCGGCGTCGGGGAGGGTGGGGTAGCGCAGGACCGTGGGCCACAGGGTGGATGCTGTGATGCCGGTGACGAATTGTCCGTCGGTGTCGAGGCGGCCGGTGACGACGGCACCCGAGCGACCTAGTTCGGCGAGCGCGATCTTGCGGAAACCGGATCGTGCATTCAAGGCGCGGGCGGGAATGTCCATGGCGCGCAACACCTCACCGGGGGCGAGGGTGTTGGTGCCCTGGCCCGTGACGAATGTTTCGACCGGCTCGCGGCGGTCGGTGCCGTCCGGACACCAGATGTGGGCCACCGCGTCGAGGCCGGCCATCAGCGACACCATCGACGCCGCAGCGAACGACCGGCAGACGTTGCCGCCGACGGTGGCCACATGCTGGATCTTGAACGAGGCGAGGAGGGCGTCGGCGCATTGGGCGAACAAGCGCTGCGCGGGCCATTCCGGGCGCAGCGGGAGCGTCGCGAGCGAGGAAATGGTGGCGGTGGCGGCCACCCGCAGTCCGCCGTCGGGAAGATCTTCGAATGCGGGCCAATCGATTCCGGAGATGTCGACGACACCTGTCGAGTCCACCTGGGGTTCGCTGAAGAACCACGTGCCACCCGCCACGATCGTCTCGCCGGGTGCCAGTCGCAGGTCGTCACGAGTGCGGGCGAAGCGGTATCCGGTGATGGTGTTGAGGTCCATCAGCGGCCAGCCTTGTCCAGGAGCCTGCGATGTTCGGCTCGGGTCTTGTCGGCCACTGTCGCGGCGTCGACCGTCAGTATCCCCGCTTCGTCGACGACCCGTCGCCCGTTGATCCACGAGCCGCGGATCGGCGGCTGGGCGCCGAGGACCAGCGCCGCCACCGGATCGTCGATGTCGCTGTGTGCGACGGTGTCCAGATCCCACAGCACCAGATCGGCGAGCTTACCGGGCTCGACGGAGCCGATCTCGTTGTCCCGGCCCAGCACTCGCGCGCCGCCGATGGTGGCGAGTTCGATGGCCGTGCGCGTGGTGAGCGCGGTGGGCCCGCCCTTTGCGCGGGCCATCAGCACTGCCTGGTGGGCTTCCTCCAGCAGGCGGCACGACTCGTTCGATGCGGCGCCGTCAACCCCGAGCCCGACGGGCACGCCGGCGGCCACGAGTTCCTTGGTGCGGCAGATTCGATTGCCCAGGCGCGCATTCGAAGTGGGGCAGTGTGCGACGCCGGTCGAAGTGGCCGCGAGGCGGCCGATCTCGTTGTCGGAGAACTCGATTCCGTGTGCGAACCAGACGTCATTACCCACCCAGCCCACCGACTCCATGTATTCGAGCGGCGTGGCATTGAAATGCTCGGCGCAATAGGTGTTCTCGTCGGGGGATTCGGCCAGGTGCGTATGCATCCGGATGCCGAGGTGCCTTGCCAGCGTGGAGGATTCACGCAGCAGGTCGGTGGTCACCGAGAACGGCGAACACGGGGCGAGGGCGATGCGCAGCATCGAGTCCGTGGCCGGATCATGCCAGCGGTCCACGGCATCGGTACTGGCGGTGAGGATCTCGTCGATGGTCTGGACCACCGAATCCGGCGGCAGGCCACCGTCCTTCTCCGACAGGTCCATCGACCCGCGGGTCGGATGAAAGCGCACCCCGACGGTCTGCGCGGCCAGGATCTCCGCGGCCAGCAGATCGCCGCCCTCCTTGGGGAAGACGTAATGGTGGTCGGTCGTGGTGGTGCATCCCGACAGCATCAGATGCGTGAGCCCGCCGACGGCCGCCACGTTGACGGCCTGTTCGTCGATACCCGCCCACACGGGATACAGGGTGGTGAGCCACTCGAACAGGGTATGGTCGGCGGCCAGTCCGCGGGTGATCCACTGATACAGATGATGGTGGGTGTTGACCAGGCCGGGCGTGAGGACGCAGCCGCTGCCGTCGACGCGGATCACGTCGTCGCCGAGCCCTGTGACCATCGGATCGTCCGGGTCGGTGCCGACAGCCGAGATGGTGGTGCCGTCGATAAGTACCCAGCCGTCGCGTAGTTCGCGGCGCTGCGCGTCGACGGTGACGATCGCACACCCGGCGATCAGTGTTCGGGTACTCACCCGCGCCACGCTACGACCGGCGGGTTACAGCAGTATTTCCGTTGCTTGTCGACGGTGGTGGTCCGGTCATGCGCGCACCTC
>NZ_JAGQTN010000144.1 GCF_020438995.1 Gordonia sp. (in: high G+C Gram-positive bacteria)
CGACGGGGTGGCCCATCTGGGTTTCCCAGTTGCGGTTGATCTGCGGCAGGCAGGTCAGCGGGTAGGTGGTCTCGGTGTCGGCGGAGTTGACCGGTTTGCCCTGGGCACGGCGCAGAGCGCGTTGCACGATCCAGACTGCCTGCGATGATTTCTCATCGAAGTTCTTCGCGACGTCGGCAACCGGACACGGATAGTCCGATTTCAGTTCGGTGTGCGCGAAGTGCAGCTGCCCGGCGCCGGACTTCCAGCGCATTCCGAACTGGGTTTGGGTACCCGGTGTTTCAAGGATGTTCTTGATGGCCCTGACCTGTGAGTATTCGGTGGCGACGACGGCAGGGCTGAGGGTCCAGCACTTGCGTTTGAGGTCGGCGATACGTCCGGCCGCGACGTCGTCGGCCCACTTCTGGACACGCTGCGCACCGTCGGCGGGCCGGGTGCCCACGTTGACGCGGATCGTGACCTTCGCCGGGCCGATGTTCTCGGCGGCCGGCGCGGTGCTCGCACCGGTGACGACCGTAGCGCTTGCGGTGGGCGGTGCCGATGACGATGTGCTGTTGTCGTCGCACGCCACTGGCAGGAGGGCGGCCACGATAAGGACCGATGTGCGTGCGAACCGTTTCATAACGGTCTACTTTGCGCCCGAGTACGCGACACATCAAGGAATCGTCGTTCGGGTGGTGTACCGCCCGACTACCGTAGGGGCGTGGGCGACAAGCGCTGGGTGGCGACCGGACCGGCCGGGTTGGCCGACTTCGCGTTCATCGACGTCGACGTCCCGCCGCCCGGCCCGGGTGAGGTCACCATCGCAGTCCGCGCCGCCGGGGTGAATCCCGCTGACCTCAAACATGTTTCCCGCGCCACTGAGTTCCCGGCGCCGGTCGGCTACGAGGTGTCCGGGGCGCTTTCGGCGATCGGACCGGACACCGAGATCGCCTCGGGCAGCTGCGCTGTCGGCGATGAAGTGCTGGCGTTCCGAGTCAGCGGCGGCTACGCGACATCGCTGACCGTGCCCGCCGGGAAGGTGTTCGCCAAACCCGCTGTGCTCGACTTCTCCGAAGCGGCGAACCTGCTGCTCGCCGGTACCACCGCCGCCGACCTGCTCCGCGTCGCCCGCGTCACCAACGGCGACACGATTCTGCTGCACGCGGCGTCGGGCGCAGCGGGTGTGGCAGTACTGCAACTTGCCCGCAGGGTCGGTGCGAGGGTCATCGGAACAGCAGGACCCGCCGGTCTCGCGCGCGTCAAACGCTTCGGCGGCATCCCCGTCCTGTACGGCGAAGAACTGCTCACCCGAATCGAAACCGCTGCACCACAAGGCATCTCTGTCGCATTGGACGCCGCCGGCACCGACGAGGCCATCGACGCCTCCCTATCCCTCGTCTACGACCGCACCCGAATCGTCACAATCGCCGCGCCCGCCCGCGCCGCAGACGACGGATTCGTCGCCATCGGTGGCAACCAGCCCGAATCCATGGCCTTCCGCGACGACATCCGCGCCGAACTCGTCCAACTCGCCGAACGCGGCGAACTGGTGGTCCCTATCGCGCGCACCTATCCGCTCGGCCAGGCCATCGACGCGCTGGAGTTGGTGGCGGCGGGGACGGCGGGCGGCAAAATTGCGCTGTTCACCGGATCTGACCTGGATCCGTGATTAGTGGCTGGTTACCGGCGAGTTTAGACGACGAAGGTGCTTGTCCTGGTAGATGATTGGGTTGTCGAAGTCCAATAATCGTCTATCCGGGAGAAGCACCTTGTCGGTGAAGAGTGTACGTCGTGGTGGTGGCCGGGCCAAGTGCGGCGGGAAAATGTGTCGGCGGGTGCGGCGGGTGCGGTTCGGGGCGCCGGATGCGTCGTTGACCGGGCGGGCGGGGATGGTCGCGGTCGGTGAGTTCGTGGACAAACTTGGTGTGGTGGCGGCTCTCGATACCGCGATCGGGGCTGTCAAGAGGCGCGATCGCGGTATGTCGGCGGGGCAACTGCTGGTGGGAGTGGCTTCGGCGCAGTTGGCCGGGGCCGGGTTCTGGGCTCATCTGGATGAGCAGCGCACTGATCAGGTGGTGGCTGAGGCGTTGACGGTGCCGATCCCGGCCTCGACGACCGCGATGGGGGTGGCGGCCCGCTTTGATGAGCAGCATTTCTCTGCGGTGGAGGCTGGTGTGGCCGAGGTTGTCGATCGTGCGGTGGCGATGATGAGCCCCGAACGCCGTGACCGGCTCGCCGCCGCGGTGACCACGGATCTGGACTCCTCCGATGTGGAGGTTTACGGACGCCGGAAACAGGGTGTGGCCTACAACTATTGCGGGCAGCGGTGCGGACGTCCGCATCTGGCGAGTTGGGCCGAGGCCGGACTCACCGTGGCCGCGGATCTGATGGCCGGCAACGCCGATGTGCGGCCGGTGGCCGCCGGGCTGCTGGGCCGGGCGTTGGCCGCGATACCGGCCCCCATCCGGGAATCAGCGCAGCAGGCGGGCACGCTGCGGGTCCGCGCCGATGCCGGGTACTTCACCGCCGAGCTGGCCACCGAAGCCGTGGCCGCCGGCGCCGATTTCGCGATCGCAGCCAAACGCAACACCGCGATGTGGCGGGCTTATGCCGGGATCGACCAGGACCACTGGGTGGCCGCGATCGATATGCCCGGCGCCCAGGTCGCCGCGTGTGACTA
>NZ_JAGQTN010000145.1 GCF_020438995.1 Gordonia sp. (in: high G+C Gram-positive bacteria)
GATGTCGCCCGCGAGGATGCCGACGGTTTCTGGTACATCGTCGACCGCACCAAGGACATGATCGTCACCGGCGGCTTCAACGTCTTCCCGCGTGAAGTCGAAGACGTTGTGGCCGAACACCCTTCGGTCGCCCAGGTGGGTGTCGTCGGCACCCCCGACGACAAATGGGGCGAAGCGGTCACCGCGGTGGTGGTGCTGCGTGCCGGCAACGACCCCGACCACGATGCCATCACCGCAGAGATCCAGCAGTCGGTGAAGGACCGCAAGGGTTCGGTGCAGTCCCCCAAACAAGTGATCTTCGTCGACGCCCTCCCGCTCACCGCCCTCGGTAAGCCCGACAAGAAGGCCCTGCGCGCCCGCTTCTGGACCGGCGACCGCAGCGTCGGCTGAGCGTCAGCAGTCGCAGTCGCAGCAGCAATCGTCACCGCAGCAGTCACAACAGTCACCGCAGTCGCAGCAGTCATCACAGTCGCAGTTCCTGCAGCTGCAGCAGTCGCAGCCGCTGCACCAGGCCGGTTGCCACTCGTCGGAGCAGTGGTTCCAGTGGTCGGCGCAGCAGGCGTAGCCGGTGCAGCTGACCCCGATGAACGGCAGGATCCGTTCGTAGAACTCACGATTGGGCGGGAACGGCGGCTGGTTCGGACCGCCGGGTGACTGCTCGGGAGGCCTCGTGGTGGGCAGATGGGCCGGCCATTCCTCGGAAGTGAGGGCGGTGGGCGCCGCGTGAGTGGTGGAACACGAACCCGACGCACATCCACCGAACCGATGCGTGCGCGACGACACAGCCTGCCGTACACCGTCGACGAGCACCGCCCGCAGCAACCGGTCGTCGGCCAGATCCAGGCTACGGTAGCGGCGCCGGATGGCGCGTGCCAGCCGGCGGCAATCGTCGAGGGCCGTACCGATGTCGGTTCCGGTGGCCCGTAACGGATTGAACGACCCGTCTCGGGCGTCGGACTCGTAGTCGTCGACGGCATCGAGCAGGTGCGCAAGCCGACCGAAGTCATAGCCGATGTCGGCCAGCGCATCCCGATTCGAGTCGGCACCGGCCACCGCGGCAGTGGCGGCGAAAACCCGCGATGCGGCGATCCCCGACGCGTGGGTGAGCGAGGCGAGATCGGTGCCGGTGTGCGCCTCGAGCGGCGCCTGCCCCGACAATTCGTGCAACAAGTCCTCGACGCCGAGTTCTCCGGCGATCGCCCGGTCGGCACCGGCGTGTCCGCGCAGACGTTTTCCGGCGACGGACGCGGCGACCGACCGGACCCGCGACCGAGGCGCCAGCGACAGCCGCTGCTCGTCCACCACGTCGGCGGCCTTGGCCGCGGCGAGGGTCAGGGATGTGGTGGTGGCCAACCGGATTCCCGGGTCGGCCGCCGCGATGACCGTCGCCGGCCGCATACCGCGCAGCGGGCAGCGCCCGACATCCGTGGTGGCTGTCGGAGCGGATGACTGGGCGGCGGTCAGCACCGACACCATGATCGCGTCGGTGTTGGTGGTGAGTCTGCTCGCCTGGCCGTGCTGGTCGCGCAACGACACACACAGGCCGCACATATGCGCCCGCCATTGTTCGAGCAGATCGTCATCGAGGGTGTGCCGACACGGCGACAGCAGTCCGAACATCGCAACATTGGACCACTGAAAGCCGCTGCGCACCAGTGGTGTCGGCTATTGGCCCGACGTATGCCGGAAATGCGTATTACGAGACGGGGCAGCCCGAATACCTGACCCCGAGGCCCTTGACCCCGTTGAGCCAGCCCGACCGCACCCGCTGCATCTCGCTGATCCGGCTGATATCGGGCAGCACATCGGCGATGGCATTGAAGACGATGTTCAGTTCCAGGCGCGCCAGGTTGGCGCCGATGCAGAAATGCGCCCCGTTGCCACCGAACGCCAAATGTGGATTCGGATCGCGCAGGACATTGAAACTGAACGGGTCGTCGAACACGTCCTCGTCGAAATTGGCCGAGCTGTAGAACAATCCGGCCCGATCGCCCTTGGCGATGTCGACGCCGCCGATTTGCGTGTCGCGGGTGGCGGTCCGCTGGAAGGCGTGCACCGGGGTGGCCCAGCGCAGGATCTCGTCGACGGCGGTGGCGGGGCGATCGCGCTTGTACAGCTCCCACTGTGCGGGGTTGTCGAAGAAGGCGTTCATGCCGTGGCTGGTGGCGTTGCGGGTGGTTTCGTTGCCGGCGGTGATCAGCAGGATCACGAAGAAGCCGAATTCGATCTCGCTCATCGCGTCGTTGTCGTCGCCGGCGCGCACCAGCGTGGTGACGATGTCCTCGCGTGGATTCTTCCGCCGGTCTTCGGCCATGTTGTAGGCGTAGCCGAGCAATTCGGCGTTGGCGACGGTCGGGTCGATCGTCTGGTCCGGATCGTCGCTGTTGATGATGGCGTCGACGAGTTCATGGATCCGGGCGCGGTCGGGTTCGGGGATGCCGATGAGATCCATGATCGCCTGCAGTGGCAGATGGATCGCGACATCGTCGACGAAATTGCCCGTCTCCTTGGCGGCCGCGTTCTCGACGATCGCCCGCGCCGAATCCGTCAGCTTGCCATGGAGCGCAGCCACCGATTTCGGGGTGAACAGCCGCGAGACGATCTTGCGCAGCCGGGTGTGCTCGGGCGGATCATGGTTGATCAGCAGCGCCTTGGTGAATTCGAGCTGGTCGGGCGTCATGTACTCGGGCAGCCGGATGATGGCGCCCTTGTCGTTGGTGGACCACAGTCCGGAGTCCTTGGAGATCTCCCGAATGTCACGGTGCCGGGTGATCGCCCAGAAACCGTCGTCGCCGAAGATCGCCTTGTACGCGGGCTGGGCGTTCCAGTGCACGGGCGCGGTGCGGCGCAGTTCGGCGAATTCCCGGACGGGCATTCCGCGTTCGATCAGGTCCGGGTCGGTGAAGTCGATCCCGCTGTACGGACACGTGCCCGCGGCTGTGGTGACGCTCATTGCTGTTCTCCTGTTCCCCACTCGTCGGTGGCGCCGAAGTCCGACGCCGAGACTATGGGTCAGGATGTGACGGGCACGACATTGTGCCGGTACTCGGTGTGGCTTCTGTCACCACACCATACACCAAAATCATTAACGTATGGTCGCCGACCTTCGTCCCTTGTTTTGTGTGACCGCCGGAACCCTGAGTACCCTCGACACTCATGACATCCGCGCAGGTCCAGGGCTAGGCACGAGGTGCGGACCCATGGCTGGGGCGGCAACCCGCCACGCGATGACGACGAGGCGAAGGCCCGGATCCTCGCGGTGACCCGCGAACAGATCGACGAGCACGACGGATCGGTCAAGCTGTCGGACGTCGCCCGTGCTCTCGGCGTGACCAGACAGACCGTGTACCGGTACTTCTCGGGCACCGAGGAACTACTACAGGCCACCGCGGTGAGCGCGGTCGAAGAACTGCTCGACCGCGTCGCCGGCAGGCTCGGCGGCCTCACCGCTCCCGACGCCGTCCTCGTCGAGGGCGTGGCCGTCGTCATCGACGAACTGTCCCGCGACCGCTACGTCGGCCTGATGCTGCGCAGCGATCACCTGAGCCTGGGTGTGCTCGGCGGTATCACCGGCGAATTGGGCCGCACCTTCATCCGGTCGATGCTGGGCCGCCTGGACATCGCGTGGACGGCCAACGGCTACACCGAGACCGACGTCGACGACGTCGCCGAGATGTCGCTGCGCACGCTGCAGTCGCTCATCCTCGACGGCGACTCACGGTCCACCTCGGACCTGCGCATCTTCCTCGACCGCTGGCTCGGCAACGCCATCCGCGCCCTGCCAGCCGATTCTTGACCGCCGAGGCCATCGCGGCGGTCCCGCGACCACGCTTTCTGACCGCCGAGGCCATCGCGGCGGTCCCGCGACCATCATTCTTGATCCCTGAGGCCGAAGCGACGAAGTCGCGAGGGTCACGAAGGGTCCGGCGACGTTCACGCATGACGCAGCCACCCCTCAACGCGACCACCACCGACAGTCCTACTCGCAGATGACCACCGGAATCGTCCGCTCGGTCCACGCGTCGTAGGTATCGAAGTCGGCGTACATCTCCACCAGCCGCGGCCACAACTCCGCGCGCTCCTCCTCCGACGCGGTACGCGCCACCAGCTCGAAGCGCTCACGCCCGACCTCCACGACCACCTCCGGGTCCTCGCGCAGGTTCAGATACCACGCCGGGTTCTTCGGCAACCCGCCCTGCGAGGCGACCAACACGAACCGACCACCCTCACGCAGATACAGCAGCGGAACGGTGCGCGGTTGCCCGCTGCGCCGCCCGACGGTGGTCAGCAGGCACACCGGGATCGGTTTGCGCAACGCCGCACCCACGCGCCAGGTATTGCCCAACCGCCCACCGGTGAGTCGGTACACACGGGTGTTGAGGCGTGAACCCCATTTGATGATGTTCGCGACGAACGGTGAATCGAGTTGATCCGGGCGCTCTTTCGGTGACATCCCTTTAGGCGACATTCAGATCCGTTCGATGATGGTGGCCGTCGCCATCGCACCGCCGGCGCACATGGTGATCAGTGCGGTCTGCTTGTCGGTGCGTTCGAGTTCGTGCAGCGCGGTGGTGATTAAACGCGAGCCGGTACTACCCACGGGATGGCCGAGGGCGATGGCACCGCCGTTGACGTTCACCTTGTCGATATCCGCGCCATGTACGCGCGCCCAGCTCAGCACCACCGAAGCGAAGGCCTCGTTGATCTCGACGAGATCGATGTCCGACAATGACATACCGCTGCGCTCGAGCACCCGCGAAGTGGCCTGCACGGGACCGTCGAGGTGGTAGTGCGGTTCGGCTCCGACGAGCGCCTGCGTCACGATCCGTGCCCGCGGCCGCAGACCCAGCTCCAGCGCCTTCGCCTCGTCCATGAGCAACACCGCGGCGGCACCGTCGGAGATCTGTGACGACGTGCCGGCGGTATGGATTCCACCGTCGATGACCGGCTTGAGCGCGGCCAGCGACTCGGGGGTGGTCTCGCGCAGACCCTGGTCGCGGGTCACGTCGAGGGTCGCACCGGTGAAGGTGCCGTCCTTGAGTCGTTCGGGCGCCTTGATCGCGAGCACCTCACGGTCGTAGCGGCCCTCGTCCCAGGCGCGCTTGGCATTGGCCTGGCTGCGCACGCCCAACTCGTCGATGTCGGCCCGGGTGATTCCGCGCCGCTTCGCGATCCGCTCGGCTGCCTCGAACTGATTCGGCAGATCCACATTCCACGAGTCGGCGTGGTACGGACCGGCATCGACACCGAGGTTCGCTCCGAGCGGCACCTGCGTCATCGTCTCCACACCGCACGCCAGGCCGACGTCGATGGTGCCGGTGGCGATGAGTCCGGCGATCAGATGATTGGCCTGCTGGGCCGAGCCGCACTGACAGTCGATGGTGGTGGCGCCGGTGGCCTCAGGCAGTCCGGCCGACAGCCACGCCTTGCGCGTGACATTGCCCGACTGGGCGCCGGCCTGGGTGACGCATCCGCCGATGGCCTGTTCGACGAGCGCGGCGTCGATTCCGGCCTTCTCGATCAGCCCGCGCGCGGTGATGCCCAGCAGTTCCTCGGCATGCAGACCGGAAAGCCATCCGCCCCTTTTCCCGATAGGTGTCCGCGCGGCCTCTACGATCACTGGCACGCCCATGGTGTTGCCTCCCTCACATCTTGCGGTACGCTGTTCAAAGTAGAACACGTTCTCATTTCGGCCCATCATACGCTGAGAGTCGTGCTCTAACGAAAGCTGAACAAGTTCTATTTCCACGGAGAGGTGGTGCGAGGTGATCCAAGCGGAAAGTGTTCCCGCCCCCGCAGGCGACGCCGACGACACGGCGACGCAGCCGGATTTCATGCAACAGGGGGGCTGGGACTTCACCAGCCCGGAGCTGCTGGAACAGGGCATGCCCGTCGCCGAGTTCGCCCAACTGCGCAAGACCGCACCCGTGTGGTGGAACGCCCAGGAACCGGGCAAAGGCGGCGGCTTCCGTGACGGCGGTTACTGGGTCATCTCCAAACACCAGCACATCAGGGAGATCTCCAAGAACAACGACGACTGGGCCGTCAACACCAACGGCGTCATCATGCGTTTCGACGACGCCATCGAACCCGATCAGATCGAGGTCACCAAGGCCCTGCTGATCAACCACGATCCGCCGGAGCACACCCGTCTGCGCCGCCTGGTCTCCAAGGCCTTCACCCCGCGTGCGGTCAAGTCGCTGGAAGCCAAGCTCGATGCCGCGGCCCGCCGTATCGTGTCCGAGGCCGCGGCCAAGGGCACCGGCGACTTCGTCGACGACATCGCCGTCGACCTGCCGCTGCTGGCCATCGCCGACCTGCTCGGCGTGCCCGAGGAAGACCGGCGCAAGCTGTTCCACTGGTCCAACGGCATGCTCAACACCGACGATCCGGAATTCGCCGATGTCGACCCGCAGATGGCCTCGGCCGAGATCCTCGGCTACGGCTACAACATGGCCGAAACCCGGCGCAAGACCCCGACCGACGACATCGTCAGCATCCTGGTCAACGCCGACCTTGAGGGCCAGCACCTCGACGAGGCCGAGTTCGGGTTCTTCTTCATCCTGCTGACCGTGGCCGGCAACGAGACCACCCGTAATGCCATCTCGCACGGCATGAACGCCTTCTTCAACAACCCCGATCAGTGGGAGTTGTACAAGCGCGAGCGCCCGGACACCACCGCTGACGAGATCGTCCGCTGGGGTACTCCGGTCAACGCCTTCCAGCGCACTGCCAAGCGTGATCTCCAGGTCGGCGGCGTCGACATCAAGCAGGGTGAGCGTGTCGGAATGTTCTACGCCTCGGCCAACTTCGACGAAGACGTGTTCGACGATCCGTTCTCGTTCAACATCCTGCGCGACCCCAACCCGCATGTCGGCTTCGGCGGCAACGGATCTCACTTCTGCGTCGGCTCCAATCTGGCCCGGATGGAGATCAACCTGATGTTTAACGCGATCGCCGACCTCGTTCCCGACATCAGCCGCCTCGAACAGCCCAAACGCCTGCGCCACGGCTGGATCAACGGCGTCAAGGAGATGCGCGTGGACTACGGAACACAGGCGTGACCGCCTCCACCGATTCGCCCGCCTATATCGGTATCGACCGCGAGAATCATCCCGCGGTCGTTGCCGGGCGGCGTTCGCGGGAACTGGTCGCCGCCCGCGACAAGGATGGCTGGGTCGCCAATTTCGCCGCCGACGGTTCAGTGGAGGATCCGGTGGGCCCGTCCATGTTCGACCCCGACGGCACCGGCTTTCACGGTCACGAGGCGATCGCCGGATTCTGGGACAAATCGATCGCCACCACCGAAAGCATCGACTTCCGGTTCGACGAGGAGATCATCTGTGGCAACGAGGTGGC
>NZ_JAGQTN010000146.1 GCF_020438995.1 Gordonia sp. (in: high G+C Gram-positive bacteria)
CCGGGGGTCCGGTCCAGCCAGGTCCCGGTGGACGCCCGCCCCAAGCAGCTCCGGTGCAGGGCGGTCCCCGTCAAGGACCGGCACGTCCGGGCCTGGCCCCCCGTCCACCCGCACCGGGCAGCCGGGGCCCGGCGGCCGGTGGTGGACCGCTGCGCAGGCCCGGCCCGCCGCCGGGTGCCCAGCCTCCCGGCGTGTCCCGTAAACCCGGTACGCCCGCGGCGCCCGAATCGGGCAGGCCCGCGCCCGCCCGGTCCGGGTCCACCGACAAGCTGCCGGCGTCGGAGCTCGACGGCGCCGACGAACGCACGCAGGTGCGTGCACCGGTCGCCGACTGACGCGGGGTGCCGATCTGGGGCGAGCTGATCGTCGGCCTGGTGATCAGCGTAGGACTGCTCGGGATCGTCATTCCCGTGCTGCCCGGCGGGTTGATCGTCGGATCGTCCATTCTCGTGTGGGCCGCGATCGTCGGCGGCGGGGCGTGGCTGGTGTTCGGTATCGCCGCCGCCCTCATCGTGATCGGCGACGTGGTCAAGTACCTGGTCGCCGGTAAACATCTCAAATCGAGCGGTGTGCCGAACATCACCATTCTCGTCGGCGGCATCGTCGGGATCGTCGGTTTCTTCGTGGTCCCGGTGATCGGCCTGTTCATCGGGTTCATGGTCGGTGCGTACGTCGCGGAGTTCGTGCGCACCCGGGATGCGTCGATCGCCTGGGCCGGGGCGATAGCCGCGGCGAAGGCCGCGCTCATCACCATGGGCATCGAACTGTTCGCCGCCCTTCTCGCCGCCGGTGTCTGGCTCGGCGGTGTTATCGCGCTCTGACGCATCCGAAAAGCGTGTCGTCGGCACTATTCGTTCGCAATCCGAAGATTGTGACCAGGGTCTTCTTTCCCTAATTCTCGTGACGGAAGTAACGATTGCAGCCTGGTCGGCGACATTGTGTGCACGGGGGTCGCGCAGACCTGTCTTGACGAAGCGGACCGGCACGGTGCCGGGCACCGCGAATGGAGGAACACACGGATGAAAGCGCTGAAGAAGGCCGCTGCGGCCGGTCTCGCCGTCGCAGGCCTGGCCGCGGGCACGATCGCGGGCACCGCACCCGCGCAGGCCGCCTGGCCGGGCGATCTCCAGATCAGGGGCTCGGTGAAGTGCGTCTTCGGTCAGTGGGGTCAGCCGTGGAACCAGCTCTGGTACATGAAGCGCTCGATGACGGTGAAGAACGTCGGCGGCACCACCATCCGCAACGTCACGCTGTCGGAGTTCAACGGCCGCACCGTCCACATCAACGAGGTCAAGCCGGGCAAGACCGTGATGATCTATAACAAGGCCGCCAAGCGCTGGCAGTACCCGATCGAGACCCGCTGGGCCGGTTGCGTACCCAGTTCCATCTCCGGCTACACCATCAGCCCGGTCATCGAGAACATCGACAACAATGTCGGAGCCTGGCGTAACGAGGTGACGATGGCCAGGAACGCACCGTCGACCCCGTGGGGTGTGCGCGCGGGCAACATCGAACAGCAGATCGAGAAGGGCGGCGCTGCTGTGCAGTCACCGCTGCGCCCGTCCACGGGTTCGTCGTCGCTCGGTTCCTCGGACTTCGGTTCGGCTGGCTTCGGTTCATAGCGGCTCGGGGTTGGTAGCGGTTTCAGTTCGTCGGCCGTCCCGAACGGCGTAGAGGGAGAGAATTGAGGGCGACCGGTGATCCGGTCGCCCTCAATTCTGTGGCCATGGCTTGTTGCCGTCAGACCTTGTCCGGCTCCGACGCGGCGAGCATCTCCTCACGCTCGACGACCTTGATGCGTTCGCGGCCCTCGGCGGCACCGAGCGCGCGCTCGTGCTCATCGAGGCGGTACCAGCCGGCCCACGTGGTGAACGGGATCTTGCGGCTCTCCAGCAGCGCGATCACCGACTCCTCCGACGGATCGGCCGGCGTGTTCAGGCTGCCTGCGGCGGTGTCGTCGACGATGCACTGTACGGTCTCGTTGGCATCGCCCTTGGTGTGGCCGATGAGGCCGACGGGGCCGCGCTTGATCCAGCCGGTGGTGTAGAGCCCGGTCAGGTGGGCACCCTCGTCGAACACGCGGCCCGCCTCGTTGGGGATCACGCCCGCCTGCGAGTCGAACGGGATCTCCGGCAGGCTGTCGGACAGGTAGCCCACGGCCCGGTAGATCGCGCCGACCTCCCAGTCGGTGGTCCGCCCGGTGGGCTTGACGTTGCCGGTGCCGTCGAGCTCGGTGCGTTCGGTGCGCAGACCGACGACCTTGCTGTCCTCGCCGAGCACCTCCACCGGATTCTCGAAGAAGTGCAGGAACAGCTTGTGGATGGCACCCTGCTTGGGTTCGCGGATGGCGTAGTTCTCGATGATCGTGGCGACCTGGTCGGTGATCTTCGAGCTGCGCCGTGCGACGGCCGAACCCTCGTCGTACTCGATGTCCTCGGGGCTGACCACGACCTCGATGTTGGGGGAGTGGTCGAGTTCTTTGAGCTCGAGCGGGGTGAACTTGGCCTGCGCGGGGCCGCGGCGGCCGAACACATGCACCTCGATCGCCTTGTTGGCCTTGAGACCCTCGTACACGTTGGCAGGGATCTCCGTCGGCAGCAGTTCGTCGCCGGTCTTGGCCAGCACGCGCGCCACGTCGAGGGCCACGTTGCCGACACCGATCACGGCGACCTTCTCGGCCTCCAGCGGCCAGGTGCGAGAGAAGTCGGGGTGCCCGTCGTACCAGGCCACGAACTCGCCGGCGCCGTAGCTGCCGTCGAGCTCGATGCCGGGGATCTCCAGGTCGCGGTCGTCGACGGCGCCCGTGGAGAAGATCGCGGCGTCGTAGTGACGCGCCAGATCGTCGCGGTTGATGTCGGTGCCGTAGTCGACATTGCCCAGCAGGCGCACCTGCGGCTTGTCGAGTACCTTGTGCAGGGCGTTGATGATGCCCTTGATCCGCGGGTGGTCGGGTGCCACACCGTACCGGATCAGGCCGAACGGGGCGGGCATCCGCTCGTACAGGTCGATGCTGACCCCGCGTTCGGAGAGGTCGTCATGCTTCATCAGGGCATCGGCGGCGTAGATCCCGGCGGGACCCGCGCCGACGATGGCAACCCGCAACGGACGGGTGTCTTCGCTCATCGTGAGAGGTTTTCCTCGGTGTCGGTGGGAGTGCGTATCCCTTCTACGGTAGGCGCTCGGGCGCCGACGCCCAAATACTTGTGAGGGTTACCTCACTCGCGCTGCCGATCCTGCCGGTCGGACACCGGATACGCGGCCGATAGAATCCGGTCCATGGCGAAACCCCCCACGGCCACACCCCCCACCCCGTCTCCGCAGGTCCCGGAGGACGACGCACCGTCCTGGAGGGCGGCACTGCCGTTCATCATCGCGGGCGTGGTGGTCCTCGTGGTGGTGATCGGGGTGCTGATCTCCAACGCGGTGCGTCCCGCCGAGAGCCGGATGAGCGATGACGCGCTGGTCCAGCACGCGATCAACGACTACTACACGGCCCGCAACGAGGCCGACTTCGGCAAGTTCGCCGCGGTGAACTGTGCGGCCGTCCGGAATGCGGAGGGCTTCCCGGCCGAGGACACGTTCGTCACCGACAACCGCAAGTCGATGGCCGACAACGGCCAGATCATGATCCCGGAGATCACCGACCTCACCGTCGACGGCGACCGGGCAACCGCCCGAGTACATTGGCATTTCGAGAAATCGGCCGACAAGAAGAACGTCGTCGGCACCACCGTGGTGCGCGAGGACGGCAAATGGAAGGTGTGCACGCAGTGACGTACGCGGGAGATCTGACCCCCCAGGAAGCATGGGATGCGCTCGAAGCCAACCCCGATGCCGTTCTGGTGGACTGTCGCACTCGCGCGGAATGGAACTTCGTCGGCGTACCCGACCTCGAGATCCTCGGTAAGCGGACCGTGTTCATCGAATGGGTCGGTTTTCCCGACGGTGCGCCCAACCAGGCGTTCGTGGCGCAGCTTCGCGACGCGGGTGTGCGCGACAGCGACGAGGTGATCTTCATCTGCCGGTCCGGGCATCGCTCGATCGGTGCCGCCGAGGCGGCGACGGCGGCCGGAGTCGCCAAGGCCTACAACGTGCTCGACGGTTTTGAAGGGGCTCTCGATGACGACGATCATCGAGGCTCGGAGGGCTGGCGCGCCTCGAACCTGCCCTGGAGGCAGTCGTGAGTCATATTCTCCCCGAAGGGGTTTCGCTCGACACCATCGGTGTGCGCGGCGGTCTGGACCGGTCCGGATTCTTCGAGACGTCCGAGGCGCTGTACCTGACCAGCGGTTACGTCTATGACTCGGCCGAGGCCGCCGAACGCGCCTTCACCGGCGAGGACGAACGCTACGTCTACTCGCGGTACGGCAATCCGACGGTCAACATGTTCCAGGAGCGGCTGCGCCTGCTCGACGACATGCCGGCGGCTTTCGCCACCGCGAGCGGGATGGCCGCGGTGTTCGTGGCGCTCGGCGCGCTGCTCAAGGCCGGCGACCGGCTGGTGGCCGCGCGCAGCCTGTTCGGTTCGTGCTTCGTGGTGTGCAACGAGATCCTGCCGCGCTGGGGGGTGGAGACCGTCTTCGTCGACGGTGAGGACCTGCAGCAGTGGGAGCAGGCGCTGTCGGTGCCCACCACCGCGGTGTTCTTCGAGACCCCGTCCAACCCGATGCAGACCCTCGTCGACGTCGCCGCCGTCACCGAACTCGCGCATGCGGCCGGCGCGAAGGTGGTGCTCGACAACGTCTTCGCCACCCCGCTGCTGCAGCGCGGCGCGGATCTGGGTGCCGATGTCATCGTTTATTCGGCCACCAAACACATCGACGGTCAGGGCCGCGTGCTCGGCGGCGCGGTCCTCGGCGACAAGGAGTTCATCGACGGCCCGGTGCAGCAACTGATGCGGCACACCGGCCCCGCGATGAGCGCGTTCAACGCGTGGCTGCTGCTCAAGGGCCTGGAGACGATGAAGCTGCGACTGGACGCCTCGGTGGCCTCCGCTCTGCGCATCGCGGAGTTCCTGGAGACCGACGAGCGGGTGCGCTGGGTGAAATACCCGTTTCTGCAATCACATCCGCAGTACGACCTGGCCCGGCGGCAGATGTCGGGCGGCGGCTCGGTGATCACCTTCGAACTCAACGACCGCGCTGGGGTATCGGGCAAGGAGCGCGCGTTCGAGGTGCTCAACGGATTGTCCATCGTCGACATCTCCAACAACCTCGGCGACTCCAAATCCCTGATCACTCATCCGGCCACCACCACCCACCGGGCGATGGGACCCGACGGTCGCGCGGCCATCGGCCTCACCGATTCGGTGGTGCGCCTGTCGGTGGGCCTCGAAGGTACCGCCGACCTGCTCTCGGACCTCGACAAAGCCCTGGGCTGACGCGCCCGCTGTCATAGAACCCTGTCAAAAACCCCACCGATGGCCCCCGGCATCGCAATTATTGTCGTGCCGGGGCCCAGCGGTGGGGTTTATGACAGGTCTAGAGCCCGAACTGATCCCGGATGGTCCTGGCCATCACCGCATCACCCTCGACGGTGGGGTGGGCGGGAATACCGTATACGTCGGTCTTCGAGTCGAGTACCCCGTGGACCAGCGGTTTGGGCGTGCACAGGCCCCGTCCCGCGGTGGCCTTGCGGGCATCGACGAAATCCACGTTCAGCATGGTCGCGGCCTCGCGGGTGGCGGCGTCGAGCTTGTTGATCAGCGCGATGATCGCCTTGGAGTTGTGGATCGTCACCTCACGTCCGGCCACGTCGATGCAGGCGGCCTTGGTTCCGGGATGCAGCAGTTCGGGATAGCCGACGAACGCGATGCGGGCATTGGGTGAGTAGTACCGCACGTAGTCGATGACCTGTTTGGTCCGGTCGACGATGGCCTGCGGCGTGATCGAGGTGACGGCGGTGTGGTCTTCCTGGCAGCTGCCGCCGGCCAGACATTTGATGATGATCCGCAGGGCGGTGTCCTCACCGTTCCACTGGTCGTTCATCCCGAACTGCATCAGGAACAGGGCGGTGTCGGTGGTGAAACCACCCTCTTTGTCGGCCAGCCGGGCCTCGTCGCCGATCTGGTAGTTGGCCGATCCGAACGACGCCCCGCTGCATGCTTTCTCGATGAGTCTGCGCTTGGTGAGTTTGCCGAGTTGCTCGGGCCAGGCGTCGGGGTTCTGCGTGCAGGCCGCGCCCATGTCGGGGCTGTTGGCGGCGAAGGAGTCGCCGAGCACCACGATCTGGCCGGGCTTCGACAGCTTGTTCTTCGGTGCGGGCACCGGCGCGGTGGTGGACGGCGTGGTGGTGTTCTGGTTCGGATTACCGCCCGCGGACGCGGCACCGGGCGAGAGCGACACACCGACGACGGTCAGCGCTGCGGCCAGCGTCGGTGCGAGGAACCGGGTGAGAGCGTTGGTCATCTGGCGCTTTCTGGTACGGGGGCGGCGGCCTTACGGCGTCGTTTGGCTCGGGGGCGCCGGGTGATGGGTTTGTCGACGAACTCGTACACGAGACCGGCAGCCACGAGTGAGAGTACGAAACACAGTGCCACCGCACACAGCCAGCCCGTGAACCCGACGGCGTGCCCAGCGAGCAAGTATTTCACGACGATCACCATCACCGGGTATTGCATCAGGTAGAAGGCGTACGAGATGTCGCCCAGCCATACCATCGGGCCGGTTGCGTTGAGTCCCCGGTGGCCGGTGGCGTCGCGCACACATGCGGTGGCGATGACGGCGGCGGTCGGCAGCAGGATCAGCACGCTCATCGAGAAGTTCGACGGCACCCACCACGTCGCCGCGAACGACACCGCCAACGCCGCCAGCGGCCACCACAGCCGGGTGTTACGCCAGCGCCCGCTGATCACCAGTCGCGCCACCAGAACCCCGAGGAAGAATTCGGGCAGGCGCGAGAGTGGGAAGTAGTAGCTCAGCCAGTAGCCGTGGTCGGCGTAGCCGAGGAAGTCGTGCGCGAAGAACGCGGGATCGGCATTGTACCCGTACTCGCGGGTGGTGGTGGGCAGCGTGCCGTCGGCGGCGACGGCCATCCGGGCGCCGAACATGTTGCCGGTGCCCTTGTAGCCGTCGGCGAACAGGTAGTAGCACGTGTGCAGCGCCACGATCAGGGCGAACATCACGCCGATGGCCATCGGCAGCAACCGATCGGCGATCCTCTCGATCAGTGGAACCAGGAACGGGAAGGTGAGATAGAAGAGCATCTCCGAACACAACGACCATGCCGGGATGTTCAGGCCGCCCAGCGACGTCCAGTTGGGCCACCACGTCTGCACCAGTGCCGTCGTGGGCAACCAGGTGACCAGTTTGCCGAGCGGAACCGGCAGCACCAGCACCAGCGTGGCCACGGCCACCAGATGCGTCGGATAGATCTTCTTCACGCGGCGCCAGATGAAGGCGCGCGGGGTGTCGCCGGGGCGGCGCGTCCACAGCATGATGAAACCGCTGAGTACGAAGAAGAACGTGACGCCCGCCGCACCCACCTGCATCGGGACGGCCTTGGCGATCGTCCAGTAGGTGTCGCTTCCGTAGAACGGATACACCGGCAGAAACACCACGGTGTGCAGCACGAATACAGCCAGCGCCGCCCACCAGCGCATCCCGGTCAGCGACGGCAGCCGCGCGCCGCGTACGGCGGGCATGCCAGCGTCAGGCGCGCTGGTCGCCGGTGTTCTGCCGGCCGTAGTGTCGGTGGCCGTGGTGTCGGTGGCCGGGGTGTTGCGGTCGGTTGTATCCGTCACCGCCGGAACTCAGTAGCCGGGCCGGCCGCCACCACCCTGCGGCAGTTGCGGTGGCGCCTGCTGGGCCGGTGCTTGCTGGACCGGGGCCTGGGTTTCCACCGGGGCCTGCTGGACGGGTGCTTGCTGGACCGGGGCCTGGGTTTCCACCGGGGCCTGTTCGACGGGTGCTTGCTGGACCGGGGCCTGGGTTTCCACCGGGGCCTGTTCGACGGGTGCCTGCTCTTGGACCGGGGCCTGAGTTTGCTCTTGCACGGGCTCGGTGACCTCAGGCGTCGTGCTCGACGGCGCGGGAGCCTTGCTCGACGACTTGCTCGGCGAACTGCTCGGGGAGGACGACACGCTCGATGACGACGGTGTGTCGGAGTCTGTGTCGGAGCCGCAGGCGGCGAGCCCGACGGCCAGCGGCACCAGCAAGGCGATGGCCGCGATACGGGCGGTGCGGCCGGGTTTGGTCAGACGTGCTGTGGTCAGAGATGGTGTGGTCACCAGGGTTCCTTCGGGTACGGCAGTGCGCCGGACAGGCGAGTGCGGGGCCGGCCCCCACACCGGTTCACCGTGTGGTGAACATACCCGGCATATTAAGTGATCAGGGCGCGTTTCGGCAGTCACCCTTCGGGTGACATGCCCAGAGCCGTAGCAGGTGGGTCCCGAACCGGACCCGTTTTCGGCCACGGTGAGCCGAACTCCCGAACCCGATTGACGCGGTTCGCGGTGGTGGGACACCCTTGGTCGTGGGTCACGAGTACCAGCGACAAGCCCCGGCTCGCTGGTCGGCAACCCTCCACCACGGTGGGGTGCTCCGGGTGACGACCCGGCCGTGTTCAACCGGACACGGCAAGCGTGGATCTCCCAAGGAGCTTTTGTCATGACTGCTGTCCTGTCCAGTCCTGTCGCCTCACCGTTCGTCCCGGGGTACATCCCGGCTCTCGCCGACGTCGTCGGTGCTGACGAACGGGTGCCGCTGCTCGATGGATCGTCGGTGCGGTATGCCAACTTCGACTACGCCGCCAGCGCACCGGCCCTACGATCGGTCGCCGACAGGCTGCTCGACGCCCTGCCGCAGTACGCGAGCGTGCACCGCGGAGCAGGTGCGCTGTCGCAGATCACCACCCACCGCTACGAGCAGGCCCGCGAACGCATCCGTCGGTTCGTGCGCGCCCGCGCCGACGACCATGTGGTGTTCACCCGCAACACCACCGACTCGATCAATCTGCTCGCGCACTGCCTCGGCAAGCGCGGTGACGTGGTGGTTCTCGACATCGAGCATCACGCCAACCTTCTTCCGTGGCAGTGTCTTTCGGGAACCCGGCTGGTCACTGCGTGCTCCACCGTCGAGGACACCCTCGCCGCACTCGATGCCGAGCTGGCATCGAATCCTGCTGCGCTGCTGGCGATCACGGCGGCATCGAACGTGACCGGGGAGGTGCTGCCGATTTCGCGGCTCGCCTCGATCGCCCACCGTCACGGCGCCCGGATACTGGTCGACGCAGCGCAACTCGTCGCGCATCAACCGATTTCGGTGGTCAGCCACGGCATCGACTATCTGGTGTTCTCCGGCCACAAGCTGTACGCGCCGTTCGGGGCGGGGGTTCTGGTGGGCCGCGGTGACTGGCTGGACGGGGCTTCGCCGTACCTGGCCGGTGGCGGCGCGAGCGCGGAGGTGGCGTCCGGCGGAACGGTGCAGTGGCATACCGGACCGGCCAGGCACGAGGCCGGATCGCCCAACGTCCTCGGTGCGGTATCCATCGCCGACGCGTGTGAATCTTTGTCCGTCATCGGTTTCGAGGCCATCGGCTACCACGAACATACTCTGCGTGAGCGTCTCGACGCGGGGCTGGCGGCCATCGACGGAGTGCGCCCGCTGCGGATCTTCTCCGACTCGACCGGTCGTGTCGGAATCGCGGGCTTCGCCGTCGACGGACTATCCGCGCGCACGGTGGCCTGCTACCTCAGCGACCACCACGGCATCGGGGTGCGTGACGGACGGTTCTGTGCGCATCCGTTGCTGACCCGTCTGGGCTACCCGGACGGTGCCGTGCGCGCCAGCTTCGGTCTCGGTACCGCTGCCGACGACATCGATCGTCTGTTGAATGCATTGTCGGAGTTGGTGTCCCGTCGCGACACCGCACGAGTGAAAGAGAGCCTGGGATGAGTGTCGATATCGCCGAAGCAGCCGGACGCACCACCATTAGTGTCGGCCGGCCGCAACTGGTGGTCGCGCTGCGGGGCGACACCGACGTCGACCTGCCGATCGTGGTGCGCCGCCCCACCCTGCGCGACGCCCAGCGGGCCCGCAACGTCCTGCGATCGGGGCAGCGGGATCCGGCGAATTTCATTGTGGCCCTTGAGGTGGAGGTGGCGATCGCCGCACATCCGGCATCGGCACGCGCCTCGGTCGGTGCTGTCCCGACGGACTCGACGGGCTCGGAAACGGTGCGCTACATCGGAACCCCGCACGGACTCATCGGCCTCATCCGCGACATCTACGCGGCCGAGGTCGCCGACGCGGTGATCATCACCCCGCTCGACGGTTCGGCCACCGAGGCCCGCATCCGCGAAGAGGTCATCCCCGCCTTCGTCGCCTGAGAAGCTTTCTGGTGATATCGAAATCGACCTTCGCTGCTTGAGGTGCCCCCATTGCTGGTCGAGGCTCGGACGCTGGGCGAACTCGCACCAGCCGGCAGATGGCCCGCCCACCGTTCCCGGTCAGGCTTCGCCGCGTTCCCACTGTTCGATGAGGGTGGCCTCGGCGTCGTCGGTGAGGGTGCCGTAGAGGCGGAAGCGGGCCATGCCGCCGTCGGGGAAGATGTCGAGGCGGGCTTCGGTCATCGGGCGGTCGAGGTCGATGACGAACCGGTGCCGGGTGTCGGGCAGCAGCTGAGTGCGGGGCAGCACCTCGAACCATTCGCCGGTCTCCCCGTCGCGGCCGCGTACGGTCGCAGATCCGGGCGAATTGCCGAGGAAATAGCTGGTGTCGAGTTCGACCAGGCTGACGCGGCTGCGGCCGGCCAGCCGCACCTGCACCCAGTCGTTGCCGGCGTCGCGGCGTCGGGAGGTCTCCCACCCTTCGCCCATGGTGCGGGCGCGGCCGGGCATCAGCAGGTTGTTGGGGGAGCTGTAGAACATGTTGGAGCAGGCGGTCACCAGTCCGCCGTTCTCCAGCGCGGCCAGGTCGAAGTGGCCGTAGCGGAAGAACTTCGGGTCGGGCACGCCGCGGCCGTGCACCCGGAACCGGGCCACACCGCCGTCAGGATGCATGGTGAGCCGCACGTGGGTGAAGCGTTCCTTGGCGTCGACGCGGAACGGGTTGCGGGTGTCGCCGTCGACGGGCCGCTTGTCGACGATGGTCATCCAGTTGTCCGCGGCGGCGAGTTCCTCACCCGACACGATTCCCTCGACCGCAATCGCCTCGACGGAGACGAACGGCGGATAGTTGCCCTTGAACCATGAGGTGTCGACGACCACGCCGTACACCACGCCGGGCGCCCCGAGCCGCACGATCGCCTGGTCGACGCCGGGCTCACGCCGACGTCGCGTCTCCCAGCCGTCGTACACCTGACCCTTATGCCCGAATGTGGCCGGCCGGTACTCGGCGGGCGGGGTGTTGAGCAGGTTCTGGACCTCGGCGAACAGATCGTCGTTGGTCCAGACCACCGCCCCGCCGAGATTTCGCAGCGCCAGATCCGGCATCGAGGTGAAGTGCGGGCGGGAGGCCGTGGGCGCGGGTAGGGGGGCGGGTGGGGAAGGCGTCACAACGCCCGATCCTAATGCCGATCCCCCGCCGTCGCCGGGCTCACGAAGTGAGCCGCCTTCTTGATCCCTGAGGCCGAAGCGACGAAGTCGCGAAGGTCACGAAGGGTCCGGTGAGACGAGCACCTGAGGCGCCACCTCCCGGACCTTCGATGAACGGACTCAGTGCTCTTCGCTCTTGAGACGCTCGACGGCCTCGACCGCCACCTTCTCGGCCTCTTCGCGACCGACCCAGCCACCGGGGTTGACTTCCTTACCCGGCTCGAGGTCCTTGTAGTGCTCGAAGAAGTGCGAGATCGCGTTCAGCTCGAACTCACTGACGTCGCCGACGTCCTGGATGTGATCCCAGCGCACGTCACCGGCCGGCACGGCGAGCAGCTTGTCGTCGCCGCCGGCCTCGTCGGACATCGTGTACATCGCCACGACCCGGGCCTTGACGACGACACCCGGGTACACCGACTCGGGGAGCAGGACCAGCACGTCGAGCGGGTCGCCGTCCTCACCGAGGGTGTTGTCGGCGTAGCCGTAGTCGGCGGGGTAGCCGAACGCGGTGTACAGGTAGCGGTCGAGGAAGACCTTGCCCGTCTCGTGATCGACCTCGTACTTGTTGCGGCTGCCTTTGGGGATCTCGATGACCACATCGAATTCCACGTTTCCTCCTGCGGTAGATCCTGCGGTAGAGACACCGTGCGGGCCTTCGGTCGCCCGCACGAACCGCCTAGAACGATACTGTTAGACCTGTATCCCTGATGTCGGACCCGGAGGTTTTGTGCGCGGCAATGTCGGCTCGCGTCCCAGGAGGACTCGACGAATTCTGATCTGGACGCTGCTGTCGGTGGTGATGGTCGCGATTCTGGCGGTGGGTGCGATCGTCGCTTACAGCCAGTTTCGCGACAACGAGCTGCCCGCGGGAATCCCGCCCAGGCCCGCGGCGATCGTCGTCGACCCGCAGATCAGGCCGGTCTCGCCGGACGCGCCCACACCGTCGTCGGCGGGCGTGCGCACTGCCATCGCGGCCTCGATCAAGGCCCCGGAGCTCGGCGAGTTCACCGGTCAGATCTCCGATCCGCGTACCGGTGAGGTGCTGTGGTCCAAGAGTCCCGACAAACCGCGCGTCCCGGCATCCAACGCCAAGGTGCTGACCGGTGCGGCGGCGCTGATCGGGCTCCCGCACGACAAACGCCTGACGACACAGGTGCTGTCCGGTCCCGGCGGGCAGCTGATCCTCAAGGGCGCGGGCGATCCGACGCTGTCCGCGCAGCCGAAGGGGTCGGCCACGTTCTACACCGACCCGGGCCGCATCGCCGACCTGGCCGCGCAGATCAAGAAGTCCGGTACAGCCGTCTCGTCGGTGGCCGTCGACGTGTCGTCGTTCAGCGGATCGTCGATGAACAGCAACTGGGAACGCGCCGACATCGCCGGCGGTGACATCACCCCCATCGAGTCGCTGATCGTCGACGGCGGCCGCACGACGGATCCGCTCGACGAGTTCTCTCCCCGTACCGCCCAACCGGCGAAGGTGGCCGGCAAGGTGCTCGCCGAGGCGCTGGACGTCGACTTCGATGACGCCGGGACCACCGCGGGCGCCGACGCGAAGGTCGTGGCGTCGGTGCGGTCGGCGCCGCTGCAGACGCGGGTCGAGGACATGCTGCGGTTCAGCGACAACGTGCTCGCCGAAACCCTGGCCATCGAGTTGTCGGTGGCCCGTGGTGGTCCGGCTACCCTGTCTGCGGGGGCCGCCGCGGTGAAGGCGACACTGGCCGACGCCGGTTTCGACGTCGCCGGCGTCACGATGGACGATTCGTCGGGACTCTCGTACGACAACCGGGTATCGGCGACGATCCTGGACACGGTGATGTCGGCGGCCAGCGCTCCCGAGTCGGGTTCGGGTGGAGATTCGGGCGTGAGCGCGCAGACCCGCACCGCGATACGGCCGCTGCTCGACGGACTGCCGATCGCGGCCGGTACAGGCACGCTGGCCACCCGGTTCGATCCGTCGACCAATCCGGGTGCCGGCTGGGCGCGCGCCAAGACCGGAACGCTGACGGGCGTCAGTTCGTTGACGGGGATAGTGCAGACCGTCGACGGCCGCGTGTTGTCGTATGCGCTGATCTCCGGCGGGACCTCCCCGGCGGACGCGAGACCGGCGCTCGACGCGGTGGTCGGAGACCTGAGAGAGTGCGGATGTCGCTGATGCAGACTGAGAACGGTGATGTGGAGTCGATCGGGGAGCGGATCGACTGGTCGGTGGCCGCGAGTATCGGTAAGCGGTTGTCTCGACCGGGCCCCAAGATCACCGCGTACACGCGCGAGGCCGCCTACGCCGAACTTCTCGACGCCGCGACCCGCGCCGAGGCCCCGGTCCGCGAGGTGACCGGCCTGGCGGACGGCCTGCGCGTCCCCACCACTCGCGTCCTCGACCGCCACGAGTGGGTCGATGCCGCCGCCCGTTCCATGCAATCCATGCTCGGCGTCAAAGGCGCCGAAGATACCGAGTCACACCCGGACCCCTTGATCCCTGAGGCCGAAGCGACGAAGGAGCGAGGGACGCGTTGGGTCCGGCGACCCGACACACCTGACGCCCCCACCTCCGACTCCCTCACCGCCATCCCCGGCAAACTCTGGCGCTCATCCCTGTCGACGATCGAAAAGGTCCCCGCCACCGTCGGCGGCGCCCAGGCGGGCACCCTCCTGGCCTTCCTGTCGTCGGCGATCCTCGGCCAGTACGATCCGTTCACCCCCGACCCGGACACCGGCGAGCCGGGCGTCCTGATGGTCGTGGCCCCCAACATCATCTCGGTCGAACGCACCCTCCAGGTGGTGCCGTCCGATTTCCGGCTGTGGGTGTGCCTGCACGAGGTGACGCACCGAGTGCAGTTCTCGGCCAATCCGTGGCTGCGGCAGTACATGACCGACAACATCGAACGTCTCACGGCGGATGCGGGGGAGTCGGTGTCGGAGGTCGTCACCCGTATCACCGAGGCCGTGCGCAGCGACAAGCCCCGTGAAAAGGGCATCATCGGCGCGATGCAGCTGCTGCAGTCGCCCGAGCAGTACGAGGCGTTCAGCCGCATGATGATGCTGGGCACACTGCTGGAGGGCCATGCCGACCATGTGATGGATGCGGTCGGCCCGGCCCACGTGCCGACGGTCGCGGCTATCCGCGAGGCGTTCGACACCAAACGCACCGCCCGGCAGAGCCCGCTGCAACGCATCTTCCGCGCCCTCATCGGCATGGATGCCAAGATGGCCCAGTACGTGCGCGGTAAGGCGTTCGTCGACGAGGTGGTGGGCACGGTCGGGATGGAGCGTTTCAACGCGATCTGGACCTCACCGGAGACGATGCCGTTGCCCGCCGAGATCGACGAGCCGAAAAAGTGGATCGAACGGGTGCTGTAACCGCGGCCGTCGCCGCCTTCGCCCGCACATACCTCGACGGGTCGCCGACCGACCGTCCCCCTTCGTCGGTAGAGGTGCGAGGAGCGCAAGCGACGAGCCTCGAAACCCCGCAAGTCGACGATGGCCCCTCACCCGATGCTGTCTGCGTGGCACTCTCGGGCGGCCCCGACTCCCTGGCCCTGCTCACCGGTGCCATCCGGGCCGGCCTGACGGTCCACGCGATAGTCGTCGACCACGGCCTACAGTCTGGCTCGGCAGACATCGCCCGCAGGGCCACCGATCAGGCGATTGCCCTCGGTGCGACGGCCGAGGTGGTCACGGTCACGGTCGACGGTCCGGGCGGAATGGAGGCCGCGGCCCGAACCGCCCGCTACGCCGCCCTCGACCGTGCCCGCACCGGCCGCCCGGTGCTGCTCGGCCACACGCTCGACGACCAGGCCGAAACGGTACTCCTGGGCCTGGCCCGCGGTTCGGGCGCCCGGTCGCTGGCGGGGATGCGTGAGTGGAATAGTCCGTGGGGCCGCCCGCTGCTCGGCATCCGCCGCGCCGACACCCGCGGCGCGTGCGCCGAACTGGGCCTGCCCACATTCGACGACCCCCACAACGCCGACCCACGCTTCACCCGCGTGCGGCTACGCAATGAGGCGTTGCCGCTGCTCGATGACATCCTGCACGGGGGAGTGCCCGCCGCGCTGGCTCGCACCGCCTTGTCGCTGCGGGACGACAACGACGCCCTCGACACCCTCGCCGCCGACATCTACGCCGGTCTGGTCCGCGAACCCGACCCCCTTCTTGATCCCCGAGGCCGAAGCGACGAAGGAGCGAGGGTCACGAGGGGTCCGGCGACTCAAGGCTCCCAACCCAGCCCCACTCCGCCCCTCGTCGCCCTCGTTCTGGCCACTCACCCACCGGCGATCCGCCGCCGCATCATCCGGCGGTGGCTGCTCGAAGGCGGCGCCACCGAACCTACGCACCCGGTGATCGTGGCCGTCGACGCGCTGGTGGCCGACTGGCACGGTCAGGGCGGCGTCGCGGTCGGCGGATCACCCGATCACCGCCTCGACGTCGTCCGCACCTGCGGTCTGCTCACCGTGCACCGCACCCCGCGCTGATCTGCGGGGCAGCCGGCCATCGACCTACTTCGGGCAGACCGTGGCCCTGAACGGGGTGGTCAGGGTGGTGAAGTAGCGGTTGACGGCTGATATCAACGTCGGACCGCCGGCCACGAGCGTGCCGATGACCGCACCGACAACTGCTCCCTCGATGCCGCCGAGCGGCAACGTGACGATGAATCCGATCGCCATTCCGACAAAGGTGCCGATGCGGGCGGTGCCGAACTCTTTGGCGACGTCGTTCCGTGCGGCGGTGTCACGGGCTTGGCGGGACCGGTAGCCGTCTTTGTCGGTCTTGGGCTTTGCGCAGGCCTTTTTCTTCTTCGCGTAGTCCTGCTCGGCGAACAGCCTGGATGCCTCGTAGGTTCTGGTGCTGACGGGTATGGCGAGGGCTTTGTTCCGCGACGGGGTGAGGACCGCGTCGTACTTGCCGTTGTGCCGGATGGTGATGGGGAACTGCAACTTGTTGAGCGAGTAGCTCAGCGGCATGGTCCACACCTTGCGGCCGGTGGTGTCGTTGATGGCGACCCAGCCGTCCGCGCTGGTGATGGAGCCGTTGGCGACGTGCATCGTGATGCCCGTGCCGGTGCTGCGGAGCTTGAAGGCGACCGGCTCAGGTGCTGGTGCCGCCGCGGCACCGCCGCTGCTCACGAGGGCGGTCGTCATGGCCATGAGAGCCAGGACGACCGCAGTGGTGGCACGTACCAGGGTGCGTCCGGTGGAGTTCTGCATCAGGTGGTGCTGCTTTCTGGTAGCGGCTGCTGCCTGGTGGTGGATACTGCTGTCGCGCTGTCGTTCGGTCGCGCTGTCGCACGGTGTGCGCCTTGCGAGTTCGTGCTCGCGATTTGGCAACGATGTCGGCAACCACAGCCCTCGGCAGAGGACCACGGTTGCCGACATCGATATCGGGTAGTGCCCGCTCAGGGCACTCGCACGATCAGTTCCTCGGGCGGGGCGGGTTGAACGGCGCGGTAACGGTCTGGAAGTACCGGATGCCCGCGACAATCACCGAGCCGCCGCCACCGATGATGGTGCCGGCGATACCGCCGAGGGTCACGCCGGCCGAGAGCGCCGGAACACAGGCGACGATGATTGCACATCCGATGGTGCCGATCAGTGCGACACCGATGATGACGCCGATCACGGCGAAGATGATGGACGTGATGGTGATGCCTGCCGAGGCCTCGGAGTTGAAGCGGCGCAGCGCGGCGTCGTCGCGTTCCTGGCGACTGCGGTAGCCGTTGGACGCGTAGTCCTGGGTGACCTTGCGGGAGTAGGCGACCTGCTTGGCATCGGCCGGTGTGGCACGCGAGAGATCCTTGATCGGCACGAGCGCGACGCGGTTGGAGCTGTACTTGACCAGTTCGATGGGGAACTGCTTGTTCTCGAGCGAATAGGTCAACGGCATCGCCCATACAGCCTTACCGGCCTTGTTGCGGATGCTGACGAGGTTGCCGTCTTGGGTGATCGTGCCATCGGTGACCGACAGCAGGACCTTGCTGTCGATCTGCGAGATCTTGTACTTCACCGCGTTGTTGGCGGGTGCGGCGCTCGCGGCGCCGCCGGACATCAGGGCGGTGGTCACGGCGACGATCGCGGTGAGCACGGCAATGAACACACGGGTGAGGCTCCGCGTGGGCCTAACGGACATACTTGACTGCTTTCTCTCAGCGGACTGCTATTCAGGTGATTCGCAGGTCGATGCCGACCTGTTACGTAGACCCGACGAGCTGATTGGTGATACTTGATTCGAAATCTCGATGAGTAGTGTTTCACGCCACACTGGTCGTGAGGTAGTTCTTCGGCCCCGAGACTAAGATCCTGCTGTGAATTCAACCGGTCGGACGACATGCCGGGACGTGTTGTGCGCTGCCTTGGGCGGGAAAACGTTATGCCCACCGACGACGGTTTCGTCGGTGGGCACACGTGCGATGATCCCGTGGCTCTGGGTCAAGCCGCGTGCTGACTAAGTCAGTTCTTTTTCTTCTTGGTGGCCGGGGGCGTGAACGGGGCGGTAATGGTCTGGAAGTAGCGCATTCCGGCGACGACCACGGAACCGCCTCCGCCGAGGACGGTACCGGCGATGCCGCCGAGCGTCACGCCCGCCGCGAGTGCCGGGACGCAAGCGACGATGGTGGCGCAGCCGACCACGCCGATCAGCGCGACGCCGACGACTACACCGATCGCTGCGAAGATGACCGAGGTGATGGTCATACCGGCACCGACTTCACTCTGGAACCGATTGAGGGCGGCGTCGTCGCGTTCCTTCTTGGTCCGGTATCCCGCACTTTCCGGGTTCTGCTTCTTGGCGTAGTCAAACGCCATGGTGCGTGCGGCAGCCACTGACTTCGCATCGGCGGGCTTCGCCAGAGCGAGGTAGGTGACAGGCTTGAGGGAGACGGCGGTCTTGCTCGACTTCACGACCTTGATCGGGAACTGGAGGTTCTCGAGCGAGTAGCTCAGCGGCATGGTCCACACCTTTGAGCCCTTGTTGTCGAGGATGGACACCCAGCCGTTGTCGGTCTTGATGGAGCCGTTCTTCACCGAGAGGTTGACGCGCTTGTCGACGGTGGGCGCGATGAGGTACTTGACCGGATCTGCGGACGGCGCGGCTGCGGCGCCGCCGCTGCTCATGAATGCGGTGGTCAAGGCGAAGATCGCCAGGACCGCCGCGGTGAAGAGGCGCACTGGTGTGCGCCCGGTCAGGTTCTGCATGTGGTACTGCCTTCTGTCGTGGACTGCGCCGGAAGCTACTGTCTCGCGGTCATCGAGGATGTGGGCGGTCATGATGAAGCCGACGGCGTTGCTGCGTCACCATCATGCTGCAGCGTCGTACGCCTCACAAATCCACATCGTTCGCGGGTCGAGACATCGTTACAGCCGGATCCGATGGCAATGTCGGTTAGTTACCATTCCGTTATAAAAAGCATCCATACGGCTGACGGATGTCCCAGGTCCGGATGTAGCGACGAAGGCGGCCGGTGCGAAGGGTCGCCCGGATACCGCCCGTGTCCGACTACCGGCGTCGCGCCCGTCATGACAAGCTGATCGGGTGCAGCCCGACGATTCGCAGCCCAGCCGCCACGATCCTCACCGTGAGGACCCTTATGGGGATGACCCTTATGGGGACGATATCGACGCGGTCCTGATCACCGAGGAACAGATCCGGCAACGCACCCAGGAGCTCGCCGAGTCGGTCGCCGCGCGCTATGCCGATATCGAGGAAGACCTCCTGCTGGTCGGTGTCCTCAAGGGCGCGATCATGTTCATGACCGACTTCGCCCGGGCGCTGCCCATCCCGTCGCAGATGGAGTTCATGGCCGTCAGCAGCTACGGCTCGTCCACCTCGTCGTCGGGTGTGGTGCGCATCCTCAAGGATCTCGACCGCGACATCGAGGGGCGTGACGTGCTGATCGTTGAGGACATCATCGACTCGGGCCTGACCCTGTCGTGGTTGATGCGCAACCTGTCCACGCGCAACCCTCGCTCGCTCGAGGTATGCACACTGCTGCGCAAACCCGAAGCGGTCAAGTCGCCGGTCGAGGTCGCCGACGTCGGGTTCGACATCCCCAACGAGTTCGTCGTGGGCTACGGCCTCGACTACGCCGAACGCTACCGGGACATGCCCTACATCGGTCGCCTCAAGCCCAGCGTCTACGAGCACTGATTCATCCCCGTTCATCCTCCGACCGCCCGGGAACGGTTTTCCTTCCCTGCGCGTTGACCGGTAGCCTGGGTCAATAGCCCTCGCCCGCGTCCGCGTGCGCTCGCATGCACGCCGCGGGCGCAGTGTGGCAGTGAAGTCGACGGGAAGGACAGCGGGAGCGGCGGTGCGCCGCGCCCCACCAACAGCGAATGAACCGCAAGACAGTTTTCCGCAATCTGGCCATCCTCGCGCTGATCCTGTTGGTGCTGTGGGGCTGGAGCGCGATGCGCAGCACCGATCGCGGTTTCCGTGGCGTCGACACCTCGGTTGCGCTGACCGAACTGAACAAGAAGAACGTCGAATTCGTACAGATCGACGACCGTGAGCAGACGCTGCGGGTCACCCTGAAGACGCCGATCAAGGTCGACGACAAGGGCGCCGAGTCCGACAAGATCAGCAGCAAGTACCCGTCCGACGGCAGCGCGTTCGTCTTCGAGTCGGTGCGCGCGTCGGGCGCCGGTTACCAGACCAACGTGTCCCAGGATTCGGTGCTGTGGTCGATCCTGGTGTTCCTGCTGCCGATGATCATCCTGTTCGGTCTGTTCTTCTTCGTGATGAGCCGCATGCAGGGCGGCGGCCGTGGTGGCGTGATGAACTTCGGCAGATCCAAGGCCAAGCAGCTGTCCAAGGACATGCCCAAGACCACCTTCGCCGACGTCGCCGGCGCCGACGAGGCCGTCGAGGAACTGGACGAGATCAAGGACTTCCTGCAGAACCCGGCCCGCTACCAGGCGCTCGGCGCCAAGATCCCCAAGGGCGTGCTGCTCTACGGTCCGCCCGGCACAGGTAAGACGCTGCTCGCGCGGGCCGTCGCCGGTGAGGCGGGGGTGCCGTTCTTCACCATCTCCGGTTCGGACTTCGTCGAGATGTTCGTCGGTGTCGGCGCATCCCGTGTTCGTGACCTGTTCGAACAGGCCAAGCAGAACAGCCCGTGCATCATCTTCGTCGATGAGATCGACGCCGTCGGCCGCCAGCGCGGCGCCGGCATGGGCGGCGGCCACGACGAACGCGAGCAGACCCTCAACCAGCTATTGGTGGAGATGGACGGCTTCTCCGACCGGTCCGGCATCATCCTGATCGCCGCCACCAACCGGCCCGACATCCTCGATCCGGCGCTGCTGCGTCCGGGCCGCTTCGACCGGCAGATCCCCGTCGGCAACCCCGACATGGCCGGCCGCAAGGCCATCCTCAACGTGCACGCCAAGGGTAAGCCGATCGACTCGAGCGCCGACTTGGACGGACTGGCCAAACGCACCCCCGGCATGTCGGGTGCCGACCTGGCCAACGTCGTCAACGAGGCCGCGCTGCTCACCGCCCGTGAGCACAAGACCGTGATCACCGCCGAGGCGCTCGAAGAGGCTGTCGACCGGGTGGTGGGCGGGCCGCGCCGCAAGAGTCACATCATCAGCGAACACGAGAAGAAGGTCGTCGCCTACCACGAGGGCGGTCACACGCTGGCCGCGTGGGCGATGCCCGATCTCGACCCCATATACAAGGTCACCATCCTGGCCCGCGGACGCACCGGCGGTCACGCGCTGGCCGTGCCCGAACAGGACAAGGACCTGATGACGCGCTCGGAGATGATCGCGCGGCTGGTCATGGCTATGGGCGGACGAGCCGCCGAGGAACTGGTCTTCCAGGAACCCACCACCGGTGCGTCGAGCGACATCGACCAGGCCACCAAGATCGCCCGTGCGATGGTCACCGAGTACGGCATGAGTGCCCGGCTGGGTGCGGTGCGCTACGGCCACGACCAGGGCGATCCGTTCCTCGGCCGGTCGATGGGCGCCAAGTCCGAATACTCCACCGATGTGGCCCGCGAGATCGATGACGAGGTGCGCAGGCTCATCGAGTTCGCACATACCGAGGCGTGGTCGATCCTGTCGGAGTACCGCGACACTCTCGACGTGCTCGCCACCAACCTGCTCGAGAAGGAGACACTGACCCGCAAGGATCTGGAGCAGATCTTCGCCGGTGTCGTCAAACGTCCCCGGATAACCGCGTTCAACGACTGGGGCGACCGCACGCCCAGCGACAAGCCGCCGGTGAAGACGCCGGGTGAGCTGGCGATCGAACGCGGTGAGCCGTGGCCGCCGAAGGAGCCGGTCGTCCCCCAGCCCGTTCCCGCCGGCGTCTACCAGCCCGCTCCCGGGTACGCGCAGCCCTATCCGACAGGCCCCCAGTCGGGTTATCCCCAGCCCGGCTATCCCCAGCCTGGTTATGGGCCGGGCCCCGCACCGACGGGCGGCACCTACCCCGACTACGGCGCCCCCCGCGACTGGTCGGCCCCGGGCTGGCCGCCCCAAAACGGTTCACCCCAAAACGGTTCACCCCAAAACGGTTCACCCCAGAACGGTGCCCCCGGCCACGACCAGTCCCAGGGTTGGCAGGGTGGCAACGGCTACAACGGTCACGGCACCAACGGTTCCGGCCACCAGCAGTAGCGCGTCGTGCACTCGGGTCACCGGACCCTTCGAGACGCGGTCGGCTCGCAAGCTCGCGCGACGCCCTCAGGGATCAAGATGTGTGGTCCGGCCAAATCCCTCTTGATTCCTGGGGCCGAAGCGACATAGGGGTGACCGAATCTTCTTGATCCCTGAGGCCGAAGCGACGAAGGAGCGAGGGTCACGAAGGGTCCGGTGACACTCCACGCCTGACCCAACCACCCCAAACCTTAGGATCGACTCATGACGACGATCGATGACAGCGAGCAGGTGGCCGACACACAGTCAGGCGGCGTCGCCCGGCGCCCCTTCGACTTCGCCCGCGCCGAGGCCGCGGTGCGCGAGTTGCTGCTGGCGATCGGGGAAGATCCGGACCGCGAGGGGTTGCGCCGCACCCCGGCTCGTGTCGCCAAGGCCTATGAGGAGGTGTTCGCCGGGCTGTACACCGATCCGAGTGAGGTCCTGGCGACCACCTTCGACGAGGATCACGACGAACTGGTGCTGGTCAAGGACATCCCGATGTACTCCACCTGCGAACATCACCTGGTCTCGTTCCATGGGGTGGCCCACGTCGGCTACATCCCCGGTGAGTCCGGCCAGGTGACGGGCCTGTCCAAGCTGGCCCGGCTGGTCGATCTGTACGCCAAACGCCCACAGGTGCAGGAGCGGCTGACCAGCCAGATCGCCGACGCCATCGTCTCCCGGCTCAACCCGCGCGGGGTGATCGTGGTGATCGAGGCCGAGCATCTATGTATGGCGATGCGCGGTATCCGTAAGCCCGGTGCCACCACGACGACGTCGGCGGTGCGCGGTCTGTTCAAGACCAGCGCGGTCTCCCGCGGCGAAGCGCTGGATCTGATCTCCCGCTGACGTGCCGGTCCCCGCACCTTTCGCATCGGTACCGAGAACCCGGGTCATGGGGGTTCTCAACGTCACCGCCGACTCGTTCTCCGACGGCGGCCGCTATCTCGACGTCGATGCAGCGGTGGCGCACGGACGTGAACTGCTCGCTCAGGGCGCCGACATCGTCGACGTCGGCGGCGAATCCACGCGGCCGGGAGCGGTCCGCGTCGACCCGGAGATCGAGGCCGCGCGGGTGGCGCCGGTGATCGCCGGCCTACGGGCGCACATCGACGCGACTCCGGCGCTTGCCGGTACCGCGATCTCCGTGGACACGATGCGTGCGCGGGTCGCCGAGGCGGCGATCGCCGCCGGGGCGACCATCGTCAACGACGTCTCGGGCGGGCGGGCGGACCGGGCGATGGTGAAGGTACTCGCGGATGCGGGCATTCCCTGGATCCTGATGCACTGGCGTCCGTTGGAGTCCGCCGCCGACGACCACCGCGACCTGTTCACCCATTCCCTCGACGACATCGGCGGCTATCGTGACGTGGTGGCCGAGGTGAGCGGTGAACTGCTGGCCCAGGTTGACGCGGCGATGTCCGGCGGGGTCGATCCGGCCAGGATCATTCTCGATCCGGGACTGGGTTTCGCCAAAGCGCCCGAACACAATTGGGCCCTGTTACACGCGTTGCCCACGTTGGTCGGGCTCGGTTTTCCGGTGCTCATCGGCGCCTCGCGCAAGCGCTTTCTCGGATCGCTGTTGGCCGCCGGCGGTACCGACAGACCGCCCGCGGGGCGTGAGGTGGCCACGGCCGCGATCTCGGCGCTGGCGGCGGCGGGCGGCGCATGGGGGGTGCGGGTCCATGACGTGCGCTCGAGCAGGGATGCGGTGTCGGTCGCGGCCGCGTGGACGGCGGGTGGGCGGCGCGGCCTGGTCGACAGCCTGCCGTCGGACGAGAACACGCCGGACGCGAACCGAGTGGTCGAAAACACAGCCGTCGAAAACACAGCTATCAAGAACACAATGGTCGAAAACACAGTGGCCGAGAACATGGGCGGACAGGAGAACGTGGCGACATGACCGACCGGATCGAGTTGAGGGGCCTGGTGGTCCGCGGCCATCACGGCGTTTTCGACCACGAGAAGCGCGACGGTCAGGACTTCATTGTCGACGTCGTGCTGTGGCTGGACCTGCGTGCCGCCGCGGTGTCGGACGACCTGGCCGACACCGTCGACTACGGGGCGCTGGCACAGCTTGCGCACGACATCGTGGCCGGGCAACCGCGCGATCTGATCGAGACGGTCAGCGCCGAGGTGGCCGAGGCGGTGATGGCCGACCAGCGGATCACCGCCTGCGAGGTGACGGTGCACAAGCCGTCGGCGCCGATCCCGCTCACCTTCGGTGATGTCGCGGTGGTGGCCCGGCGCTCACGCAAGTCGCTTGGTTCGGCGAAACCCGGCACGGGACGCCCCTGATGAGCCGTGCGGTGCTGTCGGCGGGCTCCAACATGGGCGACACCGTGGCGCACCTGTCGGCGGTGGTGCGGGCGGTGGCCGACGAGCTCGTCGCAGTGTCCGGTGTGTACGCGACGCCGCCGTGGGGCGGGGTGGAGCAGGCCGACTTCCACAACATCACCTTGATCGTCGACGGTTCGCGCGACGCGTCGGGCTGGCTCGAGGTGTGTCGCGGATTGGAGCGCAGCGCCGACAGGGTTCGCGATATCCGTTGGGGACCAAGAACTTTGGATGTCGATGTGATCACCGTCGACGACGCCGGTCCGGTGCGCTCCGATGATCCGGAGCTAACCCTGCCGCATCCGCGGGCCGCCGAGCGCGCCTTCGTCCTGGTGCCGTGGCACGAGATCGAACCGGACGCCCGGCTGTGGACGTCCGCCGGTGAACGCTCGATTGCCGATCTGATCGCGGAACTGCCCGCCGATGAGGTGGCCGAAGTGGTCAGTGTGCTGCCGGGCGCAGCCGGCCCGCGGAGCTTGCCGGACTGGGTCCGATGACCGCGCCGAAGCGGCCCGTGGGTGACGGGCCGGAGCCGACGATCGGGCCCACCAAGATGCGTGACCTGGCCGCGATTGCCGCGTTCGCGACTGTCGCGTCGTGGATTCTGGTCCGCTACAACTATGGTGACCTGCCGCCGCTGCCGTTGCTGGCGGGGCTGGTGTTCTATGTGCTCGCCGTCATCGAGGTGGTGGTGGCATTCGTCGTCCGGGCCCGCGTGGCCGATCGCGACGTGGGCCGGGCGCATGGTCAGCTGCACCCGTTGCTCGCCGCACGGGTAGTCGCGCTGGCCAAGGCCTCGGCGTTGCTCGGGGCCATCGGAACAGGTGTGTGGGCGGGCGTGCTCGCCTACCTGTGGCGGCACACCGAACTCGCCGCAGCCCGGAGTGACACTCCGGCGGCGGTGATCGGGCTGATCGGTGGCGTACTGCTGGTCGCGGCGGCGCTCTGGCTCGAATACTGTTGCCGGGCACCGGATGACCCGACCGACGAGGCTGCGGGCGGGCACCCCGATGCGGTCTAATCGGGCCACCGAATCGTGGCGCTCCGCGCCGGTTGACCGATCAGGATGGCCGCAGCGGGTAAATTCAGCGTCATGACGACCTCCAACGGCCGTTCGGGCGAAGGTATACGGGCGCAGCGATCGGCAGGCCAGTGGCTCATCGGTCTGCTGATCGTATTGGCCTTGGCCGCCAGTGTGTTGATGGTGATCAACGACGACATGTCGCTCGCCGGTTCTCTCGCGGTGATTGCCGCGCTTTGGGCCGCGGTGATCGCCGCGATTCTGGTGACCAAGTTCCGCAGGCAGGCAGAAGGCGCCGAGGCCAAGAGCCGTGACCTGCGTCTGGTGTACGAGCTTCAACTCGAACGTGAGATCGCGGCCCGCCGCCAGTACGAACTCGACGTCGAGTCGACCATCCGCCGCGAGGTCGCCGACGAGGCCAACCATGAGCTGATCGACCTCAAACACCAGATAGCGTCGCTGCGGGCGAGCCTGGAGGTGCTGCTGGGCGGGCCGCTGCCCGATCAGGGCATCGCGCTGCCCAACGAGCGGGTACGGCAGCTCGGTTCGGGACGCATGGCCGACGATCTGCTGGCGTCCCAGGACTTCGCGGCGACCGTACCGTCGTGGCAAGATTCCCGGCCGAGTACCGCCAACGCACATCCGGAGGAGATGACCGAGGTGATCCCGGTCGTCGCCGAGGAGGAACCGCAGTCCGGAGGATTCTCCGGCACCGGCTATCCGGCATTCGGGCAATCCGGCTCGGATGTGACCGGTGACCGGCCGGCCTATTCCGCCGGCGGATACCCGCGTGAGTTCACTCCGGCAGCGAACGCTCACCAGAGCTACGGCAGGCAGGAGTTCCCGACACCGGCCGCCGTTGCTGAACAGCCGGCGTCACAGGACTGGGGCGCCTACGTCGCCAGCCGTGTTGCACCGGGTCGGCCCGCCGACGTTGCACCGGGTCGGCCCGCCGACGTTGCATCGGGTCGGCCCGCCGACGTTGTGTCCGGCAGGCCGGACGATCTTGAGTCGACGACGATCTTCAACCGGCGTGACTTCGACGAGGACGGGCCGTATCCCAACGATCCGGCCGCGACCACACAGCTCACGCAGGTCGAGACCGGGCGCGACTTCGATGATCTCGGCGAGTACGCACCACGCCAGGAACCCGAGTCTTTCAGTGGCGAATCCGTTGACGAGGCCGAATCCGTTGACGACGCCGAATTCGTCGAAGACGGGGCGTTCGGCGACGGCGTGGAGCTCCTCGACGAGGACGTCCATTGCGGTGAGCCGGGCGTCGACTACGAGACGACCGGCGAACCGGACGAGTCCGGCGCTGCGGAGGAGCCGGGGACCGACGACGGCGACTTCGGCAACGACGACGCGTTCGGCGACGATTACGATACCGGGACGGAGGAACCGGTCCCGGCGGAGATCGTTTCCGACGTGGACGTGATCGCGGATGCCGAGACTGTCGACGAGCAGAGCACCGTCGGCGAGGCGGCCGCTGAGGACACCTGGTCGGACGACGAATGGGCAACTGACGAATCAGCCGAAGATCAGCCCGGGTATCACGGAAGTCATGAGGCGTCCACCGATCTCGAGGGCTTCTCGCCGGGACGCCGGCGTCGGCGCCG
>NZ_JAGQTN010000147.1 GCF_020438995.1 Gordonia sp. (in: high G+C Gram-positive bacteria)
CGGGCCTCGGTCGCCCAGATCTGCGAGCGCGCCCAGACCTTCCCCAACCAGGTCACCTACTACTTCGGCTCCAAGGAGCAATTGTTCGTCGAGGTCGCCTGCGCGGCCGTGCTGCGCGCCGGGCGGCATACCGAGGAAGCCGCAGCCGACGCCACTACTTTGGGCGAATACGCCGGCACACTGGTGCGCACCCTGCTCGGCCCCGAACGCGACGGCGTGCAGCTGTTCACCACCGCGATGGTGCTGGTGTCCCGGCGGCAGGACCTGCGCTCATTCACCGGCGACACACTGCGCCTGCTGCATGAGCGGGGTGAGGCCGCCCTGCATCGCACTCTGACCCGGACCGGATGGCAACTGCGCACCTCCATCGAGGTGGAGGCGAAGGCGTTCTGGTCCGCAATTTTCGGTGTCGCCGTACAGATGTCGGCGATCGCCCCGGACGTCGGCTATTCACTCGCCGACTCGGTTGCGGTGGTGTTCGCCCACCTCGGCATCCCCGACACCATGCTCGACCTGCCGCTCAGCTCGTGACCCAGCCCCAGTAATCACCGATCCCCAGGGAGGTCCGACGATGGACATGCTCTCCGCCTTCGACAGCGCCGCAACGAAATTCCCGGCCAAACCGGCCCTGATCAGCTGTGGCACCGGCCCCGACGACACGGCGATCAGTTACGCCGAGCTCGCCGAGTCCAGCCGCCGCGCGGCCACCGTGCTCGCCGGCCGTGGTATCGGACCGGGTGATCGGGTAGCGTTGATGTGCTACAACACAACAGGTTTCGTGGTGGCGATGCTCGGCACGTGGCGCCTGGGCGCCACCGTCGTGCCGGTCAACCACAAACTCGCACCACCCGAGGTCCGGTACATCCTCGATCATTCCGGGGCGTCGGCGATCGTCATCGACGGCAGCCTGCACGCGGTACTGGACGGCGCCGGGATCACTACGCTCGCCACCGACACCGCAGTCGACGGTGTCGCCGACTTCGACGCCGAAGTCGCTTCGGCAGCACCGATCCCGGTGTCGACAGAGCGTCTGCCCGAGGACACGATCGCCGAGATCCTGTACACCTCCGGCACCACCGGACGCCCCAAGGGCTGTGTGCACACCCAGCGCACAGTGACCCTGACCGCGATGACCACCGTCATCGGCCTGTCGATCACCCGTGAGGACCGGCTGCTGCTGACCGTGCCGATCTGGCATGCCTCCCCGCTGAACAACTGGCTGCTGGGCACGCTCTACGCGGGCGGCACCGTGGTCCTGGTCCGCGAGCACAAACCCATCGACTTCCTGTCGGCTGCGCAAAAGCACCGCACCACACTGTGTTTCGGTCCGCCGATCGTGTTCACCTCGGCGCTGGCCGTACCGGATTTCGCCGACTACGACCTGTCCGCGACGCGGGTATGGATGTACGGCGGCGGTCCTATCGGTGCCGACATGTCCCGGCGGCTCGCCGAGAACTTCCACAGCGACAACTTCTTCCAGGTCTACGGCATGACCGAGACCGGCCCCGTCGGCACCGTGCTGTACCCGGAGGAGCAGATCAGCAAGGCCGGTTCGATCGGCCGGGTGGCACTGCCCGGTGCTGATATGAAGGTCATCACCGACGCCGGTGTCGAAGCGAAAGCCGGTGATGTGGGCGAGATCTGGATCCGCACCGAGTCGACGATGACCGGCTACCTGGACAATCCGGAGGCCACCGCCGCCGCGCTCGATGCCGACGGCTGGTATCACACGGGGGATCTGGCCCGCGTCGACGACGACGGCTACCTGTTCATCGTCGACCGCAGCAAAGACATGATCGTCACCGGCGGTGAGAATGTGTACTCCAAGGAGGTCGAGGACGCGCTCACCGCACACCCGGCGATCGTGGAGGCAGCCGTCCTGGGACGACCACACCCGGAATGGGGACACACCGTCGTCGCGCACATCGTCCGTTCCGACGGCGGCGACGAGCTTCCCGAGGAGCTCAAGGAGTTCCTGCTCGGACGGCTGGCCCGTTACAAGGTGCCCCGCGAGTTCCATGTGACCGGTGAACTGCCGCACACCCCGACCGGGAAGGTGCAGAAGCACCTGATCGTCACGCCCGATCCGGCGTGACCCGATTCCCTACTCGTATCCGAAAGCCTCTGCCAAAGAAAGGTTCTCGATGACCTCGACCACTCCAGTGACCCATCCGCGGCCACATGTCACCCATGAGGTGTTCAACCAGTCCACACCGCGTGTCGACGTGAACGAGTACGAACTCAATCATGTTCTCGCCGAGGCGGTTGCCCGACACGACGCCGGCTGGGCCGACGACGAACTGCGGCAGGTCGGCGCGCTGGTCGGGTCGGCGCAGTTCCAGCACGACGCGGCGGTCGCCAACACCCTGACGCCCGAATTGCACACCTTCGACCGGTGGGGGCACCGGATCGATGAAGTGGAGTATCACCCGTCGTATCACCGGATCATCTCGGCGGCCGTCGCCCACGGTGCGCACACCCGATGCTGGGAGGACCCGCAGCCCGGCTCGCATGTGGCGCGCGCAGCGATCTTCCTGCTGTTCGGGCAGATCGAACCCGGACACGCCTGCCCGGTGTCGATGACCCACGCGGTGATCCCGTCGCTGGAACTGCAACCGGACGTCGCTGCACTGTGGGTTCCGAAGGCGTTGTCCCGCAACTACTCCCCCGAGCTGAGCGCGGACAAGGATTCGGCGATCTTCGGGATGTCGATGACCGAGAAGCAGGGCGGATCGGATGTCCGCGCCAACACCACCGTCGCCCGGCCCGTCGGTGCGGGTGGTCCGGGCGCCGACTATCTGCTTACCGGCCACAAATGGTTCTGCTCGGCTCCGATGTCAGACGCGTTCCTGGTGCTCGCGCAGGCGGAAGGCCCTGGCGGCGAGGGACTCTCGTGCTTCCTGCTGCCGCGAGTGCTGCCCGACGGCACCCGCAATGTGTTCCGCATCCAGCGACTCAAGGACAAACTCGGCAACAAGTCGAACGCGTCGAGCGAGATCGAACTCGACGGCACCGTCGCGGTGATGGTCGGCGAACCCGGCCGCGGAGTGCGCACGATCATCGAGATGGTCGCCCAGACCCGCCTCGACTGTGTGCTGGGCAGTACCGCGGGAATGCGGCAGTCGGTGGCCGAGGCGCTGTGGCACGCCCGCCACCGCGCGGCTTTCGGTGCGACACTTGCCGATCAGCCGGCGATGACCGCGGTCCTGGCCGACCTGGCCCTGGAATCAGAAGCCGCCACGGTTACCGCCATGCGGCTGGCCCGCGCCCACGACGAGGACGCCGGAGACTCCGAACGCGCCTTCCGCCGCCTGGCCACCGCCGTCGCCAAATACTGGATCTGCAAACGCGGACCGCACCACGCCTACGAGGCGCTGGAATGCCTGGGCGGCAACGGATATACCGAGGCATTCCCGATGGCGATGCGCTACCGCGAGCAGCCCGTGATGGCCGTGTGGGAGGGTTCGGGCAATGTGATCGCCCTGGACGTACTGCGCGCCATGACGCGCGAACCCGAATCGGTGGCCGCGTTCGACGCCGAGGTGAACCTCGCCCGCGGCACATACCCAGTACTCGACACCCACCTGGACCGGATGCGCCGCGAACTCGCCGAACTGGCCAGGCTGGGACCCGCCGACGCCCAGCGACGCGCGCGGCGGGCCGTCGAATCGATGGCACTGGCCCTGGAAGCCTCACTACTGGTGCGCTTCTCACCCGCCGCGGTGGCCGACGCCTTCGTCGCCGCCCGCCTCGGCGACGACCGCGGCTTCGAATACGGCACGCTCCCGGTGGGCACCGACCTACAGGCGATCCTGGCCCGACACTGACCAATCCGACGTCGAGATTGCTGTGAGTGCCGCTTTCCGGAACCCACAGCAACCTCAACGACTCACCCGATACGAGATAGGAGCGTGGTCTTGCCAGGTCCGGCGAGATCGTCGTAATCGGTACGCCGACCCGCGATCGCCATGAGCAGACTTTCCGCGGGCCCGCTCACCACCGGGCCACGGCCTGCCGACCAGTCGATATCGGTGGCCGTCATCCGAAGACCACGAATACGCGGGTAGGCGGCGATCGGCGGTGCGACCCGAGCGAAATTCAGGCACGGAACCAAGCGCTCCGCCGGAATCGCACGAGGCAGACCGAGCGGGCGCCGGATGTCCTGATTGTGGACCAGCGCGTCGAGCAGTGCGATGCGGCTGCCGAACATTCGGGTAAGACCGCGCGGCCGAAGATTGCGTTCGAGTTCGTCGATGAGCACGGCCGACGGCACCGGCCCCCGCTCACGGAGGGCCACCGCGTTGGCGCCGGAAAGCCGCAGCCCGCCGCGCACAAAACGCCCGGCAACGGTCAGCGGCGCGGCCTCCTCATAACTGACCGCATGGGCGACGACATCACGCACCGTCCAACCATCACACAGTGACGGCCGATCCCACTGTTCCTTGGACAAGGTACGCAGGAACGACGCCCATTCACGACGCTCCTCGACGACGAGACTCGCGACGCTGAAACGAAAGGCCACCTTCATCGGGCAAGTATGCCCCCATACCGGCGTCCAGTTCCGGACACGCTGAGGTGGCAGTCGACCGCAAACCTCAGCGGATCGGCCCGATGAACGGCAGAACAGTGGTGCAGCGGGGACGTACTGCGGTTGCCGGACGCAACGCGTTGAGCACCTCGCGCACAGCGATCGGGTCAGCGGTCAGTTCGGCGTGTTCGGTGTAGTCGGTGGCACAACGATCCTGCACCACGACGTTGCGGACATTGGGACCGCGCAGCATGCCGGTGGTGTACGGCGTGGCGATCTGGTCGTACCGGGTCACGATCGTCGTGAACTTGATCGCGGGGGCGATCGCGGGATCGGGATTGATCACCCGCAGGAACGGCGAACCGACGCCCACCTGGCATGGCCCGCCGCACTTTCGCTCGATCGCCGGGATGCCCAGGATGTCGGCAAAGGCCGTCTGTACCCCGCTCATATCCGTGCCGTGCAGAGGCGAGGCGAGGGCGATGTAGTCGTCGACCTTCGGAATGCCGTCCAGGTGGTTGAGGTAGTAGAACCCGATTGCCCCGCCCATCGAATGCCCGACCAGGTCGACTTTCGACACGCCGGTGGCCGCGCGTACCCGGTCGATGAACGCGGCGATCTGACGTGCGCTCTCCTGTACCGATGTGACAGCGCCTATCGGACCGAGCCAGTCGCGGCCGTAGGTGGTGGTGAACACGCAGTAGCCCGCGTCGGCCAGGGCCGGTGACAGGGTGTTCCAGGTGATGGTGTCGTTGCTGAGTCCGTGCAGCAGGACAACAGGATTCGGATGGGCGGCGTCGGGGCGGCATTTCCAGTCGTTGGCGCCCGGCGGCGGCCCCGGTGCGGTCAATTGCGCCGCCAATCCGTCGAGATAGCTGTACGACGGTTGCGCGGCCGCGCCGCCCGCACCGGTCATGCCGAGGCCGCAGACCGCGGCGACGGCCGCGACAACGGACCAGCATCTGATCCTCGTGAGTCTCTTCATGATCGGTACCTCCCCCTTGCCACGGTCGACGGCCGACCGATGGTCACACGCTAGCGTGGTCGCCCGATGTGTCGACGAGTAGGTCCCAGGACGCCGAGTGTGCGGTTGATCCCGATTTCCGGGATCAACCGCACACTCGACCGATCACCCGCGGCGGCAGGCTAGTCGGACGCGACGAGCCGCTCGGTGTAGATGCCGAGGCGCAAACCCTGATGCCTGGCGGCGGCCAGGACGGCCTCGTCGGGCAGTCCGTTGCCTGCGGTGTGCGCGACACCGTAGGGCGCCTGGCCACCGCCGGGGGTGTCGGGCTGGGTGTAGCCGGGTGCCACCACGATGGACCCCCAGTGGAACATCGTCTGGTACAGCGAGAGGATCGTCGCCTCGGCGCCCCCGTGCAGGGTGCCCGTGCTGGTGAACGCTGTCGCGGTCCGGTTCGGCAACTCACCGGCCATCCACAGCGGACCCGTGCTGTCGAGGAACTGTTTGAGTTGCGCACTGACGTTGCCGAACCGGGTCGGGGTGCCGAACGCGAGGCCGTCGGCCCACCGCAGGTCGTCGTTGGTGGCGACGGGTACGTCGGCGGTCGCGTCGACGTGGGCACGCCACTCGGGCCGGGAATCGATTGCTGCCGCGGGTGCGGTTTCCGCCACGCGCAGTAGCCTGACCTCGGCGCCGGCGTCGGCGGCTCCTTCGGCGACAGCCTGGGCGAGCCGGTACACGTTGCCGGTCGCGGAGTAGTAGATGACGGCGATATTGCTCATCGGGTCGACGTTCCTTCTCTCGTAGAGTGGGGGCCGATTGCCCCTTCGACAACCAGACCCGCGGGGGCAGGAAAACGTGACGTCACGTTCGGCGGGCGGCCCGGGTCTAGGAGATGTGGAGATGTACGACGACATCGCGGCGGAGTTCGAGCAGCACCGGCCGAAGATGAATGCCGTCGCCCGGCGGCTGCTCACCTCGGACGCGGATGCCGACGACGCCGTGCAGGAGGCGTGGGTACGGCTCCAGCGCACCGACCGAGCGTCGATCGACAACCTTGAAGCATGGCTGATGACGACGGTCGGGCGGATCGGGCTCAATCTGCTGCGGTCCCGCTCGACCCGCCGCGAGATGCCCCTGGATCAGATCGCCGAATCGAATGATCCTCTGCATCAGCCGGATCCGGCCATCGACGTACTGCTGGCAGAAACCGTCGGCTCGGCGCTGCAGATCGTCATCGACACGATGACGCCGGCCGAACGGGTCGCCTACCTGCTCCACGACGCCTTCGGATTCCCCTATTCCGAGATCGGCAGGGTGCTCAATCGGACGCCGGAGGCCGCCCGGGCACTCGCCAGTCGTGGCCGTGGACGCATTCGGCACACTGATCCCGGCCACATCGAATCGGCGATGCCGGCCACCGAACAGAGCGTTGTCGACGCCTTCCTCACCGCGGCGAAAGGCGGCGACGTCGCCGCCCTCGTGGACCTGCTCGACCCGCAGATCGTCGAAAGAATCGCGATCGCCGGTCAACCGGTTGTCGAGATCCGGGGTGCCGAATCCGTCGCCGGCCGGGCCCGGGAATTCTCGTCCAACTACACCGACGCACGATCCGCACTCATCAATGGGTGGCCCGGCTGGATCGCCTACCGTGATGGCGCCGTCTACAGCGTCGGCGCGCTCGCCATCAGCGACGGCCGGATCGTCCGCATGGACGTCGTCCTCGACCCCGCGCGGCTGACCGATTTCCGCATCGCCGCGCCATCATGACCTTGACAAGCTATCACCGATAGGCAAATATACCTATCAGTGATAGTCTCTAACACTATCAGCGATAGTGAAGGTGTAGTCGTGGTGACAGTCAGCAAGGTCCAGCAGCGGCGGGAGGCCAAGGTCGCGCTCATCGTCGAAGCGGCCTGGGATCTCGCGCGACGAGACGGCATCACGCAGGTCTCGATGCGGGACCTGGCCAAGGCCGTCGGTATGCGGCAGCCGTCGCTCTATGCGTACTTCGACTCCAAGAACGCCCTTTACGACGACATGTTCGCCGACGGCAACCGGCAGTTGGTCGCGGTGCTGTCCGCCCTGGAGTTGCCGGCCGACCCACGGGCCGCACTCAAGACCGCACTGAAGGCATTCGCCGACTTCGCAGTGTCCGACGCGGCCCGGTACTCGTTGCTCTTCACGCGGGTCATTCCCGGATTCGAGCCGAGTGCCCCGTCGTATGCGATCGCGCAGGACGTCCTGAGCAGGATGGTCGCAATCATGTCCGCGGCGGGCGTCACCGACCCCGGCGACGTCGACTGCCTCGTCGCCATGACCGCCGGCCTCATCGACGCCCAACTGTCCAATGATCCGGGCGGAACCCGCTGGCTACAGCACCTCGACCGGATGACCGACCTCCTGGTCGACAACGCCATCTCCGCCACCAACACAAGGAGCACGCCATGAATGCCACCACCTCCGGAGTCACGCGGATCAACCGCTCCGAAGCCCGCACCCTCGCCTTGGCCGAGTTCGACAGGTTCGCCGACCTGACCGCCTCACTGACTCCCGACGAGTGGGCCACCGACACCGACTGCGTCGGCTGGGACGTCCGCGCGATGGTTCTGCATGTCCTGGGCTCGGCCGACGCGCAAGTATCCCCGCTGGTCTTCGCCCACCAACTGCGCCACGGCCTCCCACTCAACAAGGAGATCGACGCGCACCACTGGGTCGACGGCCTCAATGAGCTCCAGATCCGGGAACGAGCAGAACTCACCAATTCCCAAGTGGTCGAGCAGCTTCAGACGATCGGTCCACGGGCGGTCAAAGGTCGCTTCGGTACCCCCCTGCCCATGCGATACGTGCCGGTGCCGATCGGTGAACCGATCGGCTGGAAGCCGGTCAACTACCTGCTTGAGGTCGGTTTCACCCGTGACACCTGGGCCCACCGAATCGACATCCACGCAGCGATCGGCCGTCCCATGGACCTCGACCCCGACCACGACGGTCGCCTGGTCGCCGACATCGTCGGCGAGTGGGCCGACGTGCACGGCGCACCGTTCGAACTGCAGCTGACCGGACCCGCCGGCGGCACCTTCTCGCATGGCGTCGACGGCGAGCACATCGAGATCGACGCACTCGATTTCATCCGCACCCTCGCCGGCAGGCTGCCCGGCACCGGCGTTCTCGCCAATCCCCTACCCCTCTGACTCGCTCTCCACCCCCTCGAAAGGAATCGACATGACCACCACCGCAACCGATCTCAGATATCTGGCTCACCGGTTCGTCGACGACGTCATCAACGCCCGCGATCTCGACGGAGCACTCGTCGAACTGGTCGCCGAAGACTTCGTCGAACTGGTTCCGCTACCCGGGCAGGGCCCCGGCCGCGACGGTCTCGCCGGCGCCCTCACCATGATGTTCACGGCCTTCCCCGACCTGCGCTGGACGATCGATGACATGCTCGTCGAGGACGACCGCGTGCTGGGCGTCTCCACCTGGACCGGCACGCACAAGGGCGACTTCATGGGCATTCCGGCCACCGGACGCACCGTCACCGTCAGTGCCTGGACCGTCGACCGCTACCGTGACTCGATCTTCGTCGAGAGTCGAATGCTCATGGACGTCGCAGGCCTACTCACCCAACTCGGTGTCCTCCCGGCACCTGCGTCCGCATGAACCGATCGCGGGGTACTTAACGCTCGGAAAATCGTTGAGCGTGAAGGAGGTTCCTGACTGACTACCTCGCGGCTAAGGTGGCAGCACACGAAGGAGTGCATATGCGGATAGGCGTGATCGGCGCCGGCATCGGCGGTCTGACGGTTGCGGCTGGCCTGTCGAACGATGGCCACGATGTCACCGTCTTCGAGCAACGAACCGATCCGGCCGCAGCCGGGGCCGGCCTGACGCTGTTCGGCAATTCGATCGACGCATTCGACGCCATCGGCCTCGGCGATCGTGTGCGGGCCGTGAGTAGCGATGCCGTCGCGGGTATGTGCTCCGGGCAGCGGTTGCCGTCGGGTAGGTGGCTGGTCTCGATGCCGTCGGCGATGGTGCCGAGTATCCGCAGCCTTCATCGTTCCGCCCTGCACCGCACCCTCATTGACGCATTGCCCACCGGCGCACTCCATCTGGGACAGGCGGCCGAGGTGCCCTCCGACGGTTCCCCCACGATCACCGTCGACGGTGATACCGAACGGTTCGATCTGGTGGTCGCCGCCGACGGCCTCCGAAGCCGGTCGCGCCGCCTACTCGGCATCGACAGCGGCCTGCACTATTGCGGCTACACCGCGTGGCGGGGTGTCACCGAACACCCGATGTCACTCGGGGGGCCGGCGAGACGTGGGGCCCCGGCCGGGTATTCGGGATCGTGCCCCTGCCCGACAACCAAATGTATTGGTTCGCCACCGAATCCACTCCCGAGGGCGGCCACGAGGCCGACGAGAAGACGGCGGTGCTCGACCGATTCGGCACCTGGTATCCACCGATCCGCGAATGCATCGACAACACCCCGGCCGAATCGATTCTGCGGCACGACATCTACGACCTCGCCAAAATGCCGTCGACCTTCGTCCGAAACCGGACGGTCCTCCTCGGCGACGCCGCACACGCGATGACCCCGAATCTGGGCCAAGGCGCAGGCCAGGCCATCGAGGACGCCGCCACGCTGGTACTGCTCCTGCGCTCCGGCGACATCACCGCCGCACTCGCCCGCCACGACAGGATCCGCCGCGCCCGGACGCGCACACTGTGGCGGCAATCGAGGTTGATGGGGAAGGCCGCGCAGGCGGCGAACTCGGTCGCCGTGCACCTGCGCAACTCCCTCCTACGCGCCACGCCACCGGCGATCGTGTCGAGATCCGCCGCGCGGGTGGCAAAGTGGACGTCACCTTGACAACGCAGGAACGGACGAACGGCGCCTACGCTGAGGGTTCCCCGTCGAGCTTGCGGTTGGTCCCGGAACCCGAGATCGGCGGCAAAGTCAGGCAGTCACAACTGCGAGTATCTTGGGACGATGAGTGACCGGATCGAGCGGTTCGTCGCACCGCATGACCATGTCTGGGACCAGGTCAAGGCCGAACTCGCGGCCGGGCGCAAGGACACCCACTGGATGTGGTGGATCTTCCCGCAGCTCGCAGCGCTCGGACGGTCCTGGACGGCCCAAGAGTACGGCCTCGACGGGGCCGCGGAGGCCCGGGCGTTCGCAGCACACGATGTCCTCGGACCACGGCTCATCCACGCCTGCGAACTCCTCCTGGCACTCCCGGAGGGCACCGAGATCGACGCCGTCCTCGGAGACATCGACACCAGGAAACTCCGGTCGTCGATGACGCTCTTCGACGCCGTGACCACCGGCGACGTCTTCGGCCGCGTACTCGACCGCTACTTCGACGGCGACCGCGACCACCGCACACTCGAACTCCTCAACCAACCAGCAAAGTAGATCCGCACGTCACAGCCCGGCGTAGCGTCGGTCGCGCGTCAGCCTTCCGTCCGGATCGTGTAGTCGCGTTCGATTCCCACAGTCGCTCTGCCCCACTCACTGCCGGCGACGCGCCGCTGGTGGGTATCGAAAGCAGCCTGGTCGATGAACCTTTCTTCAAGAGCCGAAGGATCGTGGCGGTCTCATTCATGCGATAAGCACCTCTCCCGGATGGACGAGTCATACGGTCGGGGCGACATACTCGAACTGCAAGTCCGTCACCCGCGCTATGTAGCCGAAGTCATGGTCCGCCGCCAGGACTGTCACATCGTTCACGATGGCGTACCCCGCGATGAGGATATCCACCGAACCGGCTGCGCGAACCATGCCGGCATTCCACAGCGCGCTCTGGATATCGAGCACCAGGGACTCGTCAGGGGCGCGTTCCAAGGGGAACCCCAATGAGATCTGCTCACGGTAGTGAGCGTGATCCTCGGGCGTACGGGCGCTGTGGCAAAACTCCAGGACCTGCGGCGGGCAGGTGACGAACAAGTCGGCGGGTGCGCGCTCGATACGCCGCAACCGATCCGTGATCGCCGGGTCACCGGTGGCCAATCTCGCCCAGACGGAGTTGTCGACGAGGTAGTCGGTCATCGATCGCCGGACTCACCTGGCGAAACCACCGGCGCCCCAAGCTCTTCCGCCAAGTTGTCGAGACCGGCGATCCCCGCGATCATGGCACCCTTCTGCTTTGACGCGATGAGCCTCCTGAGCGCAAGGTCGAGCACGGCCCGGTTCGAACGCTCGCCGGTCAGCTCTCTGGCCCGCTCGATCAAAGCCGGGTCCAGATCAACACTCGTCACAGCCACATCACACCTCCTGACATGCTATATATCGAATTATATAGTAGCTGAGGAGTGAGTTGGCTTCTGTTCTTGAACCGGAAGCCCATACCAGTGATTCATGTCACTGTAGGAGACATGGCCGTCTCCTCGCCGCAACGCCCCGTCATCGCCGCGTCCTGGCGCCGCTCACGACATGCCGGGCTGGTAGAGGATGTGCGCCCCGAACCATCGCTGGCCGACGTCGCCGCCGCCGACCCGTTGCTCGACGCCGCCCGCCCGGTGCTGGCGCGTGCCGCCGAAGCGTTGTCGGGCACCTCCACCGCGCTGCTACTGGTGGACGCGGGCTGCCGACTGGTGACTCGGGTCACCAGCGACGCAACGCTCGAAGGTCTGCTGACCGCGGCCGGCGCCGTGACCGGCGCCGACTTCCAGGAGACCACCATGGGTACGACCGCACTCGGAACCACCGCCGAGGTGCGCAGCGACGTGGTGATCAACAGCGGCGAACACTATCTCGAACAGTTCCGGATCATGAGCTGTTTCGGCCGGCCGATCATTCATCCGGCCACCCGCAGACTCGCCGGCACCATCTGCATGACAGAGATCGCCGACCGCATGAATCCACTGTCGGTCCCGCTCATTCACGGCGTGGTCGACGATATAGCCGAACGCCTCCTCGACCGCTCGCGAGCCGACAACCGGACGGTGATCGCCGCGTTCGAACGTGCTTGCATGCGGCGGGATGCGGGGGTGGCCGCCGTCGGACACGACGTCCAACTGACCAACAGCTTGGCGGCACAGTTCCTGGGCCCCGGTGATTTTGCCACGTTACGTCTACTTGCGGCCGAAGCGTTCGCACCGGAGACGGTGACGCTGGTTTCCGGTGTCACCATGGAGGTCCTCGTCCAGCGCGTCCCCGGGGTGACTCACGCAGCGGTCTTCATGCTCCGCCCCGCCGATCACGACGTGATGTCCGCAGCCGGTTTCGCCGTGCACGCCAAGGGTTCTCCGACCACCGCGGTCTGTGGCGAATCGGGCACCGGGCGCACCACGCGGGCACGGATGCTGGCCGGCGATGCTATCTATGTGGACGTCGCCGCCGGACTCCTCGACGGGAGGGCACCGAACGTCCCCGTGCTGCTACGGCATGCGCGCACCGCCGGACGACCGCTCGTCATCGATGGAATCGACTTCCTCGACGGGAGATCGCTGGCGCTCCTGCGAACCGCGGTCACCACCGCGGCGCCAGAACAGCCCCCGCTTGTGCTCGTTTCCGGTCCACCCGGCGAGCTCACCGCCGCGGCCGCCGCAGTCGTCGCCTGCTGCGGCGTCCGGGTGGACCTCGCACCGCTGCGCAGACGCGAAACCGAACTCGCCGCAACGGTTCAGCAACTCCTCGCCGGCATCGACGACCGGCTGACCCTGAACGCCGATGCGGCTGATTGCCTGGTGACGCAGGAGTGGCCCGGCAACCTGACCGAACTGCGAATCGTCCTGCAACAGGCCGCGGCTGCGACGCTGCGCCGCGGCGATCGCCAGGTGTCGGGCGCCGACCTGCCCGATAGCCACCGCACACCGACGCGGGTCGGCAGACTGCTCGGCCGCGAACGAGCCGAGCGGCAGGCGATCATCAGCGCCCTCGACGCGGCCGACAGAAACAAGAGCCGGGCCGCCAAAGCCCTCGGCATCAGCCGCACCACCCTTTACACGCGAATGCGGGCACTCGACATACGAAGCTGACTGCACTGTCCAGATTCTGCACATGCCGGTGCCTGGGATCCATGCGAGAAATGACATACGCCAACGTGGCGGATATCACAGATCGTTGCCCGTCCTCAGGAGCACAGATGACCAGTACCGTCCCTGCCCTACATCCCGCCGTTGCCGAATTTGTCGCCGCCGATCGCAAGATGCTGATCGGCGGGCGCTGGGTCGACGCGGTATCCGGGAAGACCTTCGAGACCCACGATCCGGCGACCGGAAACCTGATCACCCGTGTCGCCATGGGTGAGGCCGCCGATATCGACGCCGCGGTCACCGCGGCGCGGGCCGCATTCGAGGGGCCATGGTCCCGGATGAAGCCGAACGAGCGCGAACGCCTGATCTGGCGGGTCGGCGATCTCCTGTCCGAGCGTGCTGAGATCTTCGGCCAGCTCGAGGCGCTTGACAACGGCAAATCCGTGGCGATCGCGACAGCCGTCGACGTCGGTTGGTCGGCAGACGTGTGGCGGTACAACGCCGGACTGACCACCAAGATCACCGGCACCTCGGTGAACCCGTCGATGCCGTTCGCGCCCGGCGGCCAATTTCACGCCTACACCCGCCGCGAAGCACTCGGCGTGTGCGGCCAGATCGTCCCCTGGAACTTCCCGATCCTGATGGCGACTTGGAAGTTGGCGCCCGCGCTCGCCGCAGGAAACACCGTCGTGCTCAAACCCGCCGAGCAGACGCCACTGAGTGCGCTGCTACTCGGCGAGATCTTCGAGGAAGCAGGATTCCCGCCCGGGGTGGTGAACATCGTTCCCGGCTTCGGTGACGCGGGTGCAGCCCTGGCCGCGCACCTCGACGTCGACAAAGTGGCCTTCACCGGGTCCACCGAGGTGGGCAAGAAGATCGTGCACGCCGCGACCGGGAACCTGAAGAAGGTGACCCTCGAACTGGGCGGCAAGAGCCCCAACATCGTGTTCGCGGACGCCGATCTGGAAGCCGCTGTCGCCGGTTCGGTCGCGGCCTGGATGTTCAACCACGGTCAGTGCTGCGTGGCCGGAACCCGAATGTTCGTGCAGCGCGATATTTTCGACGACTTCACCCAGGCCGTCGCCGATGCCGCCGCCCAGGCCAAGATCGGACCGGGACTCGACCCGACGACAGAACTCGGCCCGTTGGTGTCTCAGGAGCAGTTCGACAGGGTCAGCGGATACATCGAAGCGGGGCTGGCCGACGGCGGACGTGCACTCACCGGCGGAAAACGCTGGGGCGAGAGCGGCTACTTCATCGAGCCGACCGTCTTCGTCGACGTCGAACCCGGATTCTCCGTGGTCGACGAAGAGATCTTCGGCCCGGTGGTGGCCGCACTTCCGTTCGACGACGAAGAAGACATCGCAGCGGCCGCCAACAAATCGATCTACGGCCTGGCCGCCGGGATCTGGACCAAGGACCTGTCGAAAGCGCATCGCACCGCCGCCGCCGTGCAAGCCGGTTCGGTGTGGGTCAACCAGTACAACGGCTTCGACACCGCGCTGCCCTTCGGCGGTTTCAAACAGTCGGGCTGGGGCCGGGAACTCGGCGACTCCGCGATCGATCTCTACACGCAGGTAAAGGCCGTGAATATCGCACTGTAGGTGCGATATTCACCCACACATACCCACACCATCTCAAAGGAGAGAAATGAAGACCAAGGCCGCAGTACTCCTCGAACCAGGTAAGCCATTCGAATTGATGGAACTCGACCTCGACGCACCCGGAGTCGGCGAGGTTCTGATCAAATACACCGCCGCAGGACTGTGCCACTCGGATCTGCACCTGACCGACGGCGACCTGCCGCCGCGCTATCCGATCGTCGGCGGGCACGAAGGATCCGGGATCATCCAGGAAGTCGGGCCCGGGGTGGGCAAGGTGAAGCCCGGTGACCACGTGGTGTGCAGCTTCATTCCGAACTGCGGCACCTGTCGGTACTGTTCGACCGGACGGCAGAACCTGTGCGACATGGGAGCGACGATCCTGGAGGGCTCCATGCCCGACGGCAGCTTCCGATTCCACGGCAACGGCCAGGATTTCGGCGCCATGTGCATGCTCGGCACCTTCTCCGAGTATGCGACGATCTCCCAGCATTCAGTGGTCAAGGTGGACGACTGGCTACCTTTGGAGACCGCTGTGCTGGTCGGCTGCGGTGTGCCGTCGGGCTGGGGAACGGCGACCACGGCCGGAAACCTGCGAGCCGGCGACACCGCCGTCATCTACGGGATCGGCGGCCTGGGCATCAACGCCGTCCAGGGTGCGGTGGCGTCCGGATGCAAGTACGTCGTCGTCGTCGACCCGGTGGAGATGAAACGCGACCAGGCGCTTAAATTCGGTGCGACACATGCCTTTGCGACCGCAGAGGAAGCCCAGACCAAAGTCACCGAACTGACCTGGGGACAGGGCGCCGACGCTGCCCTGATCCTGGTAGGCACCGTCGACGAGGCCGTGGTGTCGGCCGCGACCGCGGTGATCGGCAAGGGCGGAAGGGTGGTGATCACCGGTCTGGCCGATCCGACGAAGCTGACCGTGCACGTCTCGGGCTGCGATCTGACACTGAACCAGAAGACCATCATGGGCACACTGTTCGGTTCGATGAACCCGCAGTACGACATCGTCCGGCTGCTACGTCTCTACGACGCCGGTCAGCTCAAGCTCGACGAGCTGATCACTACCAAGTACAGCCTGGAGCAGGTCAACGAGGGCTACGAGGACCTGCGCGCAGGTAAGAACATCCGTGGAGTCATCGTGCACGCGGACTGACTGTCGGCAAACCCGCAAATGTTGCTGTTAGTTCCGAAATCCGGAACTAACAGCAACATTTCATTCGTTGTGCCGCACGCACCGATGCGAGCGCCTCCGGCGGGAGCTGCGTGGACGTCTCAATGTGATCGATGAGCCGACCGAGTATCTGGGAGCGGGCAACCAGGTGGCGATGTATCCGGACCTCGTCTTCCGTGACCTGCGTGAGGGGCAGGTCCGCTATGTCGGGTACATCAAGTACAAGCTGACCGACAGCGGCCGTGGACGCAGCAGCGACTACTACCAGCTGCTCGCCTACACGACGGCCGCGCGGATCGTTGATTTTGCTGTTGATCCCGGAAAACGGGACCAGCAGCAAACTCACACTGCAAGAAGGTGATCCGGGCCCTCAGCCCTTCTTGACCACACTCGACTTGAGTTGCATGCGACCGAACCCGGGGACGTTGGCGTCGATGTCGTGGTCGCCGACGCCGTCGGCGATGAGCCGGATCCCCTTCACCTTGGTGCCGATCTTGATGACACCACCGCCACCCCCCTTGACCTTCACGGTCTTGACGACGGTCACGGTGTCGCCGTCGGCGAGAGGGTTGCCGACCGAATCCTTGATGTCACCGGCCCCGGAGTCGGTACCTTCGCTCTCGCCGGGCGTCCATTCGTGCCCACACATCGGGCACACGAGCAGCGGCCCCTGCTCATAGGCATACGGCTCGGCGCATTGTGGACAGGGTGGCAATGTGCCGCCTTCATCGGTCATCGCATCATCGTAGAGCGACTGCCTGCTCCGATCGTGTAGTCACCGGTGATTCCGCCGGTTGCCCGACCCGGCTCACTGGCACTGGCAGGTCCCCGATAGTCTGTCCAGGCTGTTGGCTTCGGGATGGACGTTCACCCAATCAGCGCCTGGATCTCACGAATCGTCGACCCCAGAATCCCTTGCGACAGAAGCCCGGTACCCAGTGGACCTGACCGGTCCTGCCCCAAAGGTGGGAGCAGTCGCAGCGCTGCACGTTCGTTCGGCCTGAGATCCGCAATCTGCCAAAGGATCTCGTCATCTACCCGCTCCGGCTGATCCTTGTTCGCCAACGAGACCGCCTTCACCGCATACGCCGCAGCACCCAGTGCATGCGCACCCATGTGAGCGACGGCCGAAGCCTGGGCTACCGCCCTCGCCGCCGCGGCACCGGCGGGGGTGGTAGCGGCTTTTGCGGCCTTCACCGCGATCATCCGCTTCCCGATCTCCTCGGCGGTACTACCACGTCCTTCGCTGTAGGCGCGAGTACGCGCGATCGCGTCCTGAATATCATTCTGCGCCAATAGATCAGCTTCGAACAGCGGAACAACTCGCTCAGCGCAAGCCAGCGCCCAGCGCGCAACTGTGCGGCGGTCCGAATCGCTCAGAGCCTGAATCGATGCCATCTGACGAGCCTGCCACACCGCGATCGCCTCGTCGGATCGGACCGCGAAGCCGGTCTCCAGCCGCGTCACCGTCGACATATGTACGGGTCCCCCGTTCGATCCGGGAGTTCCACTCATCAAGCCGCTCCGCACGACCTGCCTGCATCCGGACATCACACCCCCGGTGGTGATCGCCACCTTCGGACTCAACGCAGTCCGGCATCCGCCCCGCCGACCATCGCATTCGCCTGGGCGACAAGCAACTCCATCACTCGATCGGCAACGGGAACGCCGCGGACACCGTTTCGCGTGCGGAGCACGATCTGCCGGACGGGGGTCGGATCGCAGATCCGTACGACATGCACGCCGTCGGGGAGATCGCGCACCGCCAGCCCGGGTACGACGGTCAGTCCCACACCTGCGGCCACAAATCGGATCGCAGTGCGGAAGTCGTGGGCCTCCACCGCGAAGTCCGGTGCGAATCCTGCTGCGGTACAAGCCTTCAAGAGATTGGCCCGGCAGATCCCGCGGGCCACGTCGTTGTCGATCCAGGGCAGCGACACCAGGTCCCGCAGCACCACCTCCTCACACGCACCGAACCCCGAATCCGACGGAACCACCGCCACATACTCATCGGTGAGCAGCGGGACACTGTGGTATCCCGCTCGTGTCACCGGCGTATCGTCGTCGACGCAGATCTCGATGTCGGGTGCGGACTCGCGGTCTGCGGTCATCAATTCGATCAGTCGCAGGTCGAGCCGGATGTCGGGGAACTCGTCGCGGATCTGTGCCACGATCGAGGGCATCCACGCGTCGCCGGCCGACGCGAAGTAGGCCACGCTCAGCCGCCCGGACCTGTGGTTGCGCAGGTCGGAGACCATCGCCTCGACGCGGGCGAGCTCGTCGAAGACCCGCACCGATCCCGTGGCGAGGGTAAGGCCGGCCTCGGTGGGCCGAATCCCGCGACCGTTGCGTTCGACCAGCGTCAGGCCGAGCTCTCGTTGCAGTGCGCTGACGTGCTGGCTGACCGCGGATGCGGTGTACCCCAACGCCTCCGACGCTCCGCCGATGGAACCTTCGGCGATGACGGCACGGAACACCCGGAGCCTGTGGACATCAATCATCCGAACAATAATACAGCTCCACTGAAATGTTAGTAAGAAATTTTCAGTTGTGCTGTCTAATCCATCTGTCCACAATCGACTACATGAACCAGAACGGATTCTCTCGGACCACGTCACTACCCGCACTTGCCGCGGCGACGACCATCATTCTCTGGGCGTCGGCGTTCGTGGTGATCCGCCACCTCGGCGATGTCTTCTCCCCCGGCGCGATGGCACTGCTGCGAATGGTGACCGGCGTGACCGCACTCGCCGTCGTGTGGCGGGTCACGGCACGGCGCCACCGAGCCGACCCGGCGCGCTCGGGCAGGCTCACCGGACGAGAACTGCTGCTGGTCATCCTTTATGGCGCAGCATGGTTCGGCGGATACACGGTGTTGCTCAACATGTCCGAGCAGCATGTCGACGCCGGCACCGCCTCCCTGCTGGTCAACTTCGCACCCATCCTCGTGGCGGCCGGGGCTGCTGCGTTTCTCTCCGAGAGATACACGATGCGGTTGGCTCTGGGCACGGCGGTGGCGCTGAGCGGTATCGCACTCATTGCCTTCGGACCGGAATCGGCTGGAGCACATGCCGATACGATCGGCATCGTGTTCGGACTACTGGCCGCGATGCTGTACGCGGCCGGGGTGCTGTTGCAGAAAGTGGTGCTACGGACCGTCGACACCGTGACGGCCACCCTCATCGGTGCCGCCGTCGGACTCGCGGTCACCCTGCCGTTCGCGCCCACCGCCATCGCCGAGGTGGCCGCCGCGTCGTGGCCCGACCTGGCCGCCGTCATCTACCTGGGAGTGGGACCCACCGCGGTTGCCTTCACCACCTGGGCATATGCGTTGGCCCGCACCGACGCCGGCGCCATGGCATCGACGACGCTGGCAGTACCCGCGATCGTCGTCGTCATGTCGTGGCTGCTATTGGCCGAGGTACCCACCGCGGTCCGGATCGCCGGCGGAACGCTGGCGCTGGTGGGGGTGGCGATCAGCCGTGGACTGGTGGGACGCCGACGCACTATCCCCAACTCCGAAATGACGGAAGATATTTCGCCGGCAATACACCGATGACACTGCTATCGGCCGACGCACCGCGGCGACATACCATTCACTCCCGCCGTGCTGCCCGCGGCTCATCGACCCGCTGAAGCTCACCGCCACCGCATCCGGTGGCAACGCAGCACGCAACCGATCGAGATGTCCGGCCCACCTTTCCGGCTGCAGTAGCCGCGCATCCATCAAGAATCCCCTCGTCTGCGGGTGTTCCGATCCGGCGATCACGCTACGTCTGCGTGGCGCCTCCTGACCACCCCTGACAAATGTACGTACACACTCCGATGCGGTCGGCTGCCTATCGTCGTGGGCATGAATGACCGACGAGAACCTCCGCGCCCCTTTGGGGGCACTGTCGACGCGTTGCGCCGCTTGAACAGTCGGCATCCGTGGAATCACAACGATGCCTTCCATCCGTGGATCCTGACGCGCCTGCCGGCAGCGCACGGACTGGCGATCGACGTGGGCTGCGGCCGCGGCGAACTCCTCGCACTGCTCGCCGAACGCTTCGACCGGGTTCAGGGCGTCGACATCGACGCCGACATGCGACGGGTCAGTTCCGCCCGGTGTGCCGGGCTGCCGAATGCGACGGTGACATTGTCGGACCTCGCAGACCTGCCGACAGGCGCCGACCTGGTGACGATGATCGCCGTCCTGCATCATATGGATCTGCGGTCGACGCTGGAACAGGTCGCGAGGATCCTGAACCCGGGTGGGCGGTTCCTTTGCGTAGGTCTCGCGCGGCCGGAATCCGTCACCGACCGTATGTGGGACGCCGCTTCCATGATCACCAATCCGATCATCGGGTTCGTGCGGCATCCGTGGCCGTCAACGGCACCGGCGTGGCCGCCCCCGTTCCCGGTGCGGGACCCGGAACTGACCTTCGCCGAGATCGACGCCGGTACACGATCGATCATGCCGGGCGCGAAGTTGCAGCATCACCTCGGGTTCCGGCACACCATCGCCTGGACCAAACCCACAGCAACAATCGCATAGGTCCGGGCTGATGCTTCGCACTCAGAATCGATCGACCGTCTTGCCGCGGAGGTCTACTCGTTCGCCGCTGTTTACAGACTCACCACCAGCCGAAGGGCTGCGTCGACCGCACGGAGTTCATCGAGGCCCAAGTGCCCTATCAACTCGCCGAGTCGGCTCGGGTCCACCGCACTCGTCTGTTCGACGAGGACCCGTGTCGGGGTGCCATCGATCTCGATGCCCGGCCGAAACGTTGCCGGACGCGCCGAGGTCGACGTCGGCGCGACCAGCCAGGTTGAGAGGACGTCGAGATCGTCGGACTGCACCACAATCGCGTAGCGGGATCCGCGCTGTTCGTGGCCGCGGGTGCCGCGCGGCGCGCGGAGACGATAGACGTCACCACGCACGCAGGGACTCCATGTCGCGCAGGACCTGAGCGGCCTCGGCACAGTCGTCAGGGTCAGCAGCCAGAGTCTGTGCCTCAGTGCGAAGCCGCACCTTCACATGCCTGGCCGCGGCCTCGACGAGAGCATCACGCACCACCCGCGACACCGGCGTGCCGTCGGCCGTCAACTCTTCGAGTGCGAGCCTGGTGTCATCGTCGGGACGGAAGGTGATCGTCATAGCCATAAGTGCAGTGTCTCACAAGACGTAAGACATCGGCCGACACGATTCGGTGAGGGTGCACCGAAAGGCGTTCGTCCTGGCTACCAAACCGGACTGTATGGAAGTTGCGGAAAGTCCACGGCAGGTTGCATCTGCATTGCATGATCGACTCACGCTCATCGCGCGACCTCATCCGAATCAGCCCCCAGGAGTCACGGTCATGCAACTGTCCCCAGCGTCCGAAGCCATCATCACCGCCACAGCGGCGGTCGTGGCCGAACATGCCGACCAGATCACCGCCACCTTCTACCCCGACATGTTCGAAGCCCACCCCGAACTGCTGAATATCTTCAACACCGCCAACCAGGCGATCGGCGAGCAGCCCAAGGCCCTCGCCGCCTCGGTCGTCGCCTTCGCGGTGCAGCTCATCGACCCCGCTGCCCCCGACTTCACCCCGGTGATGCAGCGCATCGCGTACAAGCACGTGTCGCTCGGCATCCAGGCCACCGAGTACACGATCGTCGAGCACTACCTGATGAAGGCCGTGAAGACCGTGCTCGGCGACGCCGTCACCCCCGAGGTCGGGGCCGCGTGGGACGAGGTCTATTGGCTGTTCGCCACCACGCTGATCGCCGAAGAGGCGCGGCTGTATGCGCTCGGCGGCACCGATCCGGGTCACCCCTGGCGCGACTACCGCGTGGTCGAGCGCTTCGAGGAAGCCGACGAGGTCTTCTCGCTGCTGCTCGCTCCCGTCGCAGGCGACGTTCCGGCGCACCGCACCGGCCAGTACGTCGCGATCCAGGTCGAGTTGCCGGACGGGCGGCTCCAGCCCCGCCAGTACACGATCTCGTCGGGACCTCGCGGCGACAGCCTGCGGGTGACGATCAAGCGGGTGCGCGGCATCAACGGCGCGCCCGACGGCCAGGTTTCGGGCTGGCTCTACGAGAATGCCAAACCCGGCACCGTGCTGAAGGTCTCCCAGCCCGCCGGCGACGTGGTGCTCGACGGCTCCGACCGACCGATCGTGCTGGTCTCGGCCGGCATCGGCATCACCCCGGCCGCCGCGATCCTCGAGGACCTTTCGCGCCGCCAGCCCGACCGCACCGTACGACTCTTCCACGCCGACACCTCGTTCGACCATCACGCTCTCTACCAGGGGCTACGCCGCCAGGTGCTCGCGATGAGCGATGCCAGGGCCCAGAACTGGTACGAGCAGGGTGCGGACGAGGCTCCAACGCTGCACCCCGCGCGAAGCGGCTTCATGGATCTGAGCGACGTCGAACTGCCCGACGACGCCGAGGTGTTCATGTGCGGCCCGCTGCCCTTCATGCAGGCGATCAGGCACCAGCTCATCGCACGTGGTGTGCCCGCCGACCGCATCCAGTACGAGGTATTCGGGCCCGACCTGTGGGCGCAGAACCCCGACTGACCACGTCGATCACCACCCGGTGGTGCCGGTCTCGTAAGACCGGCACCACCGGTTGCACCTGAACGTCGGGCCCGACATCGGCAAATCCCCCGATCCGGCGCAGTAGCCTTCGGGAAGCCAGCACTCAGGCATGCCCGGCCACATCCAGACGGTCACGCTGCAGCACGACCTTCGTGGTGCGGGCGAGGTAGGCCTCCGGCGCGTCGTCCCAGTCGGCGAGCAGAGAAGTGACACGTTCGGCTTCGAATCCGGTAGTCGCAATGAAACTCAGGAGGTCGGGGAGGTGTGGTCGGACGTGCGAGACACCGACGTTCAAGGTGGCGCTCGTCGCGTACATGTCCATCACGGGCAGCTTGGTCCCGGTGTCGACGTAATAGCCGGTGCCGGTGCAGGTCCCACCCGGCCGCAGTGCACGCAGCGCATCCCGCAGACCCTGCGGCTTCGACGATGCTTCGACGACGACGTCGTACCGATCCGGGATCGCGCCGATGAGCGAACGTTTGCGGTTCTTGGAAACCTTGCGGACAACGGCGCCGAATCCGGCGGCCACCTCAAGGCGAGCGTCTCGGTCGTCGAGGTAGTCGACTTGCGACGCGCCGTTTGCGACAGCGAGGCCGGCGGCGTAGAGGCCGATGCTCTGACCTCCGCCGCCGATGACGAGGACCTTTCCTTCGGGGCGTTGCGCGAGCGGCGGCACTACGGATCGCCAGGCGTCGGTGAGGTTGTCGCCGGCAGCTGCGACCCGCAGCGGGTCGACGCCATCGGGGACTTTGACGAGGTTGAAGTCGGCGAACGGGATACGCAAGCAGTCGGCGATCATGCCGCCCCAGGTTCCGCATTCGGGGCCGAAGCCGTACGCCGACAGCGTCTTACCTTGCGTCTGTACTCCGAGGGTCGAGCACTTGGCGGTCAGGCCGAGCCCGCATTCGTAGCAGGAACCGCAGGCCATCGCCCACGGAACCACCACGATGTCGCCGACGGCCAGGTCGTCGACCTCGGCACCGATCTCGGTGACCTGGGCAACGGCCTCGTGCCCGATCGCCCACGGCCCCCGGAACGGGACGTCGCCGACGATGCCGCTGATCACCGGGTCGATCTTGCCGAGCTTTAGGCCGGCCTGCATCGGGCGGGAGACGTGCGAGTGGAGCGGCAGGGTGTCGCCGTCGCATCGGCTTGCGATAAACGGCCGGACCAGTGCGTCTGTCGGCGCGGTGATGACCGGCGCGGGCCGTTCACGCCATTCGAGTCGACCGGTTTTGATGAAGGTGAGCTCACGCATCGGTTATCCCTACTATGATATGCTGCATAGCATATTAGGGAGGTGCGTCATGGGCGTCAAGACAGACACTCGACAACGCATGATTACTGCGGCAGCGTTGGTCATGCGTGAGCGCGGCATCGCCGGCACCACCATCGCTACCGTGCTGCACCGCAGTGGGGCGCCACGCGGGTCTGTCAGCTTCCACTTCCCCGGCGGGCGCAATGAACTGCTGACCGAAGCGCTACACCTGGCCGGCGACTCGGTCAGCACGCTGCTCCGCGCGGCCGTCGAAGCCGGAACTCCCCCCGCCGACGTGATCCGCGGCATCGGCGAGTACTACAAGCATCAATTGGCCGAGACCGATTTTCATGCCGGATGCCCGGTGGGTGCCGCCGCCCTGGATGCCTACGACGACGTAGACCTCGGCCCAGTGGTGGCGGAAGTGGTCGACGACTGGGCGAGCCTCCTGGCGCAGTCGATGGTCAAAGCCGGATTCGACGAATCTGCGGCCGCCGATGCAGCACTCGTAGCGATCAGCGCAATCGAGGGCGCGATCATGATCTCGCGCGTGAAGCGTTCGACCGATCCCATCGATCTGGCCGTAGACCTGGTCGTCCCGCTCATGCCAGAGCCGAAGAACTAGGGCGGAACTCGACGGCGTTCCGTAGCCAAGGAAAATCACGGACCCGGCAGCGCGGGCGGCACGACCGCAATCTCATCCGACGTCGAAACGCCGTTCTGGCAGATCAGGGTTCCGCGCTGGATACTCTGGACGCATGGCGAGGTTCAGCCCCCTCGAATGGCCGGTCATCCGGCAACTGCGCTCCGGTGACAAACTCGGGCGCGGTCCTGCCGTCGAGTCGCCACTTACCAAAGCCCTCGAGTCCCGGTTGGTCTCGGCCGATCGTGTCGTCCAGAGCGTCTGTCCCTTCTGCGCTGTCGGATGCGGCCAGAAGGTGTACGTCAAGGACGAGCGCGTCATCGCCATCGAGGGTGACGAGGATTCGCCGATCTCGCGGGGCCGGCTGTGTCCGAAGGGCGCATCGAGCGAGCAGTTGGTCAACAGTCCCTTGCGGCAGACCAAGGTTCGCTACCGCGCACCGTATGCCACCGACTGGCAGGACCTCGACCGCGACAGCGCGATCGACATGATCGCGGATCGGTTCATCCAGGCGCGCCGCGAGCACTGGCGCGACACCGATGAGCACGGCAGGCCGCTGCGGCACACCCTCGGGATCGCCTCGCTGGGCGGCGCCACGCTGGACAACGAAGAGAACTATCTGATCAAGAAGCTCTTCACCGCGGCCGGGGCCATCCAGATCGAGAATCAGGCGCGCATATGACACTCCGCCACGGTTCCCGGTCTGGGAGCCTCGTTCGGCCGCGGTGGTGCCACCCAGTCCCTGCAGGACATGGCCAATGCCGACTGCATTGTGCTCATGGGCGGCAACATGGCGGAGGCGCACCCCGTCGGATTCCAGTGGGTCGCTGAAGCGAAGGCCCGCGGTGCACGCGTGATTCACGTCGATCCGCGTTTCACCCGTACCTCGGCGGTGGTCGACAAACACATCCCGATGCGGGTGGGTTCGGACATCGTGCTGCTCGGTGGGTTGATCAACTACGTGCTGACCCACGACAAGCACTTCCACGATTACGTCGTCGCGTACACCAACGCGGCGGCTCTGATCGACGCCGATTTCGCCGACCCCGAAGACCTCGGCGGGCTGTTCTCCGGCTTCGACCCGGAGACCGGAACGTATGACACAGCCAGCTGGCAGTACACGGGTGGCCGGGACGAGACGCTCACCGATCCGCAGTCGGTGTTCCAGATCCTCAAGCGGCACTTCGCCCGCTACACGCCGGACATGGTCGAGCAGATGTGTGGCGTCTCGGCGGCCGACTTCGACTACCTGGCGCGGTCGCTGACCGACAATTCCGGCCCCGAACGCACCGGCTGTTTCGGGTACGCGACCGGCTGGACCCAGCACACGATGGGTGCGCAGGTGATCCGTACCGCCGGTATCCTGCAACTTCTGCTGGGCAATGTCGGACGCCCGGGCAGCGGCATCATGGCGCTGCGCGGTCACGCCAGCATCCAGGGGTCGACCGACATCCCGACCCTGTTCAATCTGCTGCCGGGATATCTGCCGATGCCGTCGGTGGGCAAGCACGACACCTTCGCCGATTACGTGCGGGCGGTCACCCCGGCCACCGGCAAGGGCTACTGGGCATACGCCGACGCCTACACCGTCAGCCTGCTCAAGGCGTGGTGGGGTGATGCGGCGACTGCGGAGAACGACTGGGCCTATGACTACCTGCCCCGCCTCAACGGCCCGGCCGGGACCTACCAGACCGTCGTGAACATGCTGGAGGGCAAGGTCGACGGCTATTTCATCATCGGCCAGAACCCGGCCGTCGGTTCGGCGAACGCCCGCCAGCAGCGCCTGGCGATGGCCAAGCTCAAGTGGCTCGTGGTGCGCGACCTCAACATGATCGAGAGCGCGACCTGGTGGAAGGACGGACCGGAGATCGCGTCGGGCGAACTCAAGACCGAGGAGATCGGCACCGAGGTGTTCTTCCTACCGGCCGCGACGCACGTGGAGAAGGCGGGCAGCTTCACACAGACCCAACGCATGGTCCAGTGGCGGCACCAGGCGTTGTCGCCGCCCGGAGAGGCGCAGAGCGAACTGGACTTCTACCACGATCTCGGCGCCCGGATCCGGGCGCGGCTGGCTGATTCGGACGATCCGCGTGATCGGCCGATCTTGGATATGACCTGGGACTATCCACTGAACGACCACGGTGACGTCGATCCCGAAGCGGTGCTCGCCGAGATCAACGGGCGGTATGCGACGGGACCCGACGCGGGCGCCCCGCTGGACTCGTACACCCAGCTCAAGGCCGACGGCTCGACCTTGGCCGGCTGCTGGATCTACGCCGGCGTCGCCGCCGGCGGCGTCAACAAGGCGGCCCGCCGGGAACCGCGGGGCGGGCCGAGCGTGACCCAGTCGGAGTGGGGATGGGTGTGGCCGGCCGATCGCCGGATCCTCTACAACCGTGCCTCCGCCGATCGGCAGGGCCGTCCGTGGAGTGAACGCAAGAAGTACCTCTGGTGGGACGAAGCGGCCGGTCGCTGGACCGGCGACGACATTCCCGACTTCCCGGCGACGACCCCGCCCGGCCATCAGCCGGAGCCCGGTGCGGTCGGCGCCGACGCGATCGGTGGCGACGACCCGTTCATCATGCAGTCCGACGGCAAGGGCTGGCTCTTCGCGCCGAGCGGGCTGGTCGACGGGCCGCTGCCCACGCACTACGAGGCGCAGGAGTCGCCGGTACGCAATGCGCTGTACCCGCAGCAGCAGGCGCCGGCCCGCGTGATGATGCCGCGCGCGGACAATCTGGACGCGCCCAGCGCCGGTGATCCGGGCGTGGAGGTGTACCCGTACGTCTTCACGACCTATCGGCTCACCGAGCACCACACGGCCGGCGGGATGAGTCGATGGTCGCCGTATCTCGCGGAACTGCAGCCGGAAATGTTCTGTGAGATCTCACCGGCCCTGGCCGCAGAGGTCGGGGTGGTCAACGAGGGCTGGGCGACGATCATCTCGCCCCGCGCGGCGATCGAGGCGCGTGTGCTGGTCACCGACCGGCTGCGGCCGCTCGACATCAACGGGCGTGCGGTCCACCAGATCGGTCTGCCATATCACTGGGGGCAGGGCGGCGACGCCGTCGTCACCGGTGACGCGGCGAACGACCTGATCGGTGTCACGATGGACCCCAACGTGTTCATCCAGGAGTCCAAGGTCGGGTCGTGCGCGATGATCGCCGGCCGGCGTCCGCGGGGTGCAGCCGCACTCGATCTGGTTCGCGAATACCAGCGGCGCGCGGGTGTCACCATGGAGACGGACAATGAGCGAGTGACCGCGACCGACGATGCCGAGGGACCCCGGGTGCAGGAAGGAGACCGGCAATGGGACAGTTGACCGGCCCCACGGACCCGAGCGCCGACGCCGCCTGGCCGATCATCGAAGAGCGGCGCGGCTTCTTCACCGACACCTCGATCTGTATCGGCTGCAAAGCCTGCGAGGTGGCGTGCAAGGAGTGGAATCGCAATCCGCGCCACGGCGACCTGGAATTCACCGGGATGTCGTACGACAATTCGGTGGCCCTGGGCGCCAGCACCTGGCGTCACGTCGCCTTCATCGAGCAGAATGCCGAGCGGATCGAGACCGCGCGTGAATCGGGCGCGCGGCTCGTCGGGCTGGGGATGCCGCAGCTGCGCACGAGCGTCGATGCCGAGCCCGCTGCCGCCGAACCCACCGCGGCACCGACACCCCCGGACACTCCCGAGTTCCGCTGGCTGATGTCGTCGGACGTGTGCAAACACTGCACGCACGCCGGGTGCCTGGACGTGTGTCCGACCGGTGCGATGATGCGCACCGAGTTCGGGACCGTGGTGGTGCAGTCGGACATCTGCAACGGCTGCGGAACCTGCGTGGCGGGCTGTCCGTTCGGCGTGGTCGAGCGGCGCAGCGACGGTACCGTCGCACCGACCACTCGCGACGGAGAGCGCAAAGGTGAGCAGCCCGCTGTGCCCAAGAGGGGCATCGCGCAGAAGTGCACGCTCTGCTACGACCGGCTGCGGGCGAGCGAGACCCCGGCCTGCGCCAAGACCTGTCCGACGACGTCGATCTCGTTCGGCGATCGGGCGGAGATGGTCGCCAAGGCGCACGACCGGGTGGCGCAGCTGCACACGGCCGGCATGACCGAAGCGCGGCTGTACGGCGCCAACGAGAACGACGGCGTGGGCGGCACCGGTTCGGTGTTCCTGCTGCTCGATGAGCCGGAGGTGTACGGACTTCCGCCGGACCCGCGGGTGCCGACAGCAGATCTGCCGGCCATGTACAAGCGTGCCGGGCTCGCGGTGGCCGGAATGGCCGCAGCGGCGGCCGTCTCGTTCCTGGGTTCGTGGAAGGACCGGCGTCGATGACCAGCTCCGAGTACGACCAGTTCCGGCCGCCTCGGCCGGAGCGTCGAGGCGGCCGGAAGGACAACGGCCGCAAGGACAACGGCCGCAAGGGATCCGGCCGGGCCGCCGATCTGATGGTGCCGACGGTGGAGGTGGCCGAACTCGACGAGCACGGCTACTACGGCCGTCCGGTGGTGAAGGCGCCGCCGTGGGAGTGGCCGATCGGCCTGTATCTGTTCCTCGGCGGTGTGGCCGGCGGATCCGCGGTGCTGGGGGCCGGCGCTCAGCTCACCGGCCGGGAGACGTTGCGCCGCAACACCCGTCTCGCAGGGCTGGGTGCCGCGTCGCTCGGCGCCCTTGCGCTGGTGGCGGACCTCGGCCGCCCCGAACGCTTCCTGCACATGATGCGCACCTTCAAGGTCACCTCGCCGATGAGTGTCGGCTCCTGGATTCTGACGGGGTACAGCGGACTCGTCGGCGTCGCCGCCGTCGGCGAGGTGGACCGGATGACCGGCGACCGGCTGCCGCTCGGTCCGTTGCGGCCGGTGCTGCGGGCCGTGGAACCGGTGTCCGGGCTCGGCGCAGGTCTGATGGGCGCGCCGCTGGCCGCGTACACGGCGGTACTGCTCGGGGACACCGCCATGCCGACCTGGCATGCCGCGCACCGCGATCTGCCTTTCGTCTTCGTCAGTTCGGCAAGCCTGGCCGCGGGCGGCCTGGCGCTGGTCACCACACCGGCGAACGAGGTGGGCCCGGCCCGCAACCTGGCGGTGCTGGGGGTGATCGGCGACGTCGTCGCCACCCGTCTGATGGAGAAGCGGATGGATCCGGTGGCCGCCGAACCCCTGCACCATGGCACACCGGGCAACCTGATGCGCTGGGCCGAGCGGCTCGCCGTCGCCGGGGGTCTGGGTGCGACGCTGTTCGGTGGGCGGAGCGGCCGGGCACGACGGCTCCTCGCCGCAGCGTCCGGTATCACCCTGATGGCGGCCTCGGCCTGCACCCGCTTCGGGGTCTTCGAGGCCGGGCTTGAGTCGGCGAAGGACCCGCGCTACACGATGGAGCCGCAGCGCCGGCGACTCGAAGCCCGGCGTGCGGCCGGGATCACCGACGACTCGATCATCGGATTGTGAGGATCGCCGGCTCCCCCGGCGCGGAAGGCTCGGCGGCAGTCAGGTGGCCGATGATCGGGTAGCCGGGAACCTCGCCGGCGACGAGCAGACCGCCCGAGGTCTGGGCATCGGCCAGGAGGAGCAGGTGGTCCTCGGTGATCCCGGTGCCGGTCACCAGGTGCGGGCGTACCCAGTCGAGGTTGCGGCGCGTGCCGCCGGAGACGAACCCGTCGCGCAGCGCCTCCCGTGCGCCGTCGAGCACCGGGACGGCGGCGGCATCGATCACCGCGCTGACACCGGAGGCCCGGCACATCTTGTACAGGTGTCCCAGAAGACCGAAACCGGTCACGTCGGTGGCGGCGCGGGCCCCGGCGCCGAGCGCGGCGGCGGAGGCATCCCGGTTGAGTGCGGTCATCGAGGCGATTGCCTGCGGGAAGTTCTCACCGGTGCTCTTGTGCCGATTGTTGAGCAGTCCGACACCGATCGGCTTGGTCAGGGTGAGGGGCAGCCCGGCCTGCGCCGCATCGTTGCGCAGCAACCTGTCGGGGTCGGCGATGCCGGTCACCGCCATGCCGTATTTCGGCTCCGGGTCGTCGATGGTGTGTCCGCCGATCACCGGACAGCCGGCCTCCGCCCCGACATCGAGACCGCCGCGGAGCACCTCGGTCATCATCTCCATCGGCAGGACTCCGCGCGGCCAGCCGACCAGATTGATTGCGACGACCGGCCGGCCGCCCATCGCGTACACATCCGACAGCGCGTTGGCGGCGGCGATCCGGCCCCAGTCGTAGGGCGAGTCGACGACCGGGGTGAAGAAGTCGGCGGTCGAGAGCACCGCGAGGCCGTCGGCGACCCGGACCGCGGCGGCGTCATCGCCGTCGTCCAGTCCGACCAGAACATCGGGGGCCGCGGGTCCGATGAGGTCTCGGATCGCATCCTCCAGCTCCCCGGCGGGAATCTTGCACGCACAGCCTCCGCCGTGAGCGTAGGAGGTGAGGCGTCGGAGTTCGCTGGGCATCTCAGTCACCCTCCAGAGGATAGGCGGCTATTGTGAGCGGCGGAGGCGTCTGGATTCCTGGTGGGTCCCCTGGTCTTCAAAACCAGTGAGGCCGAGTATCTCGGTCTGGCGGGTTCGATTCCCGTCCGTCTCCGCCAGCTTTCCGGTCACAGGAGGAGTTCTGCGGTGGATGACGCTGTGCAGCAACAGGATTCACGGCGCCACATTCCCCGCACCGATACACTGCTCGCCTTGCCCGAGGTGGCCGGCGCACGCTCGCGGGTGGCCGGCCACGTGATCATGTCGGTGATCCGCTCGGCGCAGGAACGTGCGCGAGCCGGGGAGATCTCACCGGAGGAGGTCGAGGCCGTCGTCGTCGCCGAACTGGCGGCGGCAACGACCTCCACCCAGACCCCGGTTCTCAACGCAACCGGAGTCGTCGTGCACACCAACCTGGGGCGTGCACCGCTCTCGCCGGTTGCGGTGGAGGCGCTGATCCTGGCGGCCGGCTACGTGGACGTCGAACTGGATCTGGACACCGGCACGCGCAGCAAACGTGGGCGAGGCACGCGGGCCGCGCTGCTGGCGGCCTGCCCGGCGGCCGAAGAAGCACTCGCCGTCAACAACGGCGCCGCGGCGCTCGTGCTGGCGACCACGACACTGGCGGCCGGCCGCGAGGTGGTGATATCGCGCGGCGAGCTGATCGAGATCGGCGCGGGATTCCGCCTGCCGGATCTGATCGCCTCGACCGGGGCGCGGTTGCGCGAGGTGGGGACCACCAACCGCACGCACCTGCACGACTATGCCGCGGCGATCGGCCCGGACACCGGTTGCATACTCAAGGTGCACCCCAGCAACTTCCGCGTCACCGGCTTCACCTCAGGCGTCTCGGTCCGCGAGCTGTCCGCACTGAGCGCAGAACATGGCGTTCCCCTCGTCGTCGATCTCGGCAGCGGACTGCTCGCACCCGACCCGGTGCTGCCCGACGAACCGGACGCCGCCACCACGCTGGCCGACGGCGCCGACGTGATCACCGCCAGCGGCGACAAACTGCTCGGCGGCCCGCAGGCCGGCATCGTGCTCGGCCGCGCGCAGACGGTGCTGTCGATGGCTCGCCATCCGCTGGCGCGTGCGGTCCGGATGGACAAACTGGCATTGGCAGCACTGGAGGCGACGCTGTCCGGCCCACGGCCGCCGGTCACCGACTATCTGCATGCGGACCCGGCGCGGCTGCGCGAACGCACCGAGGCGCTCGCAGCGGCCGTCGGCGGAACGGTGGTCGATCACGACGGCCGGGTCGGTGGCGGCGGAGCACCGGGTGTTCCGCTGCACGCGTGTGCGGTGCGATTGCCCGAAGCGGCGGCCCGGCCGCTGCGACTCGGCTCACCCGCAGTGCTGCCGCGGGTGCACGACGGTGCCACCCTGATTGATCTGCGGTGCGTGCCGGAGGCGGACGATCACCACCTCCTCCAGGCCGTGCGGACCGCGCTGCGCGGGCTCTGACCCGTGTACGTCGTCGCCACCGCCGGTCACGTCGATCACGGGAAGTCGACGCTGGTGAAAACACTGACCGGGATGGAACCGGATCGATGGGAGGCCGAGCGTCGCCGCGGTCTGACGATCGATCTCGGTTTCGTCTGGACCACGCTGCCGTCCGGACGCGAGGTCGGCTTTGTCGATGTGCCCGGGCACGAACGGTTCGTGGGCAACATGCTCGCCGGACTCGGCCCCTCGCCTGTCGTCTGCTTCGTGATCGCAGCCGACGAAGGCTGGATGGCACAGTCGTCCGATCACCGGGATGCGATTGCCGCACTGGGGATCTCGCACGGGTTGGTCGTGATCAGTCGCGCCGACCGGGCGGCTCCGGAACGGGTCGCGGAGGTGATCGCGCAGACCCGACGTGAACTGTCGGATACGGGGCTGGCCGAGGCACCGGTGGTCGTGGTGTCGGCTGTCGCGGGTACCGGGATTGTCGAGTTCGCGACGACCCTCGACGCGGTCCTGGGTGCTCTCCCGACGCCGCGTGCCGACGGGCCGGTCCGGCTCTGGGTGGATCGGGCCTTCACCATCACCGGTGCGGGCACAGTCCTCACCGGAACTCTGCCGGCGGGAACGCTGACGGCGGGCGACCGGCTGGAACTGCTCGGCGGAACCCGGACCCGCGAGGTCACGGTGCGCGGCCTGCAGACCCACGGACGCGACTGCGACGTGGCCGGACCCGTCAGCCGTGTCGCCGTGAATGTCCGGGGTGTGAGCGCCGACGACGTGCACCGCGGGGACGCGCTGGTGACACCGGGGACCGTCGTGCGTGTGCCACTGATCGATGTGCGCAGGACGTCCGGCGGCGGTTCCGTTCCCGAATGGCTCACCGTGCATGCCGGGTCGGCCGCCGTTCCGGCGCGGTCACGATCGTTCGACGACGACCACCATCGTCTGACGCTTGCCTCACCGCTCCCGTTGCATGTCGGCGACCAACTGGTGCTGCGCGATCCCGGAGCGGGCCGGATCGTCGGCGGCGCCCGGGTGCTCGACCTGGATCCGCCGCCGCTGCGCCGCCGCGGGGACGGCGTGCGGCGCGGCGAGGATCTGGCCTTTCGCGACAATGACTCGGCTGTGGGTGAGGAAGTGGCGCGCCGCGGCGCCGTCGAGCGCAACCGGTTGGCGGAGTCGGGATTCGCCGTCGACGCACTGCCCGACGGAGTCGAGGAGGTCGGCCGCTGGTGGGTGTCGCAGCAGCAACTCGACGACTGGCAGGCCCGCCTGCGCGGGGCCGTGGTGGCATTGCACGGGCGCGACCCGCTCTCGGCCGGGCTGAGCGACGGGGCGGCCCGGGATCTGCTGGCCCTTCCCGACGTGGCGCTGCTGCCGGCGGTGATCTCAGGCGCGGGAGTGCGGGCCGAGGGCGGCCGGCTGTTCCTTCCCGATCATCGTGGTGACCTAGGCCCTGCCGAATCGGCGGTCTCCGAGGTGGAACGGCGCTTGGCGGAGTCGCCGTTCGTCGCACCGACTGCGGAGGAGCTCGCCGAATTGCATCTGGGCACAAAGGAACTCGCCGCCGCTCAACGTGCAGGCCGACTACTGTGCCTCGGTGACGGCGTCATGGTCCTTCCTCGAACCCCGGCGCTGGCGATGCGTGAACTCGCGCGATTGCCTCAGCCGTTCACCACCTCGCAGGCCCGCCAGGCGCTGGACACGTCTCGGCGGGTGGCGATCCCGCTGTTGGAACATCTCGATGCACGCGGCTGGACGAGGCGGATCGATGCCTGTCATCGTCAGATCGTGCACTGAGCTGCGGAGGCAGGGAGCCATACTTCTCAGACGTTGATGGGTTCGGTCTGGCCGGTCGAGTCCAGGAGTTCCGATTCCACCTTGGCGTCGAGGAGGACGCCGTCGGGGTCGCGCGACACCACGATGCGCTTGTTCTCGACGCGGGCCGCAAGATGGTCGGCGAGTGTGGGTGGCTTACTCATTCGTCGTCCTCGTCGCCACGGACCTGGTCGAGTGCGTGCCGCGCAACCCGTTCTTTCGCTGCCCGGTAGATCTCGGTAATCCGTTGCTGCAGTTCTTCTTTGGGTGGCAGGACCGTCCAGTATTCGGCCACGACAATGCCGTCCTTGTGCATTTCCAGCAGCTCGATCTGCTCACGGGATGTCTCGGTGCACAGGATCAGACCCAGCGGTGCATCTTCGTCGTTGCGGCGTTCGTAGCGGTTGAGCCACTTGAGGTAGAGATCCATCTGCCCCTTGTACGCGGGACGGAACTTGCCGATCTTCAGTTCGACGGCGATCAGCCGATGCAGCGGACGTGAGTAGAACAGCAGATCGAGGAAGAAGTCGTCGTTGTCGACGGTCATCCGCTTCTGGCGTGCAACGAACGCCCAGCCGTTGCCGACTTCGAGAAGGAACACCTCCATCTCACGGATCAGCGCCTCTTCGAGGTCACGTTCGGCGAAGGTGTCCTTCAACCCGAGGAAGTCGAGGAAGTACGGATCACTGAAGGAGTCCATCGGCACCGCTGATCCGCCCGGGGTCTGCGCGTTTGCGATCTCGCGACGCTCGTATCCTTGGCGCCCGATGAGCTCACGTAGCGCGCGAACACTGAGGCGGGCGTCGAGCGTCTGCTGGATGTAGAAGGCTCTCGCCTCGGCCGAGTACACGGGCAAAAGTGCCCTGAAGTGGGTCCAGCTCAATTGTTGTCCCAGTGAGACCACAATCTCAGGGTCGGGGAACACCTGTGCGAACTTGATCATCCGGTACAGGTTGGGGCGGTCAAACCCTCGCCCGTACCGCTTAGTCAATTGTCGTGACAGCGTAGCGACAATCTCCTGATCGTAGTCGGCACGCCGCTCCGCCAGGACCTCCGTCTCAATGAGGTGCCCGATCTGCCAGTTCATGAGCGTCAGCGCCGCGTTCGCCTGCGTGGCGACGGCCGCACGCGTCTGTTCGATCAGCGCCGACACCTGATCGAACAGATCGCCGGAGTCACCTGACCGCGCCAGTTCAGCCATCGCCCACCCCTTCATGTCCCGACGCATCGGACGGCTGTCATTGATGCGACCTGCCAGCTCAGGGATACCAGGTGCCTACGACAATCCGACGAACCTGCACGACGAACAAGACCGGGACTTCGAGGTGGTCAGATCAGACGTTGAAGCGAAA
>NZ_JAGQTN010000148.1 GCF_020438995.1 Gordonia sp. (in: high G+C Gram-positive bacteria)
AACCCGCGCAGCCCGACAGAACCGACAGCACCCAGGAGGTGGCCTGACATGACCACGACAACACCGGCCACCGAGCCGACAACCGCGATCCGAAGCGGAGCGATCCGCACCGAAGCGGCCCGCATACAGGCGAAAACGTCTGTGTCCCTGGCCGAGACGATCACCCAGTCGTTCTCGATGGCATTTCGCGGAGTCCTGAAGATCAGGCACAATCCCGAACAGCTCTTCGACGTCACGTTCCAGCCGATCATCTTCACCCTGCTGTTCACCTACGTGTTCGGCGGGGCGATCAGCGGTGATGTGAAATCGTATCTGCCGGTGATCATTCCGGGAATCATGGTGCAGACGGTGATCCTCACCTCGATCGTCACCGGCACCCAGTTGCGCGAGGACATGGACAAGGGCGTCTTCGACCGGTTCCGGTCGTTGCCGATCGCCCGGATCAGCCCGCTGGCCGGCGCGCTGCTCGCCGACGTGATCCGCTACTTCGTCGCGACGGTCCTGACGGTGATCATGGGCATCATCATGGGCTGGCGACCCGACGTCCTCGGCGTGGTGGCCTCCGGGCTGCTGATCATGGTGTGCAGCTTCGCGATGTCGTGGATCTTCGCCCTCATGGGCTGTCTGATGAGCAAAGCCTCAGCGGTGCAGGGTGTTTCGATGATGATCATGTTCCCGCTGACGTTCGCCTCCAACGCGTTCGCCCCCGCCGACACGATGCCCGGGTGGCTGCAGGCGTGGGTCAAGGTCAATCCGGTCAGCCATCTGGTGAGCGCCGTACGCGACCTGACGGCGAACGGGCACTTCAGTGGCCACTTCGGTTGGTCCCTGTTGGGTGCGGCGATCGTCACGGCGGTCTTCGCGCCCCTCGCAGTGCGCGCATATATGCGTAACACCTAGCGCCGCAACCATACCGGCAACCAACCCGGGTCAGCGGTCGCGTATCAGGTCCAGAATCGCTTCTTTGGCCTGACGTTTCGACAGCCGCGCGGCGTCGCCGCACACCACCGCCCAGGCGGTCTCGGTCAGACCCGAGATCGCCTGGGCCTGTGTCGTGCCGCGATGCACACTCGGCAGGTCCCGTCGCACACCGAGCCGAAGTCCCAGCGCGATCAGGCGAGTACCGTCGGACGCCGCACCGTCCGGTCCCGCGCACAGGAGCCATCCGATGGTCAGTGCGATCGTGGCGCCCTGCGGGAGATCGAGCCAGCCATCGCCGCCGAGCATCGCCCGCAGCCCCGAGTACAGGACGCCGAGGAACTCCCGCGCCTGCTCCACTCTGCCGCAATCGATCATCCCGGCCACCGCGTTGCCGGCCAGCAGCACCGCGCCCGGGTCCGCGGCCACATATGGGTGTTCGCGGCAGATGAGCGCCGCCGCGCGCCCGAACGCCTCGGCGGCCCGATTCTGATCACCCCGAGCATGACGAATCTCGGCCCAGGTCACCATCATCGCCGCGGTCACCTCGGGATGGCCCTGAGGGTCGGGCGCTTCGACGCTCCAGCCGTCGGCAAGCGGGGCGAGTTCCCGCTCGGCCTCGTCGAGACGGCCGAGCGCGACGAGCGCACAGGCCAGATAGCACCGGGACCCGGACGCATCCTCGTGCGCCGACAGCCGGTCCAGATCGGCGATCACGGCGCGGTAGTAGTCGACGGCGCGATCCCACTGTCCACGTTGCCCGTAGATTCCGGCAACACTCATCCTGGGCATGGCGCGCAACCACACGTCGTCGTGGTGCGTAGACTCCTCGATCATCGCGAGCCCGTCGGACAACGCCGGATCCAGCGAGCCCGCGTTCTCCCGCACGTTCATCCGCAACCCCCGCGCCAACATGGCCACCTTCGGTGAACCGCGGCGCACTCCCACAGCGATCAGCCTCGACGCCGCGGTACCGCTGCGGCTGAGCAACAGCGCGGACAGGAAGTCGGTCGGCTCGATCAGCCGAAGTCCCGGCGAGTGCAGGCGTCGCAGCAGCATCCGCCCGATGGCGATCAGCCTGATGTTGCGGTGCATCCACTGGTGCAGCGTCGCCGCGAGAACGGTGGCCTGCCAGCAGCGACGGAGGTGGTCGGGCAGGTCGGCGGGCGGTCCGGGCAGGATCGGTACGATCCGCTCGCTCCACGCCAGTACCTCGGCATGCAGGCCACGCACCACCCAGGCCGCCGCCAGCACCGGGAACACCGTCACGACGGTGGTGGTCGCCTCCTCTGATCGGTCGTCCCGGATGATGGCGACGCATCGGCGCAGCACCCACACCAGATTCTCTGATTCGGCGTACACGGCTTCCACGAGTGCCACCGACGCGAAGTCTTCTTCGTACTCGCTGATCGCAGCCTCGGCGAAGAGTCCGGCCCACAGGCAGATCGCCGTGTCGACACGCCGTGATGCGTCCGGATCGGTCGCCAGCTCGGCCTCGCCGAACTCGCGGACCATCTCCAGCATGCGGTACCTGATGTGACCACGGTCCTCGATCACATTGAGCAACGACTGGTTGACCAGCGCCTCGAGAGTCTCGTCGAGACGGAAGCCGTTGTAGCCCAACATCACCGATGCGGCGTCGGCGGTGAATCCGGCGGGGAACCGGCACAGCGCGCAGAGTGCGGCGCGTGCATCGTCATCGAGCAGGTCCCAGCTCCATTCGATGACCGCGTACAGGGTGCGGTGCCGGTCGGGCGCGCTGCGATCGGTGCCTCGCAGCAGCGCGAACCGTTCTTCGAGCCGGGCGGTGATCTCGGCAACCGACATGGTCCGGATACGTGCTGCGGCAAGCTCTATCGCGAGAGGTAGGCCGTCAAGCTTCTCGCACAGGTCGGCGACCGCAGCGGGCAGGAGTGTCGCGGCGGGCCTGATGGCCCGGGCCCGGCGTTCGAACAGTTCGGACGACGCACCGTCGACGCCGCCGCCCAATGTGGGCAGTTGATAGATGGTTTCGGCGGTCAGCATCAGCGGCGACCGGCTCGTGGTGAGCACCCACAGATTCGGTTCGGCCGCAAGAAGATCGGCGACGAGGGTGGCACACCGGCCGACGACCTGCTCGCAGTTGTCCAGGATCAGCAGCACATCCAGCCCGCGGACGGCATCGATGATCCGATCCGCGAGATCACCTATGCTGCGCCGTGGCCGGCCGCTTGCGGCGAACTCCGATTCGCCCACACCGAGCGTCGCGGCGATGGCGCTGACCACGTCGTCGTCGTCGCGGATCGGCGCCAGCGGCACATAGAAGACACTGCGGCCCGCCCGGGCCAGTTCGGCGCCCACCCGGTGGGAGACGCGGGTCTTGCCGACTCCGCCGGGGCCCTGCACCGTGACCAGCCGATGGCGGCCGAACAGGGCCACGATGGTCGCGATGTCGTCGTCGCGGCCGATGAGATCTGATGAATCCGACACCACGCCAACGGCTCTCGACCGCCAGTCGCGGGCCGAGGGTGTCGGTTCCTGATCGGTCGGTGATCGTGCGGCCGTGAGCAGTTCCGCGTTGAGTGCCAGCGCCTCCGGACCCGGATCGATACCCAATTCGCGGGACAGTGCCCGACGTAGCCGCGCGAACACCGCCAGCGCATCGGGGATGCGGCCGTCCCCGGCCAGTGAGCGCATCAGTGCCAGATGCGCCGATTCGTCCAATTCATCTGCCGCACACAATTTCTCGGCGACACTGCGGGCTCCGGCAAAGTCCGCACGGGACAGCAGTGCCGTCATCAGCCTGCGATCGATGTCGGCCCGCAGTGAGCCGGCCTTCGTCCGCAGTTCTTCTGCCACATCGTCGACGACGCTCTCGCCGAGGTCATCGCCAGGGCTGCCGCGCCACCACGCGGTGGCCGCCACCAGGTCGTCGGGGTCGCCCGACGATGCCAACTCCGCGACGATGTTCAGGTCGGTCCGGCATCCGGCGAGTCTGTAACCACCGGCGATGCCCTCGACCGCGGTATGCCCTACGACAGAACGCAGCCGCGATATCTGAGTATGCAGCGCGGCACCGGGTGAGCCTGGAGGTGTATCGCCCCACACGTCGGCGATCAGACGTTCGGACGTACACACCCGCCCGGAGGCCAACGCGAGCGAGACCAGCAACCGCCGGGCCCGGACACCCGCGATGGGCGTCAGATCCGCGGGTACCACCTCGCCGGATGCCGTGCTCACGCCCGATCGCGCGACGGCGACCGGACCGAGCAGCCCGATCACGATCGCGGTGGCCGAGCGCACCTGGGATGTTGACACCTCGCCCAGAGTACGCAGCCGGGCAATCGATTTCTGTGCGGCGATCGGCCGGTCAGCGCAGCGCTTTCTCCAGGTCGCCGAGGAGGTCGTCGATGTCCTCGATGCCCACCGAGAGGCGGACGAGGTTGTCGGGAACCTCCAGCAGCGAACCGGCCGTCGAGGCGTGCGTCATCGCGCCCGGATG
>NZ_JAGQTN010000149.1 GCF_020438995.1 Gordonia sp. (in: high G+C Gram-positive bacteria)
ATGAGGCCGACGAACAGGTCGAACGACTTCCACAGCGCGTTGGGGGCCCACAGGATGTAGGCCGGGAACATGGCGATCACCGCGAGCATCGTGCCGCCGGCGAACATGTTGCCGAAAAGACGGAGGGAGAGCGAGACAGGCTTGGCGATCTCTTCGATGATGTTGATCGGGGCCAGACCGATGGCGTGACCCTTGACCAGCTTGACCGGGTGCCCGATGATGCCGCGGCGCTTGACGCCGGCCGCGTGGTACCAGACGAACACGAACAAGGCCATCGCGTAGACGAAGTTGACGTCACCGGATGGGGTCATCAACACCTCGTGGGCCACACTCTCACCCTCGTCGTTGGTGCTGCCGTACTGCCACGGGATGACCCCGATCCAGTTGGCGATGAGGATGTAGGTGAACAGGGTGACCGCGAGCGGCAGGACGAAGCCGGCGATCTTCATGCCGATGCCCTGTTCGATCTGCTGCCGCATCTGCACGGTGATCGTCTCGAAGTAGATCTGCACGGTGTTGGGCTTGCCCGAGGTCACCTTCGCCTTGAGGACGAAGGCCAGGCCGATCACGATCACCGCGGCGAGCGCCGAGGCCATGATGGTGTCGACGTTGAAGGTCATCCCGAGGAACTCGGCCTCTTTGTGGTGACCCACTTCGATGGAAGCCGCCAAGGTGGAGGTTTCGCTCATAGCTGCTTACGCAGTCCTTTCATCACCGGGATCACCGTGTTGAGTACCAGGATCACCTGTCCAACCGCGAGTCCGAACATGACGCCCAGCCCATCGGGCCGGACCAGGATGGCCGCTGCCAGCGCCAGTACCGTGATGGCGCCTAGCCGGGCGGCAGAATTGAGTGCCAGAGATTTCTTGTGCGGGTTCGCCTCGGCCGCGATGACGGTGACGACGTTGCGTACGGCCACCGCATTGACGAAGACCCCGATCACGCCCACAAAAAAGAACACCCCGACCAGAGGGTGTCCGAGCCAGAAGGATGCACCGACCACGGCCACCGTGACGACGCCCGCGATAATGCCCGGACGACGAAGGCCTGTGGGCGCCTGCGGATAGACGGGAGCGGATTCGGGTGCAGATGTCGTCATGCGCCTCTCCTCCAGCTCCTTCGGCCTGTTTCGCACAGGCTCGGCCCGTTCAAGCGGGCACAGGGTACCGCACGGGGTTCCGGACAGCCAGTGTGAAACCGGGTGGCCCGCGGGTGCCCTGTGACCTTATCAACACATGGAAACCGACGTCACCGGGGGGTATGTATCCAGTTCCCGGCGAGTCGTCGTGAGCAGAACTGCTCTACTACGCTAGATAGTACACGCTGCTTTACTGTTACCTTACCCGGGCCTCAGGCGCGTCCCAGGTAGCGGGTGCGCCAGTGCGCATACCGGCGCCGCAATCCCGGAGCCACTGTCACGCCGACAGCGAGGATCAGCCCCACCACGAATGCCGGGGCGACGTATCCGACCGGGAATATCGTGCTGGCGGCGACGGAAAACGCGAGTACACCCACCCATAGGTAGATGATCAGCGCGACCCTGCGCTGCGAATGTCCGAGCTCGAGCAGCCGATGATGCAGATGCATTTTGTCGGGCGTGTAGAAGCCCACCCCGGCACGGGTCCGGCGGACCACGGCCATCAGCATGTCCAACATCGGGATGAAGACCACTGCCGCCACCAGGATCAGCGGGCTGAGGAGGGTGAACACGTCGGCCGGACCATAGGAGTAGATGGCGATGCGACCCGAGGCGCTGGTCGCCGCTGCGGCCAGCAGCAGACCGATCAGCATCGCACCCGAGTCGCCCATGAAGATCCGGGCGGGCGAGAAGTTGTGCGGCAGAAAGCCCAGGCACGCACCGGCCAGTGCCGCCGCGATCAACGCCGGCGGGTAGTAGCTGACGTCGCCGCCCTGATCCCTGAGCAGGCCGACCGAGAACAGGCAGATCGCCAGCGCGGAGATGGCGCCCAGGCCCGCGGCGAGACCGTCGAGGCCGTCGACGAAGTTTACGGCGTTGATGGTGGCGACCGTGATAAACACGGTGAGCAGACCGGCCTGGAAGGGATCGAGGACGATGGTGTCGATGTCCCCGAACGGCACCGGCACCAGGTACCAGCTGACCCCCATGACCACCAGGACCCCCGCAGCGGTCACCTGGCCGAGGAACTTGGTCAGCGCGTCCAGACCCCATCGGTCGTCGATCACTCCGACGAGGACGATGACCGTGCCCGCGGCCAGCACCGCGCTCATGTCGTCGGTGTAGGCGAACCCGCGGGTCAGCGCCGGCAGGTTGGCGGCAAGCATGATGGCGGCGAGGACGCCGGCGAACATTCCGACGCCGCCGAGCCTGGGTGTCGGGATGACATGCACGTCGCGGGTGCGCGGCACCGCCACGGCCCCGGCCTTGATGGCACCCATGCGGACCAGCGAGGTCAGGAGATAGGTGACGGCAGCGGCCGCCAGCCCGATCAGCAGCAGTTCCCGGAACGGGACGCCCGCTCCCCCTGCCGAGTCGGCGGCGAGCAGGAGATCCGGCGGCATCACATCAGGGCGCATCGCGACAGGCCGTGCGGCGGACGCCGCTCACCGCTCTCCGGTCAGGACCGCAAGATCGATCTCGAGTACCTCGGCGATGGCTGCGGCCGGCACCGCACCCTCACGCAGGATCCGGGGTGTCATCCCCGTCAGGTCGATGATGGTCGACGGTTGGGCCAGCTCGGCCGGACCGCCGTCGAGGTATACCGACACCTCGTCACCCAGTTGCCCGCGGGCTTCCGCGATGGTTGTCGCCGGGGGCTGACCGGACACGTTGGCGCTCGACACCGCCATCGGACCGACCTCACGAAGCAACTCGATGGCCACCGGATGCAGCGGCATCCGGACCATGACCGTGTCGTCGGCGTCGCCGAGGTCCCACGACAGCGACGGCGCCTGTTCGACGACGATGCTCAGCCCGCCCGGCCAGAACGACTCGACCAGCGCACGCATGTCGGCCGACACCGACAACACCAGTCCGTCGATGGTGTGCCAGGAACCGACGAGCACCGGCACCGGCATATCGCGGCCACGTCCCTTGGCCGCGAGCAATGCGGCCACGGCCTCGGCGTCGAATGCGTCGCAGCCGATTCCGTAGAGGGTGTCGGTGGGCATGACCACCAACCGCCCCGCCTTCGAGGCACCTACCGCGGCGCGGATACCGGCCCCCCGGGAATCGGATTCGTTGCAGTCGTACACGGTGCTCACTGCCGGTCCCCTCTCACTGATAGCGCTCCCTCACTGCCCGTTTCGGCCGGACGTGGCCTTCCCGGTGGACGTGGCCTTCCCGGTGGACATCGCCTTCCCGGTGGACGTGGCCTTCCCGATGGACGTGGTCCGCGGCAAGTTCGTACGCAAACCCACTCTGCCATCCTCGCACGGCGACGGCAGCGGGCGACTCCGGCACCGCGGGCATGCCGGTCACGACACACCGACGTCGGTCGCGGCACGTTCCATCGTCACGAACCGTGGCCGGCCGGTGAGATCGTCGTACCCGTTGATCTCGGTGAACACACCGGTTGCCCGAGCAGCGGCGATCACTTTCGCGGAGGTCGTCTCGTCGTGTTCGATGCCGGCACGGCCGCCGGGCCGCAGGAGCCGTCCCACCACCTCGAGCATCGGGGTGATCACCGACATGCCGTCGTCGCCCCCGAACACGGCCGTGTGTGGATCCCAGTCCACCTCGGGGGCAGTACCCGTGCCTTCCGGCACGTACGGCGGGTTGCTCACCACGACGTCGGCGGGTGCGGGCATTCCCGCGCGCTCCAACGCTGCCAGGGTGTTGCCCGTGATCGTCACGTCGGCCCGTACGGCGATGCACCGCTCCTGCACACCGCAGTCAAAAATATTGCAGGACAGCCACTCCCACGCGTCGGATGACTTCTCGACGGCGTAGACCCGGGCCGCCGGAACGAGGGCGGCGATGCCGATCGCGAGCGCGCCGCTGCCACTGCACAGGTCGACGACGACCGGCTCGGCGATCTGCGAGAGCCGCGAGACCGCCCACTCGAGCAGCCATTCGGTCTCCGGTCTCGGCACGAACACCCCGGGGCCCACGGACAGATCCAGCGGACCGAACGCCGCAGTACCCGTCAGATGCTGCAACGGGATCCGCCGCGCCCGCTCGGCCACCAGGTCCCGGTACCGCACCACCGCCGCGTCGGACATGTCGTCGGCGATGAGCAGCCGACCGCGGTCGATGCCGAGCACATGACACATCAGCCATTCCGCGTCCGCCCGCGCGGAGGCGACGCCCGCATCGTCGAGTTGTCTTGTCGCGTCGGCGATTTCGTCGCTGACCCGCGCGCGGCGGGCGGTCATTCGGCGGCGAGCCGGGCCTGCCGGTCGGCGCCGACCAGCGCGTCGAGCAGTCCGTCCATGTCACCGGCCAGAACCGCGTCGAGGTTGTTGGCCTTGTAACCGATGCGGTGATCGGTAATGCGGTTCTCGGGGAAGTTGTAGGTGCGGATGCGCTCGGAGCGGTCGACGGTACGGATCTGCGCGGCGCGCCCCTGGGCGGCCGCGGCGTCGGCTTCTTCCTCGGCCGCCGCCTGCAACCGGGCCGCGAGCACCTGCATGGCACGGGCCTTGTTCTGCAGCTGTGAGCGTTCGTTCTGACAGGTCACGACGATTCCGGTGGGCAGATGGGTGATGCGCACCGCCGAATCGGTGGTGTTGACGCCCTGACCGCCCTTTCCGGACGATCGGTACACGTCGATCCGCAGATCCGATTCGTCGATCGAGACCTCTTCGACCTCGTCGGGCTCTGGATAGATCAGCACACCTGCCGCGGAGGTGTGGATGCGTCCCTGTGATTCGGTGACCGGCACCCGCTGCACGCGGTGCACACCGCCCTCGAACTTCAGCCGCGACCACACGCCGTCACGCACCGATTCGCGGGCCTTGACCGAGATCGTGGCCTCCTTGTAGCCGCCGAGATCGGATTCGGTGACACCGAGGATCTGCGCCTTCCAGCCATGGCGTTCGCAGTACTTGAGGTACATCCGGGCCAGGTCGGAGGCAAACAACGCCGACTCCTCCCCTCCCGCACCGGATTTGATCTCCATGACGACGTCGTCACCATCGTGCGGGTCACGCGGGGCGAGCAGATCGGTGAGCGTCGCGTCGAGTTCGGCGACCGCCTCCTCCAGCGCGGGGATCTCCTCGGCGAACGAGGCATCGTCGGCGGCCAGTTCGCGCGCGGCCTCCAGATCGTCACGGGCGACTGTCAGCTTGCGATAGGTGGCCATCACCGGAGCGAGCTCGGCGAAACGTTTGCCGACCCGGCGTGCGGCGGCCGGATCGTTGTGCAGTGCCGGATCGGCGAGTTGGAGCTCGAGCCCCTGATGTTCGGCGACGACGTCGTCGATGGCGGACGGGCTGGTGCTGCTCACTGTCGCCTCACTGGGATCGATGGAAACAAACGGGAATCGGTTTGCACAGAGGTTTGCACAAAGCAGAACGGCGCCCACCCCGGGAGACTTCCCGGGCGGGCGCCGTCGCTGAAGCTAGCTGGAGGCTGCGCTTTTGTTCCGCTTGCCGTAGCGCTTCTCGAAGCGCGCGACGCGGCCGCCGGTGTCGAGGATCTTCTGCTTGCCCGTGTAGAACGGGTGGCACTGCGAGCAGACTTCGACGGTGATCCGGCCGCTCGAGGCGGTGCTCCGTGTCTCGAACGTGTTGCCGCAACCACACACGACGGTGGTGGCGACATAGTCAGGGTGAATACCCTTCTTCATTTCTCTGGTGTCCCTTCGATGATGGTCGCCGGGTCACCGTCGTACCTCGACGGTGTGAACCGGTACCGGACTCAACCTTGCCACTATGCCACGACCGGCGGCCCTGACTGAAATCGGCACCCGCTGCAACATCCCGTTATGCACGGCTATTCCTGATCGCCCTCTAAGATTTAGGCATGGCTTAGTTAAATTAGGTTTGGCTTAGCTATAGTGATCGAACGCCGCTTCACCGTCGCAGGGGCGTATCAAGCATCCAGCCGGCTCGATACAGGAGACGTATGAAGCGCGAACCGCGCACACAGGCCCTGCTGTGGGACCCCAGCGACGAGAAGAGCAGCTGCGGAGTCGGGTTCATCACCCGCAAGGACGGTGTGCAGAGCCACGACGTCATCGTCAAGGCGGCCGAGGCACTGTGCTCGGTCCCGCACCGCGGCGGCATGTCCGCCGAGGGCGTCGGCGACGGCGGCGGCGTGTCGATGGACCTGTCGCAGGCGTTCTTCCGCAAGGTCACCGGTATCGCGGACCTGTCCCTGGGCCGGTTCTGCGTCGGCAACTTCTTCCTCCCCGCGGGTGAGGAGACACGGGCCGAGCGTCTGATCGAATCGACAATGACAGAGCGGGGATTCTCCGTCCTCGCCGTTCGCGATGTGCCGGTGAACAATTCGGTGCTGCGCCCCGCAGCCGTCGGAGCGCAGCTGCCGATCCGGCAGTGGGTGTTCGGCGCACCCGAACCCACTCCGAGTCCCGCCGACCTCGACCTGCTCGTGCAGCAGGCCCTGCTGCACATCGAGGCGATCGGTTACACCGAACCGGCCCTGGCCGGTCTGTATCCGCTGTCGCTGTCGGCTCGCACCCAGGTACTCAAGGGGCGGCTCTCCTCGCCCGAGGTGGTCGGCTACTTCGCCGACCTGACCGACCCCGATCACGCGGTGCACACGCTCTTCTTCCACACCCGGTTCTCCACGAATACCGATCCACACCCGACGATGGCGCAACCGTTCCGGTTCCTGGCCCACAACGGTGAGCTCAACACCGACAAGAAGAACCGCATCGCCCAGGTGACCGCCGCCGCCGCACAGCGCCGAAGCATCGTCCGGCCGCCCGGGCAGTCCGACAGCTCGCGCCTGGACCAGACCGTCGCCACCCGGGTCACCGAGGACGGCCTCGACCTGGTCACCGCCATCGTGTCGATGATGCCCCCGGCCTGGGAGAACGACACCTCGCTCTCCCCCCGGGTGCGCGCCATGTTCGAGTACTTCTCGCTGTACGAGGAGAAGAACGACGGCCCCGCCGCCGTCGTCTTCGGCAACGGGTCGATCATCGGTGCCCGCCTCGACCGCCTGGGTCTGCGTCCCCTGCGGACGCTCGAGACCAACAAGTTCCTGTGCGCGTTCTCCGAGGCAGGCCAGATCGACGTGCACCCGGACTCGGTGATCTCCCGCGGCCGGGTATCCGCGGGCGGGATGATCTTCTACGACCATCGTGAACATCGCACTTACACCACCGACGACGCCTACGAGAAGCTCGCCGCCGCGGCCGACTACCCGGCGCTGCTGGCCGCCGCCAAGGTCGACCTCGACGACCTCACGGCGTTCGAACCCATCGAGTTCGAGTCCGGTCCGGAACCTGATCGGCCCGCTGCCGCAGACATCGACGCAAAAGCCACCACGCTGACCGACCATCAGCGCTATCGCGCGTACTACCTGGACCAGGAGAGCTTCCGCTACTTCATGGATCCGATGCTGGACAAGGGCACCGAACTCGTCTCGGCGATGGGCTTCGGCAATGCCATCAACGCCCTGAGCAACATCGAACCCAGCATCACCCGCTATTTCTCCCAGCGATTCGCCCAGGTCACCAACCCGCCGCTGGACAGCATCCGGGAGGCCGACGGGATGACCCTGCGCGTGGCCCTCGGGATACGTCCCGAGGTGTCCGGCCGCGACCGCCGCCACGATTCGCTCATCCGCACCCGCCAGATCATCCTGCGTTCGCCTGTACTCACCGCCCGGCAGTTGTCGTTGCTCGGAGCGCAGACCGAAACCCCGGTCAGCACGTTCCCCGCGCTCTACCCGGCCGGCCCGGACACCGGTACCGATGCACGCACGGCGATCGTGACGGCCATCGACCATCTCGGCGAGGAGGTCGTGGCGTTCGCCAAACGGCGCGGCGGCATCGCGATCCTCACCGACCGGGGTGTCGACGACGCGCACGCGGCACTGCCCATGACCTTCGTCGTCTCGGCCATAAATCAGCGGCTGATCGATGAGGGTCTGCGGCTGCGGATCTCGCTGATCGCCGACAGCGGCCAGGTCGAATCGTCGCATCACCTGGCCTGCCTGCTCGGGTTCGGCGCATCGGCGGTACACCCGCATTCGGTGGCCAGGCGGGCCCGGACCAGGCCGGACCCCGACAAGGCGTTCGCCAACTGGGCCAAGGCGGCCGAGAAGTCCCTGATGAAGACCATGGGCAGGGTCGGGCTGTGCACGGTCGAGAGCTACATCGGCGGCGAATTCTTCGAACCGAACTTTCTCGACACCGCCGACGAGGACCTGCGACGCTGGTTCCCCGGCTCACCGTCGCCGGTCGGCGGCGTCGGCCTCGACGCGATCGCCGCACTCCTGCTGGACGCCCACCACCACGCCACCGCCCCGTCCGGGGTACTGGTCTCCGACAAAGACCTGCCTCTGCTGGGCCTGTTCAAGGAACGAGCCGGCGGTGCCGGGCACTCGTTCGGCACCAAGGCCGTCAAGCGCTACGAAGGGCTCACCGCCGAGAAGCTGAGCTACGACGCCGCCGACAAGGTCTCCGCGCAGGCCGAGGCCGCCAACGCCACAGATTCGCTGCCCCTGCTCACACTGTCGGCGCTGGACTCGGCGTTCGGACTCAACGCCTCGGTATACGAGGGCAGTGGCTTCGACAGGCTGTCCGACGAGACCATCGACGCGTTCGCGATCACCCCGGCGTACCGGGAGTTCGCCGCCGAACTCGCCCAGGCCCGCCGCGAGCGGCCCAGTGCATTGCGCGACGTCCTGTCACCCCGCCCGGCTGGTCCCACGATCGCACTGGCCGACGTCGCCCCCGCACACGAGATCACCACGACGTTCGCCTCGGGGGCGATGAGCCACGGCGCGCTGGTGGCACCCGCGCACGAGGCCGTGGCCCACGGCACCAACATGGTGGGCGGACTGTCCAACAGTGGCGAGGGCGGCGAACATCTGTCGCGGTACGGCACCATCCGCGCCTCGCGCATCAAGCAGTTCGCTTCGGGCCGGTTCGGGATCTGGTCCGGCTATCTGGCCGATCCGATGCTTGAAGAACTCGAGATCAAGATCGGCCAGGGCGCCAAACCCGGCGAGGGCGGTCAGTTGCCCGCGCCGAAGGTGACCGTGGAGATCGCCGCAGCCCGCGGCGGCACCCCGGGCGTCGAGCTGGTCTCACCGCCGCCGCATCACGACACCTACTCCATCGAGGACCTCGCGCAGCTGATCCACGACTGCAAGGCCGCACGCGTGCGGGTCATCGTGAAACTGGTGTCGTCCGAGGGCATCGGCACGATCGCCGTCGGCGTCGCCAAGGCGGGCGCCGACGTCATCAACGTCGCCGGCAACACCGGCGGTACGGGCGCGGCGTCGGTGACCAGCCTGCGCTACGCGGGCCGCGCCGCCGAGATCGGTCTCGCCGAGGTACATCAGGCTCTGTGCGCAAATGGATTACGCAACAAAGTCATACTGCGCACGTCGGGTGCGCACCAGACCGGTCACGACGTGGTGACCTCCGCACTGCTCGGCGCCGACAGTTTCGAGTTCGGAACCGCCGCACTGATGATGGTCGGCTGCGTCATCGCCAAGAACTGCAACATCCAGTGCCCGGCCGGGCTGACCACCAATCCCGAGGTGTTCGAAGGCGATCCGCGGGCGATGGCGCAGTACCTGCTGAACGTGGCGCACGAGGTGCGCGAGATCCTCTCCTCACTCGGTCTGCCGGACCTGCGCGCCGCGCGCGGGCGCGCCGACCTGCTGTCGGTGATCGACCATCCGGCACTCGTCGGGACGCTGCGCGGCGAGGCACTGCTTGCGGTCGTCGACAACCCGCACATCGACGACCCGGTGTACCTCGAACGCGACTACGCCGTCGACGACCGGCTGCTGGAGCAGGTGCGCGATACCTTGCTCGAAGGTGGGGCATCGGCGGTGACGACCCAGCCGGTACACCTGGGCAACCGCAACAAGAGCGTCGGCGCGCAGCTCGCGATCGACATCGAGCGCATCCTCAATTATGAGATCGACGACCGGACCTCCACATCGCTGCGCCCGGTGTACACCGACGACCGCGGCCGCCGCTATCTCGACGCCGACACCGTCACGGTGCCCAGCACCGGATCCGCCGGGCTGTCGTACGCGGCGTTCTGCACCGACGGGATGCGGATGGTCCACACAGGCACCTGCAACGACGGTGTCGGCAAGTCGATGTCGGGCGGCACCGTGATCGTCGGCTCCCCCGGCGGCGGCTCACCCGGGGTCGGCGGCAACGTCCTGGTCGGCAACTTCGCGCTGTTCGGCGCCACCGGCGGCCGGTTGTTCGTCGAGGGTGAGGCGGGTGACCGGTTCGCGGTCCGCAACTCGGGCGCGACGGCCGTCGTCGAGGGCCTGGGCGAGTACGGCTGCGAGTACATGACCAACGGTGCGGTGTTCAATCTCGGCGGGTACGGCAAGGGCCTGGCCAACGGGATGAGCGGCGGATTCCTCTATCAGTACGACCCGGCGTGCACCCTGGAGTCCCGCATCAGCACCGATTCGGTGATCGTCGGCTCCGTCACCGGAGTGGACGATCCGTACGCGCCGTTCCACCACCATGCCGCCCGCACCCTGCTGCACATGCACGCGCAGGCCACCGGATCGGCGCTGGCCACCAGGCTCATCCAGAACTGGGAGACCGAACGTCACTACGTCAGTTACGCCATGCCCAAGGCGCTGCTGCAGCATCAGGACAGCGACACCATCATGGCCAACCTGTCCCAGCGTGAGCTGCTCGACGAACTGTCCACCGCGATCGCCGGCGACCAGGTCCGCAAACTGAAGGTCTCGATCCGGTACAAGGCACCGGTCGCGGACGGGCTCACCCCCGAGTTCGGCCACACCGACGACGAACAGATGTTCCGTGTGCTCGGCGCGTTCATCGTCTTCGAACTCGCCCGGGAAGTGGCCACCCGCCGCCTGCGCAAGACCTCGGCGGAAACCGGCGAGACCGCGATCGCCAAGGCCGCCCGTAATCTGGTGCTGACCGAGGACTTCGAACTCACCGGGCGCGTCAAGAAGTATGCCCGCGACATCCTCTCCGGCTACACCCGCGAGCAGCTCGCGGCACTGATCGGCAACAAGCGCGTCACCGACTACAAGAACGCGCTGTGGCTGCGTAACGTCCGGTCGATCGACGCGCCCGCGACCTACGGCTGGGTTCTTCATCAAGATGCCGTCAACCGCGAAAAGCTCGGTGGACTGCCCGGTTTCGATGAGCTCTTCGCCTCCAGAGCCGTCCCGGATGTCACCGCTACCATTGCGGCCGGTATATATCACAGTGACGCAAATCGCACTGACAAATTTAAGGTCGGATAGACATGGAACTGCCTCACATTCCCGCGGACGTACCCTTCACGGGCGAACAGAAGGCCTGGCTGGCAGGATTTCTGGCCGGATTGAACACCCGGATCGGACTGCCTTCGGAGCCGGCGCAGCCCGCCGCTTCCGCTACTGCCCCGATTTCCGCCGCCACGATCGACGCGGCCGCACCTGCTACACAGCCGGCCGCCGAGCCCGCCGCAGCCGAAGCCGGTCCGCGACCGCTGCTGATCGTCTACGGCACGCAGACCGGCAACGCCGAGTACGTCGCCGAACAGATCGAAACCGCCGCAGCCGAGCACGGCTTCGCAGCCGCAACCAAGGACATGGGCGACATGGACCTGGATACGCTCGCGGCCGCCGGCCATCTGGTGATCGTCTGCTCCACCTACGGCGAGGGTGAGATGCCCGATGACGCCGAGGATTTCTGGCAGGAGGTCGCCGGTCCGGACGCACCGCGGCTCGAGGGCACCTATTTCGGTGTCGTCGCGCTCGGTGACTCCATCTACGACGGGTTCTGTCAGGCCGGCAAGAACTTCGATGCGCGGATCGCCGAACTGGGCGCGACCAGGGTCATCGACCGCGTCGACTGCGATGTCGATTACCAGGGACCGGCCGACGACTGGATCGCCGAGGCGCTGCCCGCGCTCGCCGCCGCCGGTGCCGCGGCCGCTGTCGAGGAACCCGCGGTCGAGGTCCCCACGCCCGAGCCCACCATCACCGAACCCGCAGTTGCCGAGCCCGCTGTTGTCGAGGTCCCCGAGACTCCCGAGCCCGCACCGGCGAAGTCCGGCGGCAAGTCCGCCTGGGGCCGAAAGAACCCCTATCCGGCGACGATCATCACCAACTCGGTGCTCTCCGGTGCCACATCCTCCAAGGAGGTGCGGCACATCGAGATCTCGCTCGGCGATAGCGGTATCGCCTACGAACCAGGCGACGGCATCAGCATCGCCGCCGTCAACGACCCGGTCGTCGTCGATCTGATCCTCAAGCGCATCGGTGCCACCGGCGACGAGGTGATCAAGGACCGCAAGACCGAGCACTCCCTGCGCGAGGCACTCACCCATCACTACGAGGTCGGTGTGCCCACCAAGTACCTGGTCGACTACATCGCCAAACGCACCCACGACCCCGAGATCAGCCACCTCGTCGACACCGGCGATCACGAGGCACTCGACGCCTGGTTGTACGGCCGCGACGTCCTCGACGTCCTCAACGTCGACCCGAACCTCACCATCACCCCCGAGGAACTGATCGCCGAACTCAAGCCACTGGCCGCGCGCGTCTACTCGATCTCGTCGAGCCCGCGTGTGCACTCCGGTTCGGTGCACATCACCATGGCCACGGTCCGCTACCGCACCGGGAACCGCGATCGAGGCGGCGTGTGTTCGACCTACCTCGCCGATCGGCGATCGGTCGGCGAGCAGGTGGGCGTGTACATCACCCCCAACAAGTCGTTCCGGCTGCCCGCCGATGACGCCAAGGTCATCATGATCGGGCCCGGTACCGGCGTCGCGCCGTTCCGCGCCTTCCTGCATGAGCGGGTGTCGCAGGGAGCCACGGGCGAGAACTGGCTGTTCTTCGGCGATCAGCACCGCGCCAGCGATTTCATCTACGCCGACGAGTTCGGTCAGTTCGTCACCGACGGCGTCCTCACCCATCTCGACCTCGCATTCTCACGCGATCAGGAACACAAGGTCTACGTGCAGAACCGGATGCTCGAAAAGGGCGCCGAATTCTTCTCCTGGCTCGAATCCGGCGCCCACATCTACGTGTGCGGTGACGCGACCCGGATGGCGCACGACGTCGACGAAGCCCTCCACGAGCTCATCGCCGAGCACGGCGGACTCTCGGCCAACGACACCGAGGCCTACATCAGCAAGCTCAAATCCGACAAGCGCTACCTGCGCGACGTGTACTAGAGACTCGCCCGGCGGCGAGCAGGAAGGAACAGGCGACGATGCCCGATTCCCCGGACACAACACCCGATGACTCGACCGGCACCGCCGGTGACCACGAGGTCACCGGTATCACCCGGCACGGATGCGCGAATGCATCGGGCTGTTACTGTCCGGGCCGGGCACGGCACACGGCCAGCGATCTGGACACGCTGTTGGCCACGCCCGGGTTCGCCGGGGCCGTGCTCGAGACCCCGATCCGCGAACTGGCCGCCAACCTGTCCCTGCTCGACCGTGTGGTCGGGGTGACCGTCGCCGGCCCCGTCGTCATGAACGACGTGGGCGTGCACAGCGCTCCGGGTGAGATCGGTGGACCGCTGCGGCCGGACGGTTCCCGCATCTCGCTGCGGATCAATCCCCGACGCCTCGGGAAAGCCCTGATCACCGAGCCGTCAGCGCATGTTCCGCCGACGCTGCGCCTGTTCGATGCCGACGGGAACACCGCGCACGCGACGTATCTGACCGAGCACTCCGACCGGCTGGCGTTCGAGGCCCTGTCGTTGGCGGTGCCGCCCACCGGAGACGACCCTGGCCAGTCAGGCGACCAACACGTCGAGCCGGACGCATCCCAGATCCCCGACGATGACCAGATTGCTCTGTTCGACACACTGCTCGATGACTGCGGGGCCTGGCGGCGCGGCCGTCTGGCCGACGAAACCATCGCTTCACCACTGCCCGCGGTCCGCGTCGATCCGGCCCGGGTGATCTCCGCACTCGAACACGCCGCGCTGCTGGGTATGCCGCTGACGTTGTGCGCGGTCGCCACAGGATGTCTGCAGATGCGCCATGCCGAGCTCGACGGATGCCGGGAACACAACGGCACCATGGTGATCGCGTCGGGAACGGCGCGCGTGATGATCAACTTCAATCTCGTCGAGGATTGCTGGATCACGTGGTCGCAGGGCGCGTGCGGCCGCACCGGGGCGATCGAACTGTACGACCGGCACGGCCGGTGCAGTTTCGTGGCCACCCAGACCGGGCCGGTCGCCGCCATCGCCTCGGAAGCCTGGGATCAGCTCATCGACGATCTCGCCGCCTGAGAGCGCCGTATACGCACAACACCCCCGATCGCCGGGAAACCCGGCCTTCGGGGGTGTTGTCGTAGTGCTAGTAGGCCGATCAGTCGTCCTTCATCGCCCCGGGAGCGTTCGACTGGACCTGCATCAGGAACTCGATATTGGTCTTGGTCTTCTTGAGCTGCGAGATCAGCAGATCAATGGCCTGCTGCGAATCGAGCCCGCTGAGCACCCGGCGCAGCTTGTGCACGATCGAGAACTCCTCGGGCGAGAGCAGCAGCTCATCCTTGCGAGTGCTCGACAGGTTCACGTCGACCGCGGGGAACACCCGGCGTTCGGAGATCTTGCGGTCGAGCTTGAGCTCGGCGTTGCCGGTGCCCTTGAACTCCTCGAAAATGACCGTGTCACCGGTCGATCCGGTCTCCACCAGCGCCGACGCGATGATCGTGAGCGAACCGCCGTTCTCGATGTTGCGCGCGGCGCCGAGGAACCGCTTGGGCGGGTACAGGGCCGTCGAGTCGACACCACCGGACAGGATACGTCCCGACGCCGGCGACGCGTTGTTGTACGCGCGGCCTAGACGGGTGATCGAGTCGAGCAGAACCACCACGTCCTTGCCCTGCTCGACGAGGCGCTTGGCCCGTTCGATGGCCAGTTCGGCAACCGAGGTGTGATCTGACGGCGGCCGGTCGAAGGTGGAGGCGATAACCTCACCCTTCACCGATCGCTGCATGTCGGTGACCTCTTCGGGGCGCTCGTCCACCAGCACCACCATCAGGTGGCATTCGGGGTTGTTGGTGGTGATCGCGTTGGCGATGTCCTGCAGGATCGTCGTCTTACCGGCCTTCGGCGGCGACACGATCAGCGCACGCTGGCCCTTGCCGATCGGCATGATCAGGTCGATGACGCGGGTGTCGAGACGCTCGGGCGTGGTTTCCAGCCGCAGCCGCTGATTGGGGTACAGCGGGGTGAGCTTGTTGAACTCGGGACGTTTGCGGGCCGCTTCGGGATCACCGCCGTTGACGGTGTCCAGACGTGCCAGGGGATTGAACTTCTGCCGCTGGTTGGCCTGCTCACCGTCCTTGGGCACCTTCACCGCACCGGTTACCGCATCGCCACGGCGCAGTCCGTAGCGGCGCACCAGGTTCATCGACACGTAGACGTCGTTCTGCCCGGCCAGGTAGCCGGAAGTGCGCACGAAGGCGTAGTTGTCGAGGACGTCGAGAATGCCCGCGACCGGCTGCAGGACGTCGTCCTCGGCGATCTGCGGCTCACCCGAGGCCACCGAGTCGCGGTCACGCCCGCGGCGGCGCTCGCGGAAACGCCTGCCGCGGCGGCCGCGGCCGCCGCCGTCCTCGTCGTCATCGTCGCGTGGGCCGTTCTGCCCACCCTGCTGGTTCTTGCCCTGTTGGTTCTTGCTCTGTTGGTTATCACCGCGCTGGCCGTCGCCGCGCTGGTTGTCCCCGCGCTGGTTGTTGTTCTGGCCCTGCTGATTGCGATTCCGGTTACGGCCGCGACCCTCACCCTGGGCGTTGTCACCCTGCTGCTCGCCGGCGGCGCTCTCGGCACGCGGCGATTCCGACCTGGCGCCCTCACTCTTGCCGGATTCGTTCTTGCCGGATTCGGCCTTCACGGCGTCGTCCTTGGCCGGTTCATCGGCCCGCGGCTCGCCCGCGGGTCCACCAGGTTGACCCGCGTCGGTGGTGGCGCTGTCGGTGGTGGCCGAAGCAGCCTCAGGAGCGCTGTCGGTACCCTCGTCAGTCACCTTGGCCGCACGCGGCGCACGAGTCGTGCGGGGCGCCTTGGTCTTGACGACTTTGGCCGTGTCCGCGCTCTTGGGCACGTCGGGGGTCAGGGTGAGCTGATCGGCGCCGCCCTGACGTTCTTTGATAGCGGCGATGAGATCGCCCTTGCGCATGCCCGATGTGCCTTTGATACCCAGCTCACCGGCCAGAGCACGCAATTCGGTGAGGACCATGCCGGAAAGTCCGGCACGTGCCTTGCTCTTCGGCGCGCTGATCACGTCCGTATCGGTCACGGATGTCCTTTCGTTCCCCGTTCTCTACTCATGAGATCGGGGTCTAGGCTGCCCCCGCGCTCAGCGGGAGAATGTACGTCCGGGTGGACGTCGGCAGGGAAAGTATTCGGGGTGTGCGCCACGAGAATCCCCGCTTCTATGGGCTCCGCATCGGGTGACACCCCGCCCGTACCCGGGGCGACTGCTCACCTCGGCCACACCCGGTGCGGTGTACGAGTTCCGGGATGAGATGTGCCGGATTGCGGAAGAGAAACGTGGCAGAAAACTCTGCGCGGCCAAGACCCATACTACGCTGGCCGTTTTCGCATACTACGGGTAACACGCCCGAAATTACAATCGGCGGCCATCATTCCCGTCCGGACGGGGTGTCACCAGGAGATCTCGACACCTTTGGCCACTTCGACGGGCCAGGTGGCGAATCCGATATCGTGCGCGAGCGCCACCACGTCGTCGGTCACCGGGAGCGCACCGAGGATCAGCACCGACGGCCCCGCCCCCGACACCATCGCGGCATAGCCGTGTTCGCGTAGCATCGCGACGAGTTCGGCACTGTGCGGCATCGACGGCGCCCGATACGGCTGGTGCAGACGGTCGACGGTTGCGTCGAAGAGGCATTCCGGAGCCGTCGTGAGGGCAACCACCGCCAGCGCCGAACGCGACAGGTTGAACACCGCATCGGTGCGCGGGACCGAATCGGGCAACAGGCCACGCGTGTGCGAGGTCGATGACTCCGTCTCCGGCACGAATACCGTGGCCCGGATGTCGGGATGCACGGCCAGTCGACGGGCCAGGTAGATGTCACCATCGGCCACCACACCGTCGGGATTGGCCTCTAGGGGGCTGTCGGTCCAGGTCACCACCGCCCCGCCGAGTACGCTCGCGGCCGCGTTGTCCGGGTGACCCTCGAACTCGCCGGCAAGCTGCACCAGCTCGGCATCGGTGAACGGTTCACGAACACCGGCGGCGGCGAGCAGACCCGACGCCGCAGCGAAACCCGAGACTGCGGCGGCCGCCGACGAGCCGAGGCCGCGCGAATGCGGGATCGCGTTCACGCACTGCAGGGTCAGGCCGCTCGCGCTCGCGCCGCCGTATTCCAATCCGCGGCGCACCGCCCGCGCCACGAGATGCCGGTCGTCGCGGGGAATGTCGTCGGCGCCCTCGCCGACTGCATCGATGTGAATACCCGACGGAGCCGTCGTCACGGTCAACTCGTCGTACACTCCGAGCGCGATACCGAGGCAATCGAATCCCGGCCCCAGATTCGCACTCGAGGCCGGGACTCTAACCCGAGCTGAAATACCTTCGGGCAGAACAGTATCGGCATCCCCGACGGACGGGGGCGCCTCCGGCAGCAGGTCGCCGGCCATCTCCAGGTCAGCCGACACCGAGAGCATCCGCAACCGCAACCGGGTCGACCGGGATGGCGTTGACCTCGGGCATACCCGAGAGCGCGGTGTCCGGATCCTTGAGACCGTTACCGGTCACGGTGCACACGACGGTGCTGCCCGGCTCGATCCAGCCGTCGGCGTGGGCGGCGAGCAGGCCCGCCACGCTGGCGGCAGAGGCCGGTTCGACGAACACGCCTTCCTTGCCCGCGACCAGCCGGTAGGCCTCCAGCAGCTTCTCGTCGGTCGCCGCCCGGAACTGGCCGTTCGACTCGTCCTTGGCGGCGACCGCCTGATTCCAGCTCGCCGGCGATCCGATGCGGATCGCGGTGGCGATGGTCTCCGGATTCTTCACCGGTGCACCGTTCACCAACGGCGCCGCACCCGCGGCCTGCACGCCCAGCATCCGCGGCAGAGAGTCGCTGATGCCGTCGGCGTGGTATTCGCGGTAGCCCTTCCAGTAAGCGGTGATGTTACCGGCATTGCCCACGGGCAACGCGTGCACATCGGGTGCCCGGCCCAGCACGTCGACTATCTCGAACGCGGCGGTCTTCTGCCCCTCGATACGGGCCGGGTTCACCGAGTTGACCAGTTCGATCTCCGGGAAGTCCGCGGTGACCTTGCGGGCCAGTTCGAGGCAGTCATCGAAGTTACCCTGAACCTGAATGATCTTGGCGCCGTGCATAACCGCCTGCGCCAGCTTGCCCATGGCGATCTTGCCCTCAGGGATCAGCACTGCACAGGTGATACCGGCTCGGGTCGCATAAGCGGCGGCCGACGCGGATGTGTTGCCCGTCGACGCGCACAGAACGGCCCGCTTGCCGTTGTTGACTGCGGTGGTCACAGCCATCGTCATTCCGCGGTCCTTGAAGGAGCCGGTCGGGTTCAGCCCCTCCACCTTGAGGTACACCTCGCACCCGGTGAGCTCGGACAGGTGCGGTGCCGGCACCAGCGGAGTGGCGCCCTCCAGCAGCGTCACCACCTTCCAGTCGTCGGCGACGGGCATCCGCGACCGGTAGGCCTCGATGAGGCCCGGCCAGGCGCGGTGCACGGGGGTGGGGGTCACGTCAGTCGGGCTCACGTCAGTCATCTGTTCCTTCCATTCGGAGGACGCTGGATACCTTGATCACCGCATCCATGTCTTCCAGTGCCGCAACGGTTTCCGACTGCGCGCGGTCGGGTGCACGATGGGTCACCACGATCAGCCGGGCGTCGTCGCCGGCGCCCTCCTGACGCACCGCGGAGATACTCACCGAACGCTTGGAAAATTCGCCGGCCACCTGCGCGAGGACCCCGGGCCGGTCGGCAACCCGCATCGACACGTAGTAGCGGGTGGGCACGTCGTCGATGGAGGCGACGGGCAGTTCGGCGTAAGTGGATTCGAGTGGTCCGCGACCGCCGTGCACCTTGTTGCGCGCCGCCATCACCAGATCACCCATCACGGCCGAAGCCGTGGGAGCACCACCGGCACCCTGGCCGTAGAACATCAACCGCCCGGCGTTCTCGGCCTCCACCACCACTGCGTTGAACGCACCGCTGACCGAGGCCAGCGGATGGGACAGCGGGACGAGCGCCGGATAGACACGAGCGGAGACCTGCTCGCCGTCGTCGCCGGCGATCCGCTCACAGATGGCGAGCAGTTTGACGGTGCAGTCGAACTTCTGGGCAGCCGCCAGGTCCGCCGCGGTGACCTCGGTGATGCCGTCGCGGTACACGTCGGCCGCCGTGACCCGGGTGTGGAAGGCGATCGAGGCGAGGATCGCGGCCTTGGCTGCCGCATCGTAGCCGCCGACGTCGGCGGTGGGGTCGGCCTCGGCGTACCCGAGTCGGCCGGCCTCGGCGAGGGTCTCGTCGTAGCCGGCGCCGGTGGAGTCCATCGCAGAGAGGATGAAGTTGGTGGTGCCGTTGACGATTCCGGCGACCCGCTGCACCTTGTCACCGGCGAGCGACTGCATCAGCGGCCGGATCACCGGGATCGCACCGGCCACGGCGGCCTCGAAGTACAGGTCGACCTTCGCCTCGGCGGCCGCCCCGGCCAATTCGCCCGTGTAGTCGGCCAGCAGCGCTTTATTGGCCGATACCACGGATTTTCCGCTGGTCAGCGCTGTGCGGATCAGTTCGCGGGCCGGGTCGATACCACCGACGAGTTCGACGACGATGTCGACGTCGTCGCGGGCCACCAGGGCGGCGGCATCGGTGGTGAGCAGTGCCGAATCGATCTTGCGTGGTTTGGTCAGATCCCGCACTGCCACGCCGCGGATCTCCAGCGGCGCGCCCACGCGGGCCCGCAGGTCGTCGGCGTTCTCCTCCAGAATGCGCACGACCTCGGCGCCGACGTTGCCCATGCCTAGCACCGCCACACCGATGGCCGGCCGGTCCTGAACGGCTTCGGTCACTTGCCTACCTCCAGTCGCAAGAAATCTTCGATCGTCTCCCGACGGATCAGCAGTCGCGATGCGCCGTCGGCGACGGCCACCACCGGCGGACGCATCACCATGTTGTACCGGCTCGACATCGAGTAGCAGTATGCCCCCGTCGCCGCCACCGCCAGCAGATCCCCGGCCTGCAGGTCGCCCGGCAGCCAGCAATCCTTGATGATGATGTCACCGCTCTCGCAGTGCTTGCCCACCACCCGGCTCACCACCGCGGGCGCCGATGACACGCGCGAGACCAATCGTACGTCGTACTCCGCCTGGTACAGGACGGTGCGGATATTGTCGCTCATCCCGCCGTCGACCGAGACGTAGCGCCGGATGGCTCCGCGTTCGAGTTCGACGTCCTTGATGGTGCCGACCTCGTACACGGTGACGGTGCCGGGTCCGGCGATCGCCCGTCCGGGTTCGACGGCCAGGGTCGGCATCGGCAGTCCGACGGCGGCCGACTCGCGCCGGACGATCG